>JBFIQI010000104.1:0-7864 GCA_041609715.1 Gammaproteobacteria bacterium
CCAAGATCCAGCGCGGATTCTAACCATGGCATCGGCAAGGGTACAGGCGGGTGACAGCCGGACCTCGTGTAGAATGTGCCGCGGTTCACAGGGTGCCCGAAGGACAGACCGATGACCGATGCTTACACGCCCCTCAGGGTTCCGGATTTTGCGGGCAAAACCGTACTGGTTGCCGGGGATGTCATGCTGGATCGCTACTGGCTGGGTCCCACCGAACGGGTTTCACCGGAAGCCCCGGTTCCGGTTGTGCAGGTGGGCGCCAGCGAAGAGCGTCCCGGCGGTGCCGGCAATGTGGCCGTCAACCTGGCAGCCCTGGGAATGAACGTCAGATTGCTGGGCGTATCGGGGAACGATGAGGCGGGCGCGCGGCTCAAGGTCCTGCTGGGCGAGGCAGGCATCGATGCGCGTCTGCTGGTCAGCGATTCGGCACCCACCATAACCAAACTCAGGGTGATGAGCCGCAGCCAGCAACTGCTGCGCCTGGATTTCGAGAGCCCCTACCCGTCAGCCGATACGGTGCCACTGCTCCAGAATTTTGCGCAAGCGTTAGCGGGCTGCGACCTGGTGGTGTTATCCGATTATGCGAAGGGCACCCTGACTGATCCCCAGGCGCTGATACGGGCGGCTGCGGCGGCCAATATTCCCGTATTGGTGGATCCCAAGGGCAGGGATTTCGGTCGTTATGCCGGCGCCAGCGTCCTGACTCCCAACCGTGGCGAGTTCGAGGCGGTTGCGGGGGAATGTGACGATGAAACTTCGCTGGTTACACGGGCCGAGAACATGCGAGCGCAGCTCGGATTGGATGCCCTGCTGTTGACGCTGGGTGAGCGTGGCATGCTGTTGCTGCGCGGCACCGGTGAGCCGCTGTGGCTGGCCGCTGAGGCGCGCGAGGTGTTTGATGTCACCGGCGCCGGGGATACGGTGATCGCGGTGATGGCAGCGGGTCTGGCGGCGGGGCTCGATCATGACGCGGCGGCGGAACTGGCCAACACGGCCGCCGGGCTGGTGGTCGCCAAACGGGGTACTGCCAGCGTCAGCGAAAGCGAATTGCGGCTGGCCGCGCACCGTCGCGGCTTGCCCGCTTCCGGCATGGTGACCGAGGAACAATTGCAGAAGCTGGTGACCGAGGCGCGCCAGGCGGGTCAGCGAGTCGTGATGACCAACGGCTGTTTTGACATTTTGCATGCGGGACATGTGGCTTATCTGGCCGAGGCCCGCGCGCTGGGTGACCGGCTTGTGATCGCCGTCAACGACGATGCTTCGGTGCGCAGGCTGAAGGGCGCCCCGCGCCCGGTCAACGCACTGGCAGATCGCATGGCGGTGCTGGCGGGTCTGGCAGCCGTGGACTGGGTTGTGCCCTTTGCAGATGACACGCCCGCAGAGCTGATCTGCAAGGTGTTGCCCGACATTCTGGTTAAAGGTGGTGATTACCGCCCCGAGGAGATTGCCGGTGCCGACTGCGTCATCGAAAACGGCGGCGAGGTGAAAATCCTGCCGCTGCGCGCCGGCCGCTCTACCAGTCGAATTATCGATGCTCTGAAGACCGGCGCCTGAGCGCTGCCCGTGCGCTTTCTGTACATCGTCGCGACCTATTTGCTGACACCCGTGGTGTTGGCGAGCCTGCTGTGGCGGGGTTTTCGGAATCGTGGCTACTGGCACGGGCTGGGTGAACGGTTTGGCTGGTACGCGCAGCCATCGCAACGTGAGCACATCTGGATTCACGCGGTGTCAGTGGGAGAACTGCAGGCAGCGGTACCACTGGTGCGCGCACTGATGCAGCATTACCCCGGCTTACGTTTACTGATCAGCACCGTGACACCCACGGGCCGCGCCCGGGTCAATTCGGTGTTTGGGGGCAGCGTCGACCTGGTGTACGCGCCCTATGACTTGCCGGGTGCGGTCGGGCGGTTTTTCCAATGCCAGCGACCGGTGATCGCCATCATCATGGAGACCGAGTTGTGGCCCAACTTGTTTCATGAATGCGGCAAGCGGCGTGTGCCGCTGGTGTTGGCCAGCGCCCGCATCTCACCTCGTTCGGTCAGTAGATATCGGAGGTTCATGCCGCTGTTCCGGGACGCTCTGACCCACGGCATCGTAATTGCTGCCCAAAGCCAACGGGATGCCGAGCGCTTTCTGTCGCTGGGCGCCAATCCTGCCCGTACCCACACGGTGGGCAATATCAAGTTCGACCTGGAAGAGCGCGGCAGCGCCCAGAGCCCGCGCAGCCTGCTGATGCCGGACGGTAACAAGCGCCTGGTGTGGATTGCCGCCAGCACTCACCAGGGTGAAGAAGCCGCTGCGCTAACCGCTCAGTCGGCGGTGCTGGCTGAATTCCCGGAGGCGCTGCTGGTCCTGGTGCCGCGCCATCCCGAGCGCTTCGACGGTGCCGCCCTCGCAGCAGAGCGCGCGGGGTTCACCTATATGCGGCGCAGCGACGGGGCGAGCTGCACCCGTGACACCCAGGTGTTTTTGCTGGATACCCTTGGAGAGTTGCCTGATTTTTTTCATTCGGCCGACGTGGCGTTCGTGGGCGGCAGCCTGGTGCCGGTGGGCGGGCACAATCTGCTGGAACCGGCCGCCGCCTCGATTCCCGTGATCACTGGTCCGCATTACTTCAATGCGCCGGATATCGCGGAAGCCCTGCTGGCGCGACAAGCGGCCATCGTGGTGGGGGATGCTGAGGGCCTCGGTCGCGAAGTGTGCCGACTGTTCAATGCGCCTGAGGAACGGGCCGCCATCGGCGCGCGGGCCCGGGCGGTTATCGAGGCGAATCGCGGTACCGTGACCCGCCTGCTGGAACTGATCGTGCCGCTGATTGACGCGGCCCAGGTAAAGCCAGGTACTACTCGGACACCATAATCCGACTGAAGGTTTCGATGTCGGCCTGGCTGAGAGTTCCGGCAGCTCGCTTCAGCCGCAGCACGTTCAATATGTAGGAATACCGGGCACTCAGGTAATTGGTGCGCGCATTGAGCAGATTGCGACGACTGCCGAGAACATCCACCGTGGTGCGGGTGCCCACTTCAAAGCCGGCTTCGGTTGCCTCCAGCGCCGCTTGCGATGACGCCAGCGCCTGCTTGAGCGCCTTGATTCGTGAAATTTCTGATATCACGCCCAGGTAGGCGTCCCGGGTTTCCCGTTCGGTTTCTCTGGCGATGCGCTCCGCCCGTTCCTTGGCAGCGCGATGCTGATAAACAGCTTCGCGAACACGTGAAGAAGTAAAGCCACCGCTGAATAACGGGACGCTGAGCTGCAGGCTGATGGTGTCCGTGGACTGATCGATTTCACTGCTGGATGTCAGCGGCTGGCCGGTTAGCGGGTCGGGATTGACCTGGGTGGAGCTCTGGTCAAATTCATTGCGGCTGGCTACCAGATCCAGGGTCGGCAAATGACCCGCGCGCCGCGCGCGAATTTCATCGCGGGCTATATCGGCACCCAGACGGCTGGCCACCAGTAAAAGGTTCTGATCAAGCGCTTCGCGCACCCACTGATCCGGGTCGGCGGGGGAAGGCGGCACCAGCTCCATATCGGCCGCCGGGCGTGCCAGGTTTGCGATATCGACACCGACAATTTCCCGCAGGTTTTCCCGTGCAATTGCCAGCGCGCGTCGAGCTTCGATATCAGCCGCCACCGCCTGGTCATACGCCGCCTGCGCTTCCTGCACATCGGTGATGGCAATCAGGCCCACTTCGAATCGCTTCTCAGCCTGTTCCAGCTGGCGGGCAATGGACTCGCGATTGGCTTGCTCCGACTCCAGCGCATCCTCGGCCCCCAGTACCAGGAAATAGGTGCGCGCAACCCGCCGCATCAATTCGTGCACTACATCGGTGTATTCAATCTCAGCCTGAGCGATGATTTTCTGGGCCTGCTGCAGGCCGATCCACTGGTCCCAGCGAAAGATAGTTTGGGTCAGCTGCAAGGAAAAGCTGTTGGAGTCGGATGCTGACTGTTGAGGTATAGAGCGCTGGCTGCCGGTGGTGAAATCGAAAAACGCGTTGGTACCGTCACTGTCCCGGTCGCTTCGGGTGCCATTGAGATTCAGTTGGGGCAGCAGCGCCGAGAGGGCCTGGGGGCGAGCTTCGCGCGCCGCCATCAGGTTTGCCTCTGCTTCGCGCACCAGCGGATCATTACTGACAGCGAGCTTGTAAACGTCAAGCAAGTTTTCAGCGCTGGCCGCGCCGACTGCACACCACAGTGCCAAACAAAGGGCTGACAAAACTCGGAAACGCATGATGGTGTCCTTTCTAACTGGCGCCGGATCCAGGCGGCGCCCTAGGTGTTTTAGTTAACTATATCACTAAATCAGTGAGGATCAACGTAATGGCGTCGTCACGAATCAGTATTGTGCCATGCCGGGCTCGAGCTCCCCCGCCCAGGCATCAATGCCGCCAGCGAGATTAAAGACCCGCTGGTAGCCATTTTGTTCCAGAAATCCCGCAACCACGCGACTGCGATTGCCGTGGTGGCATAGCACGATCACCTCCGCATCCCGCGGCAATTCGTCCAGTCGATCGGGAACGTCCTGCATGGGAATATGCAAAGCGCCCTGGATGCTCGCAATCTTGAGTTCCCAGGGTTCGCGCACATCCAGCAGAATGCAGCCAGAATCGGCAGTAAGCTTCTCCTGAGCGCTGGCTGGCCCGATATCCTGCATCGTCAATTCCGCTTAAAACACGAAGCGGCTGGGTTGTTCGACGTTGATCAATGGCGCTATGCAGGTTTCGAAAAGACTCTCGGAAGTCCAGCTGTTTTCCGAGACGCGGGTGATAAGCAGCGCTTCCATCACCGGTGCGTCACCGACGACGATGAACAAGCGTCCACCGGGTTTCAGCGCTTGTTCAAGTTTCCTGATGCGCCGTGGTGCCGATGCCGTTACCGCGATGGCGTCGTAGGTTTTGTTGATTTCGGCTTTGGTCGCATCGGCGACTTCAAGACTGACGTTACGGATTCCCTGTGCATCGAGCACCGCGGCGGCGCTCTCACTCAACGCTGCGTGCAGTTCCAAGCTGGTTACCTGGCGCGCCAGCCGTGCCAGGCAGGCACACAGGAATCCGCTACCGGTGCCAATCTCCAGCACCGATTCGGTGCCGTCAAGATCCAGCGCCTGCAACAGTCGTCCTTCGACTTTCGGGGCCATCATTTGCTGGTCACATGGCAGGGGAATTTCCGTGTCTGCGAAGGCCAGGGCGCGGTAAGCTTCGGGCACAAAAGCCTCCCGCGGCAGGGTGCCCAAAACATCGAGCACCCGCGAGTCGAGCACTTCCCAGGCGCGCACCTGCTGCATGACCATTTGCTGACGTGCCGATTCGAGGTTCATAGTGCTTTTGCGAACGAACGCTGTCGTGCTTGGTTCAGGGGCGCTAGATGCTACGGTTTTTAAGGGTTTTTAACAAGCAAAGGGAGCGCTCAAGCGCGGCTTTTTACCCGCAGATTATGGTGAGTCGGAGCCTGCCGGGGGCAACCGCCGGGGTATCCTGACTGCGTTGGGCCATTGGCCAGTAACACCTGAAAACGAAGACAAGGCCCGGAGCGTGCCATGCGCCCGAAGGGTCCTTGGGGGTCAGGATGACAATGATTGCAAAGATGCTCTGGAAAACCCGGACGGTTGCGGCTGCGCGCCGCCAAGCATGCGTGGGAGCTATTGATTCGTGCCGGCCTGGACGATAGCAAGCTATGGCATTGCGGGGCTGGCGGCGCTGGCGGCGCTGCTGCTCGGCTGGCGCTTGCGGCGGGCGCGACTGCGATTGCTGCGGTTGACGGCCGAGCTGCAGCGCATGGTGCGGGTGCAGCAGACCGATGCCCTGGTCGCGGTCACGGGTGACGACGACTTCGGGCAGCTGGAGCGCTCGGTCAACAGCGCCCTGGATCTGCTGCGGGAGGCGGAACCGGATGCCGGTCGCCAGGAACTGTTTCCGAAGCTGTCAGAACAGTCGCGCAGCCTGGTGCTGGTGCATGCCAACAAGATCATTTACGCCAACCCGCGGGCGGCAGAATTCACCGGTTTCGCGCCTGATGATCTCATCGGCCGGCCATTCCTGGAGATTGTGCACCCCGATTTTCGCGATCAGATGCGCCAGCGCTTCAAAGCTCAGCTGGCCGGCAAAAAAGTTCCGCCGGTAGCTGAAATCCAGTTGCTTGATAAAGATGGCAATGGTCATTGGGTCGAAATGGCGGGTGCTCTCATCGAGTTCCAGGGCAAGCCGGCCATTCTGGCATCTGCGGAGGACACCAGCGCACGCCGCGAACTGGCAATCGGCATGCAGCGGCTCAGCGATCGCGCCCAGCGTACGCTGGAATCCATCGGCGACGGGGTCATCACTACAGATCCCCAGGGCAAAATCGAATTCATGAACGCCGCCGCGGAGCAGCTCACAGGGTTTGAACTGGGTAGCGCACGCGGCAAACGCCTGGGAGAAATTGTCAGCCTGGTCGACGAAGTTGAGCGCAAGCCGCTGCGTGATCCGGTGAGGGCCTGCCTGGAACAGAATCGGCGTCTGAACCTTGGAAGACGTGCCCTGCTTTTGCCGCGCAGCAGTGACGTGGAGTACTCCATTGAGGTGACGGCATCGCCCATAAGGGTGCATGCCAGCAATGACGCCAGGGAACAGCAACGGGTGGACGGTGCGGTGGTGGTTCTGCACGATGTGACGGAATTGCGTGGCCTGGCGCGACAGGATACTTACCAGGCCACCCATGATGCGCTCACCGGGCTATTGAACCGGCGTGAATTCGAGCGCCGCTTGAACGAAGCACTGCAGGACGCCCATGCAGGCGGTAGTGGGCATGTCCTGTGTTATCTCGATCTGGACCGTTTCAAGGCGGTCAACGACACCTGCGGTCATATGGCCGGTGACAACATGCTGCGCGAGGTGGCGGGTCTGATAAAGGAGCAGGTCCGTGATTCTGATTCGGTGGCGCGATTAGGGGGCGATGAGTTCGGGACCCTGCTGGCGGGCTGCCCGTTGGAAAAAGCCAGCCAGATTGCCGACGACATTGTCGCCGCCATCAAGAACTACCGATTCGTGTGGCGCGACAAAATCTTCGATGTGGGTGTCAGTATCGGCCTGGTGGAGATCAACCAGGAAAGCGGCAGCGTTGAAGATGCTCTGAGTGCTGCAGATTCAGCCTGCTACATGGCGAAGCGCGAAGGCCGCGGCCGCGTGCATGTGTATTCTGCGCGGGACGAGTCGGTAGCCCGTCAACGCGGTGAAATCCAATGGCTGCAAAGATTACAAAGTGCCCTCAAGGAAAACCGCTTTGAGCTTTACACCCAATCCATAGTTTCCCTCGGTCGGGACGCAGATCGTGGCCCGGCTGTGGAAATTCTGTTGCGACTGCATGACGAGGAAGGTGCGGAAATTTCTCCGCGTTCATTCATGCGGGCCGCCGAACGCTACCACCTGATGCCTCTGATCGATCGCTGGGTGGTGCGCTCGGCACTGTCGGCTATACGCAACGGCGACTTGCGGGTGCCGGAGCACCGGACCTTCTCCCTGAACATATCCGGTCAGACCCTGGGCGACGCCCAGTTCCTCGAGTTTGTCGTGGATTGTCTGGATCGCACGGGCGTTTCGCCGGATCGCCTGTGTTTCGAGCTGACGGAAACCACCGTGGTAACCAATCTCGAGCATGCCCAGCGTTTCATCGGAGTACTGCACGGCATGGGTTGCATGTTCGCGCTGGATAATTTCGGCAGCGGGCTGGGTTCGTTTGCCAACCTCCGCAATTTGGAAATGGACTTTCTGAAAATTGATGGTTCGTTTGTACGCGGCCTGATGGACGACCAGGTCAGTCACGCCATGGTCAATGCGATCGTCGACCTGGCTCGCACCTTGGAAATCTCGGTAGTGGCCGAACATGTGGA
>JBFIQI010000105.1:0-7791 GCA_041609715.1 Gammaproteobacteria bacterium
AAACAGCGTGGTGACTGCATAACCCTGCTCCATCAACCACGGCACACAAAAACTGGTATCCAGCCCCCCTGAAAATGCCAGCACGATCTTTTTCTCACTCACGTTGATGCCCCTCGTTATCTGTCCTGTTGTGACAGGCGGCTCATGAGCGCCTTTTGCACATGCAGCCTGTTCTCGGCTTCATCTATAGCGACGCAGTATTCAGCATCCATGACCGCGTCGCTGGCTTTTACGTTGCGCCGCAGTGGCAGACAGTGGCTGAACAACGCATTGTCCGTAAGGGCCATCTTCTCTTCATCCACCATAAAATGCCGGCTGGCCTGGCGCATGGGCTGCTCTTCTTCCCAGCGTCCAAAATATGGCAACGCCCCCCAACTCTTGGCGTACACAAACTGAGCTCCACGATAACCCTCTTCGATATTATGGGTAATATCGAAACTGCCTCCCTGCTCTTTCGCAAAGCGGCGCGCGTGCTCCAGGTAACGCTTGTCTGGCAAATAGTCCTCGTTGGGGCACAGCAAGGTCACCCGCATGCCAAACTTGGTGGCGATCAGCAGGGCGGAATTTGCCACGGCCGTATTGAGGGGCCTGGGATGCCAGGTCCAGGTCAGCAGAAACCGACGTCCATCGGGCTGGCCCTGGTGCTGCTGAATGGTCTGCATCAGAGCCAGTTCCTGGCAGGGGTGCGTGATCGTCTCCATGTTGATGACGGGTACCGACGCATACTCGGCAAATGACCGGATGACGCTGTCTTCCCGGTCTTTGCTCCAGTCTTGAAACTGCGGAAAGGCACGAATGGCAATCAGGTCACAATAGCGCGAGAGTACCCGGGCCGCCTCTTTGACATGCTCCTCGGCAGTACCGTCCATAACGCTGCCAAGCTCAAACTCCAGTGGCCACGCATCTTTGCCCGGGCTCAGCACTATGGCCTTGCCGCCGAGCTGCCAGGCACCCAGCTCAAAGGAAGTACGGGTCCGCAGGGACGGATTGAAAAACAGCAGCGCGATACTTTTCCCTGCCAACGGGCGCGCCTGCTTGCCCTTTTTGAATGCAACGGCTTCGTCGATCAGTGCCTGCAGATCCCGGCGGTCCCAATCTGCAGTGGTCAGGAAATGCTTCATCGGTGTTGCCCTTAGGTATCGTCCAAAATAAAAAAACCCAGCCGCGGGCTGGGTTTTTGTCGTCTTCTGGTGCGCTTTGCGAAAACTACGACCCGGCCGCCGCGGCGAATTTTTCACGGCGACGTCGGCGGATTGTGCTGGCGATGCTCATCCTGTCTTTATCGCAAAAGCGCCCATGTCCGGTTACCAGACCGTACAAGTACCATGACCGCCAGGGCCTTGCAAGCGCTGGTGGTTCTGGCCTCGCCGGCACGGGCCGGGCGATCGCTAGATCGCTTCCGCGTTGGTTTCGCCGGTGCGGATCCTGACCACTTGCTCGAGATCGCTGACGAAAATCTTGCCGTCACCGATTTTGCCGGTGCGGGCCTCCGCGATTACGGTCTCGATGACCTGGTCCACCAGGTCGTCGGGTACCGCAAGGTCAATGCGGGTTTTCGGCAGAAAATCCACCACATACTCCGCACCCCGGTAAAGCTCCGTGTGGCCCTTTTGGCGGCCAAAGCCCTTTACCTCTGTGACAGTAATGCCCTGCACACCGATCTGGGCAAGTGCCGTACGCACGTCATCCAGCTTGAACGGCTTGATTATGGCGGTAACCATTTTCATAAACTCTTTCTCCCAAAGCAGAATCTTTAAATCAGCTGATCGCTGCGGATGAAATCCCGGCGTCCCTGCCAGGAATAGTCATCAGCGGCTAACAAATCTTTCCGTGCAGTTGCCGGCTGGCTCACTCGCCACTGCCTGCAAACTCCGGATAGGCCTCCAGGCCACACTCCGCGATATCGACGCCGTTGTACTCGTCTTCCTCGGAAACCCGGATGCCAACAATTTGCTTGATTACCCACCACACCAGCAGGCTGGTCAGGAAGACCCAGGCAAAAATGCTGACAATGCCCAGCAGCTGCGGACCCCAGCCCACATCATTATTAAAGGGCACGGCAAGCAGACCCCAGATGCCAACAACACCATGCACCGAGATCGCGCCGACCGGGTCGTCGATCCTGAGTTTGTCGAGGCCCACGATGGAATACACGACGATTACGCCGCCCACCGCGCCTATGACCGTGGCCCAGCCCGGGGTCGGCCCCAACGGTTCCGCGGTGATGGCCACCAGGCCGGCCAGGGCGCCGTTGAGCGCCATGGTCAGGTCGGCCTTGCCAAACAATCCGCGCGCCACCAGCAGTGCCGCAACCAGGCCGCCGCAGGCCGCCATATTGGTATTCACGAACACCCGCGCTACGGCATTGGCTTCGTCGACATTGGAAACCTTGAGCTCCGAACCACCGTTGAAGCCAAACCATCCCAGCCACAGAATGAACATGCCCAGTGTGGCCAGCGGCAGGTTACAGCCGGGGATTGCATTGACCTGGCCGCCTGGTCCGTATTTGCCTTTACGGGCGCCAAGCAAGATAACGCCGGCCAGTGCGGCGGCGGCACCGGTAAGGTGCACGACTCCGGAACCGGCAAAATCCTGAAAGCCTGCGGCATCAAGAAAACCCCCGCCCCATTTCCAGAATCCCTGCACGGGATAAATAAAGCCGGTCAACACAACGGCAAACAGTAAAAATGACCAGAGTTTCATGCGCTCGGCAACGGCACCCGACACGATGGACATGGCTGTTGCAACAAACACGACCTGGAAAAAGAAATCCGAAAGGTTCGAGTAATAGGTTTCACCGTCGCTGGCCAGCACCTCTTCTACGGTGTTATCGGCTCCGCTTAAAAACCCGATGCTGGGCAGCCAGCTGTTGAGCCCGTCGCCGTACATGATCCCGTATCCGCAGACCATGTACATAATGCAGGCTATTGAGTAGAGGCCGACATTTTTGGTCAGGATCTCGGCGGTGTTTTTGGCCCGCACCAATCCCGCTTCCAGCATCGTAAAACCGGCAGCCATCCACATGACCATCGCGCCCGTCACCAGAAAATAAAAAGTGTCCAGCGCGTAACTTATCTGCACGCTCGTTTCCATTACTTACCTCACCTGGTTGCTTGTGTACCGGCCCTGCTTGCCCCCGATACGGGGAACTGGCTGGCTTGCTTTTCAACTCAAAATCAAAAAATGTAATTCCGTTCTGTCGCCAGGATCAGGCGGGCGCCGCGCAGGCGGCACCCGCCCCGACCGCTCACTCCGACAAATTGAAAGACTTGGAAATGCCGAATACGAGGGTGTGATCGTCCTGCGGCAACAAGGTATCGGGATCCGGGTTGAGGGCCAGATCCTTGTCTGCATACACCCAGGAAATCGTCACGTCGACTTCGTCGGCAACGCTGAACCCGTATCCGACATCGACATAGGTACCTTCAAAGTCCTGGCTGAAGTTGCCAACCGTCCCATAGAAGCCCTCCACTTCTACGGTCGCGGCCGCGTGGGTGTAATCCAGCGTCGGACCGGCAAAGTTATCGTATTCACCCACGGCAACGTCCAGCGCAAAATTACTGAAGCCGAAGCTCAGGTTGATTTCCTTGTAGGTATCGTCAAATTCGCCGGTGTAGAAATAGCCGGTGGCCCCGACGCCGAGGCTGAACTCCTCGAACTCGAAGTTGTATCCCAGGTAGCCGTCAATCTCGAGGCCATCGCCGACATCGGCGCCCCAGGTCCCCAGGTAGAAACCGCCCTCCTCGTAATCGAGTCCCGCCGAGGCTGAGGAATTCTTTTGCGGCACGCCGCGAAAAATATATTCGCTTACCCAGCCTGCATTTGCTGACCAGTCGGCCATGGCAGGCATTGCGACCGCCAAGGACAATGTGAGCAGCAAAGATCTGACTAGCTTGGTTACTGGAAAAGAATTCATCCGGGTCTCCCTGTTTGGTGATTAAAAGTCCGCCTCAACATGCAGGCATCTCAATGAAAATCGCGAAGGCCCCTGGGCCGCGGGACGATTGCAACTGGCAACATGGCGGCCTGGTCCCTGCGGGATTCTGTGCTCCGTGCCAATGGCAACGCCCTGTTGGGTGCTTAGAGACCGACTTTTCATGTCTTTTAGCGTCCCCGCGAACCCTGGCTGTTTGCACTATTTTGGTGCAAATTCACCTGTAATCGCGTTTTCAGGGTCGCTTTCTACAGGACGTTCTGGACTCCGTCAACAAATTTATTTAATTTTGCACCAAAATGGTGCATAGTTTGAGGATATGAGCTGATTGGGGGAGCCGGAATTGATGCACCGCTGCCGGAGCACGGCAAAACCTCGGTTGCCTCAACGGGCTCGGTGGTTGCATGTCCCCGCAGGGATTGGTTAGCTTGGGGTAGCGTCAGAGAGCAGGCCCTCCAGAGGCCTCATGCGGTCTGCATAAGAAGCGATCCGAGCGACCGGTCTGACCTACGCCATTGGCTGGAGGATTTGCATGGCTGATAGCCACGCAAGGGGGCTTTATTCCCCCGAATTTGAACGTGACAGTTGCGGCTTTGGTGTCATTGCCCGCATCGATGACCGGCCCTCACGCCGGATCGTCAACGCGGCTATGACGGCGTTGTCACGACTCACCCACCGAGGTGCAGTGGATGCCGATGGCAAGACCGGCGACGGCTGTGGCCTGCTGCTCAAGTTTCCGGACGCATTCCTGCGCAAGCTTGCCAGCGAGGCCGGCCTGGAGCTGGGCAAGAAATTCGCCGTTGGCCAGGTATTCATGGACCAGGATGCACGCCGGGCGGACATAGAGCGGCTCAGCCTGGAGCAGGCAATCGAACGAACCGGCCTGGTGGTGGCCGGTTGGCGGGAAGTGCCGGTCAATGCGGAGGCCTGCGGCAAGCGTGCCTTGCAGCTGCTGCCGCGAATCGAGCAGGTTTTCGTGCGCGCACCGGACGATCTTGATGACGCTGCGCTGGATCGCAAGCTGTTCGTAGCGCGGCGGCGTGCCGAAATGCAATTGCGGGAGGAAGACTCCGACTTTTATGTCTGCAGCCTCTCGTGCCGCACGCTGTCCTACAAAGGCATGGTGATGCCGGCGTTCCTGCAGGAGTTTTATCCGGACCTGGCGCATCCGGATTTGAAATCATCCGTATGCGTTTTCCACCAGCGATTTTCAACCAACACGCTGCCCCAGTGGCGACTGGCGCAACCGTTCAGATTCCTGGCGCATAACGGCGAAATCAACACCATCCAGGGCAATCGAAACTGGGCGCAGGCGCGCCGCAATACCCTGCGTTCGAAGCTGCTGCCGGAACTGGCCGACCTGACGCCGGTGGTCTCACTGCAAGGTTCCGATTCCTCCAGCCTGGACAACATGCTGGAAGTTCTGCAGGCAGGCGGCATGGATGTTTTGCAGGCCATGCGCCTGTTGATACCACCCGCCTGGCAAAACGTGGATTCCATGGATCCCGACCTGCGCGCTTTCTACGAGTTTTACGCCGCCCATATGGAACCCTGGGATGGGCCGGCGGGGATTGTGCTGACGGACGGACGATATGCAGCCTGTCTGCTTGACCGCAATGGATTGCGGCCTGCGCGTTACCTGGTCACCAAGAGTGGCACGCTGGTGGTGGCCTCGGAGACCGGCATTTTCAATTGTCCCGATAACGAAATCCTCACCAAGGGCCGGCTGGGTCCTGGAGAAATGCTGGCGCTGGACCTCGAGGAACACAAGCTGCTGGAAAACGAAGATATCAACGCAATCCTCAAGGCGCGCGCGCCCTACAAGCAGTGGCTCAAGCAGGGCGTGCGCTACCTGGACTCGGAACTGGTTGACCGCCGCATCACCCGAACGCCCTTCGAACCCGACCAACTGGCAATTTACGAAAAGATGTTCGACATCTCCTTCGAGGAGCGCACGGAGGTGATCCGCGTGCTGGCCGAGGCCGAAGCGGAGGCCATTGGTTCCATGGGCGACGACACGCCCATGGCGGTGCTCTCCTCCCAGGTGCGATCCCTCTACGATTATTTCCGGCAACAGTTCGCCCAGGTCACCAATCCGCCCATCGATTCCCTGCGGGAAAAAATCGTGATGTCCCTGCAGACGGAAATCGGCAAGGAATTCAACGTCTTTGAACCAACTGCGGCTCACGCCAGGCAAATCGTCCTGAATTCGCCGGTCCTGTCGCAGCGCAAATTCCGCCAGATCCTGGACAGCGATGCGCCCGGCTGGCGCCACGCCGCCATCGACCTCAACGTCGATGCCGCCGAACCCTTACCCGCTGCACTGGAGGCGGTGTGCCAACTGGCCGAATCGGCGGTTCGCAAGGGCGCGGTGCTGCTGGTACTGAGTGATCGTAATCTGCGGCGTGAAACGATGCCGGTGCACGCACTGCTGGCAACGGGCGCTGTGCACCACCATCTCATCGATGCCGGCCTGCGCTCGGACTGCAATATCATCGTGGAAACCGGCACCGCCCGGGACCCGCACCAGATTGCCTGCCTGATCGGCTACGGCGCCACGGCGGTTTATCCCTTCATGGCGTACCAGTGCCTGTCCGACATGATTCGTCGCGGCGAGATTCATTCCGACCTGACGCGTACCCAGCTGGGTCGCAGCTACCGGCGCGGTATCCGCAAGGGCCTGCTCAAAATCATGTCCAAAATGGGGATCTCCACCATTGCCAGTTACCGCGGTGCACGGCTTTTCGAAATCGTCGGGCTGGCTGATGAAGTCGTGACGCGCTGCTTTCCGGGGACCGTCAGCCGCATTCAGGGTGCCGATTTTTCGGACCTGGAAGAGGACCGCAGAACCCTGGCGAGGCGCGCCTGGGACCCGCGGGCGCAGGCCAGCCCCGGCGGGCTGCTCAAGTATGTCAACGGTGGCGAAGTCCACATGTACAGCGCAGAAATCGTTGCCAGCCTGCAGGCAGCTGTGCGCACCAACGATGCGGCCCAGTACCAGATCTTCAAGAATCTGGTCAATGACAGGCCCATCGCCACCTTGCGGGACATGCTGGGGCTGCGGCTGGCGGCAAAACCGATTCCCATTGCAGAAGTGGAACCTGCTGAAAACATCTTCAGGCGTTTTGACTGCGCGGGTATGTCACTGGGTGCGCTGTCCCCTGAGGCCCACGAGGCCCTGGCGATTGCCATGAACCGGCTGGGGGCGCGATCCAATTCCGGTGAAGGTGGCGAGGACGCGTCGCGCCACGGGACCCAGCGCATGTCCAAGATCAAGCAGGTAGCCTCGGGCCGGTTCGGCGTAACGCCCGAATACCTGGTGAACGCGGAAGTTATCCAGATCAAGATGGCCCAGGGCGCCAAGCCGGGAGAAGGCGGGCAGCTGCCCGGCCACAAGGTCAACAAGATGATCGCCAAGCTGCGCTTTGCCAATCCCGGAGTGGGTCTCATATCGCCGCCGCCGCATCATGATATTTATTCCATCGAAGACCTGGCGCAGCTGATTTTTGACCTCAAGCAGGTCAACCCCGAGGCGCTGGTTTCGGTCAAGCTGGTAGCGGAACCCGGTGTGGGCACGATCGCCGCGGGCGTCACCAAAGCCTATGCCGATCTCATCACCATCTCGGGGCATGACGGCGGCACCGGCGCCAGCCCGCTGACCTCGGTCAAGTATGCCGGCAGCCCGTGGGAAATCGGACTGGCGGAAGCCCGCCAGGTGTTGCGGGCTAACGGACTGCGTCACAAGGTTCAATTGCAGGCCGACGGCGGATTGAAAACCGGCCTGGACGTTATCAAGGCCGCGCTGTTGGGTGCCGAAAGTTTTGGCTTTGGTACGGCTCCGCTGGTAGCACTGGGCT
>JBFIQI010000106.1:0-7767 GCA_041609715.1 Gammaproteobacteria bacterium
GGCCGACCGCGAGCTGGTCTTCGGTTCCTGGCTGGCCGTCAACGGTTATTATTGCGTTACCGGTAGAAAACCGGATGCCATTGACGATCACGCTGCCGAAACCGGATATAGTGCCAACGGCAATTCCGCTCCCCTCGATACCGCCGGTGGGCGGTGGAACCGGCGCAGGCGCGGCCGGACTGCCTGAACCTCCGCAAGCCGCCAGCAACATGGAACCGGCGATGGTGTAAAAAAACTGGGCAGATTTCTTGGCTAGCGTACTCATGTGCTTGCGTCCTGTTCGATTGGATTTGTAAAGAAATAGATACCGATGCCGGCTCGGTGACGTTTACCACTTGCAGTAGCAGTATCAGCCGCATTGGCAGTGAGCCAGTCGTCCAGCGATTCCAGCATGGTCTCGCCTTTCTGACTGATTAATCTGTGAAATCGGCTTAAGGTGCGGCCGTCCAGGTTTTCATTGGAAACCACGCGCTGGAACCTCGGATTGCTGGTGTTTAAAAGGTTCGCAGCAATCGTCGCACCAAGATCGTGGACATGCGCACCGAGCATACGGACGCTGTCCGGATTAAGTTTGCCGGGAATAAACGAGCGGGCGCGAGCCTGGTAGGTGCCGTCTGCCAGCTGCTCGACTGCTGCCACCCGCTGCAGTTCCTTGAGGATCGCGCTGGCAGGAATATCGCCACTATGGGCCTCGATCAGCGCCTCCAGTTCGGCACCTGGCAGCGCCCTGGGGCGCCCGCCGCCATCCTGGTAACCGGGTTCCTGGTGCCAGGCCGACATGACTCGCGTGGCCGGGTTCATGGTACTGCTGAAGGGATCCTGGTCTGCCACGATTTCAGTGCGCAGCCGCCGCACCTCTTTGCGACCGATACCGGTCAAAATGGCAACCCGGGAAATGTTGGTCTTGCGCCCCTGCAGCCCGAATTCTTCGCTGGCCACCTCCACATAGGCTCGCTTGGAGATTTCGGCGAATTCCCGGTAAGTGACGCCCGCGTGCAGCAACAACCTGACCACCGGCAACAACAGGTGCTGACAGGCAAGCAGCATGGCATTCTTTACCGATTTACTCATATATGGTCAGTATAGACCCATATATGAAATAGTCAAGCAAATATCATGGTGCCGTCGAGGGCTTGCCATATCCCCCGCCTGGCGGATTGAATGCCTATCAGGATCTAAGCCGGCAGGCCCGGGATCCAGGCCAAGGCGTCAGCTATTCAGCGTCGGGCTGGTTTTCCGGCGCAGCCACCTCGAAGGCCGGCAAGGCAGTACAGGCAGCATCGATGGCAACAATACCCGGAAATTCGGACAGGTCCACGCCGTAGCGTCTGGCGTTGTAGACCTGGGGAACCAGGCACAGGTCCGCCATTGTGGGGGCGTCGCCGTGACAGAAGCGCCCGGTCTCGGCCTCCCCTTCCAGGCGCCGCTCCAGCGCCTCGAATCCCACCTGGATCCAGTGGCGGTACCAGGCATCGGCCGCCTCAGGATCAATCTCCAGAGTGTTCCGCAGATACTTCAGTACTCCCAAGTTGTTGAGCGGATGCAAATCGCAGGCGATCAGCTGGGCGAGGCTGCGGACGCGCGCCCGCGCCGCAGCTGTCTGCGGCAGTATGGGTGTCTTGGGGAACGTCTCTTCCAGGTATTCAAGAATCGCCAGCGACTGGCTGATGACAATGCCGTCATGCTCCAGCAGCGGCACCCGTCCCTGGGGGTTGAGGGCCCGGTAACCCGGCTGGTGTTGCTCCCCACCATCGCGCACCAGGTGGATGGCAATGGTCTCGTAATCGAGACCTTTCAGCGCCAGCGCAATCCGAACCCGATAAGCTGCGGAGCTTCGCCAGTAGCTGTATAGCCGCAGCATGGGCTAGGGCCCCTGGTATTGCTTGATGGTGTTATCGATCGCGCCGAAAATGCTGTTGCCGTCGGCGTCCAGCATTTCGATCCGTACCCGATCGCCGAAAGCCATGAACGGCGTACTGGCCTTGCCGTCGCGCACGATTTCGATCACCCGCTTTTCCGCCAGGCAGGACGCACCCTTGCCCTCATCCTGGTTGGCAATCGTGCCGGAACCGACAATCGTCCCTGCCGCCAGCGGCCGGGTCCTGGCGGCATGTGCGATCAATTCGCCAAAATCGAACTGCATGTCGGTGGCGCATTCCGGCTCGCCGAACAGCTTGCCATTGTAGTGAGTCACCAGCGGCAGGTGTACTTTGTAATCACGCCAGGCGTTACCGAGTTCGTCCGGCGTAACTGCCACTGGCGAGAGAGCCGAGCGCGGTTTGCTGTTCAAAAATCCGAATCCTTTGCCCAGCTCGGCCGGAATCAGGTTGCGCAGCGACACGTCATTGATCAAAACCACCAGCCGCACGTAGTCTCCGGCAGCCTTTGCCGAGACCCCCATGGGAACGTCGCCCGTGATCACGCAGACTTCCGACTCGAAATCGATGCCGAATTCTTCGCTGGCCACCAATACGGCATCGTGCGGGCCCAAGAAGCCGTCAGAGACCGCCTGGTACATCAGGGGATCGGTAAGGAAACTCGGCGGCATTTCTGCGCCGCGCGCCGCGCGCACCCGCTCCACGTGGGCAAGATAGGCGCTGCCGTCGACAAACTGAAAGGCACGCGGCAAGGGTGCTGCCAGCGCGGTTTCGTCAAAATCAAACGCATCCGTCGCCTCGCCGGCAGCCAGCCGCGTCGACAGCTGGGCCAGTGGCCCCGAGACCGCCTCCCAGCTATCCAGTGCGCCTTGCAATGTGGGCACAACATCGGTCGCGCGTACTGCTTTTTTCAAGCTTCGATCAACCACGATCAGGGTACCGTCACGGCCACCCTCCCTGAGGGATGCCAGCTTCATACTATTCTCCTGCTTATATTTTTTGGCGGCTGCGGCTCAGACCTTCGCCGGGTCGCTTTGCCATGAATCCACGTAAGCCGTCCATTCCACCTGTTCGGCATCGGCCGCAACTTCCAGCGGGTCCCGGGTATCCAGCATGACCGCCACTTCTTCAGTGCCGGGAGACTTTTGCTTCAGCATATTGGCCAGGGCCTTGGGATGCGGGCCATGGGTGAAACCGCAGGGGTGCATCGAAACCATCCCCGGGTGGATGTTATCCCGGGAAAAGAAATCACCGGCGTGATAAAAAATGACTTCATCAAAGTCGTCATTATTGTGGAAGAACGGCACCTTCAACGCGCCCTCATCGGTCTCGAAGGGGCGCGGCACAAAGGTACAGACCACGAAGCGATTGGCCACAAAAGTCGTATGTGCCGAGGGCGGCAGGTGGTAACGGTGGCTCATCAGCGGCCGGATGTCCCGCCAGTTAATTCGCACCGGCAACAGGTCGCCGTGCCAGCCCACCGCATCCAGCGGGTTGAACGGATAGGTAATGCGCGTTAGAGCGTCCAGGCGCTTGACTACAACAGTCCACTGCGCGTCGCTCTTCTGAGCTTCGAATTGCGCATTGAGTTGTGGCACATCCAGCATCGCGGAGTCAAAGATGGCGTGCGGGCCAAGCAAACCCTTGTCGGGCAGACGATAGCTGTCGTTGGTAGCCTCGATCAGCAGCACCTGCAACGGGCCTTCGGTATCAATTCGCCACATGGTTCCCCGCGGCAGCATGATGTAATCACCGACACGAATCTTCAGGTGACCGTAATCGCAGTACAGGTCTCCTGAACCCTCGTGGATAAACAATAATTCGTCGCCGTCGCTGTTACGCACCAACTGATCCATGGATTCAGGCAGATTCCAAAAACGCATCTGCACATGGCGGTTCCTGAGGAGCATGCGCGCGTCCCAGGGCGAACGACTCCCGCCTTCGAACCGCGTGGTGTCAAAGGCGCGCGGCCGCAGGGGTCCCTCGAAAGAAGTCCAGCCCGTTGGCGGGCGCGGGTGATACATATGGCTGGCGGGGCCAAAGAAACCTTCTTTGCCCAGCTCTCGCTCATAAGTGCCGCCGGGTATGTCGGCATGCGCCTGGCGCGAGGCCTTGCCTTCCACTCTTGGAAATGTGATCCACTTTTTCATTGCCGGAGCCCTGATTAAATGACGCCGCGTCGCTGCTGATCGCGTTCGATGGATTCAAACAGGGCCTGGAAGTTGCCTTCTCCAAATCCCTCGTTACCTTTGCGCTGGATGATCTCGAAAAAGATCGGGCCGATGTTGGTCTGCGTAAAAATTTGCAGCAGCAGGCGTTTCTTGGTCTCCGGATCACCATCGATCAGAATGCGATTTTCCTGCATGCGCGCGATGTCTTCGCCGTGACCGGGAAGGCGCTCATCGATCATCTCGTAATACGTGTCGGGCACATCCAGGAACTCGATTTCGTTGGCGCGCAGCCCTTCGACGGTAGCGTAAATATTGTCGGTGAACAGGGCAATATGCTGGATCCCCTCGCCACGATATTCCTCCAGGTATTCGGCAATCTGCGACTTGTCGTCAGCCGATTCGTTGATGGGAATTCGCACTTTGCCATCAGGACTGGTCATTGCCCGGGACAAGAGCCCTGTCTGTGCGCCCTTGATATCGAAGTAACGGATCTCCCGGAAATTGAACAGGCGCTCGTAGAAGCCTGCCCACTCATCCATATTGCCCTTGAATACGTTATGGGTGAGATGGTCTATGTAACTGAGGCCGAGGCCGGCCGGATGCAGGTCAACGCCCTGCAGGTATTCGAAATCGCTGGCATAGAGGTCACTGTCACCATACTGGTCCACCAGGTACAAGACGCTGCCGCCGATACCTTCTATCATTTCGGTACTGACAGGCGTCGATTGTGGTTTGTGTTCTACCGGCTTGGCACCTCGCTCGATAGCCCGCGAATAAGCGTATTTGGCGTCCCTGACGCGAATGCCAAAACCACAGGCACAGGGGCCATGCTTGCTGGCGAAATCGGCAGCAAAGCTGTCAGGTTCCGCATTGACCAGAAAGTTGATTTCGCCTTGTCTGTAGAGCACCACCTCGCGGCTCTTGTGTTTTGCCACTGCGGTAAAGCCCATGCTGGTAAATAACTGGTCCAGCAGGCTGCGATCGGGAGCCGCAAATTCCACGAATTCAAAGCCATCGGTGCCCATCGGGTTTTCGAATTGGTCCGCCATTCAGGTTCTCCGTTTACCGGCCCCGCCGGGGCCTCATGAGCGCCGACCAGGAAACTGGCCGGAATAAATAGTTGCAATTGCAACAATTATAGTTACAATTGAAACAAATGCAAGCAGCAAACTCGTCATCTGATTCCAGTGTAGACACTGCCATCGATTTGGAGGGCTTTCTGCCCTATCGACTGTCGGTGCTTTCCAATATGGTCAGTTCCGCCATTGCCGGCGCCTATTCCGAGCGCTTCGGGCTGACGATCCCGGAGTGGCGCATCATCGCGGTGCTGGGGAGGTTTCCGGGCCTCTCCGCGCGGGAAGTGGCAGACAAAACCGCCATGGACAAGGTGGCGGTCAGCCGCGCCGTGAGTCGGCTGCGGGGCGCGCAATTACTCCATCACGCCACGGCCCCGCAGGATCGCAGACGTTCGATTTTATCGCTGTCGGAGAAAGGCCGGGCTCTGCTTGGACAGGTGGCGCCCCTCGCCCTGGACTATGAAGCCCGCCTGCTGGACGGTTTCAGCGTCGCGGATCGGCAGCGTCTGGCTGTCGCCCTGCTCAAGCTGCAGGAGCGCGCCAGGGAAATCGGGCCTCTGCAGGAATCTCAAGCACCCAGTTCGGTGCGCACCGAATAGAGTTCCGGGAACAGCTTGATATCCAGCGCCTGGCGCAGGAACGCCACACCCGACGAGCCTCCGGTGCCAGCCTTGTAACCGATGATCCGCTCCACTGTTTTCATGTGCCTGAAGCGCCATAACTGAAAGTTGGTTTCCAGGTCTATCAGTTTCTCGCACATGTTGTACGCGGCCCAGTGTCGACCGGTGTCCTCGTAAACCGTCTTCAGCACCGCAACCACTTGCGGGGATTCCTCGTGGGGCTCAGACCAGTTGCGTTCGACCACCGAATCCGGAATCCCGAAACCCTGACGCTGCAAGAATCGCAGGAACTCGTCATAGAGACTTGGCTGCTCCAGAATCGTTCTCAGATGATCGCGCACGGCGGTGTTGTAACTGAACACCTCGAGTATCTCGGAGTCCTTGTTGCCCAGCAGAAATTCCAGCTCCCGGTACTGAGGCGACTGAAAGCCGCTGGCCTGGCCCAACACATGCCTGAATTCCATGTACTCGGAGGGCGTCAGGGTTTCCAGCACCGACCACTGGCTGTAGAGCTGATGCTGAATCTGTTTGACGCGGGACAAGATCTTGAAGCAGGGCTCCAGTTCGTCCCGCTGCACAGAGCGGATCGCAGCATGCAGTTCATGCAACATCAGCTTGAACCATAACTCCGAGGTCTGATGCTGGATGATGAACAGCAATTCGTCGTGATGCGGAGGCTTGCTGATGGGTTGTTGCGAGCTCAGCAGCTTGTCCAGCCCCAAATAACCCTCGTAGGTCAGGCGATCGCTGAGATCCCTGTGGATGCCGGTTTCCAGTTCGCGCTTGTTCATAATGTCCGCCCTGGCGGGAAATTCCATCGTTGGCCGGGCATTGTAGCCCCCTGCGCTTCTGCAGCGCATCATCGTGAGCGCCCCAAGGCGCATGTTGTATAATGCGCCGCTCGATTCTCGGGCGCCTCGGGCAGCCCTGCGGCCCCGGGGCAAGGCCGCTCAAAAGGCTTCCCGGGGAGACCGGATTCCCCAGAACAAGAACGTCTCTGCGCAATTATGCGCGCTGCTGAAACAGGAGTCTTTGCTTGAAAAAAGTCGCCAAATTTGAGATCCCGTATCTGCAGTGTATCGACCCGGACGGCAAGCCTGTCGGCAAACTGCCTGCATTTGCGCAAGATACCGATGAAGTGCTGAAGATGTATCGCCTGATGAGCCTGATCCGGGTATTCGACAGCAAGGCCATCAATCTGCAGCGCACCGGCAAGCTGGGGACTTACGCATCCTGTCTTGGTCACGAAGCAGCCCATGTGGGCATGGGCGCGGCGATGCGCCCCGAAGACGTGTTGGCGCCCATGTACCGGGAATACGGCGCGCAATTCTGGCGCGGCGTGAAGATGGAAGAAGTGCTGCTCTACTGGGGCGGTGACGAGCGCGGCAACAATTTTTCAGGTCCGAAACATGATTTCGCCTGGTGCGTCCCCATTGCCACCCAGTACCTGCATGCAGCGGGAGCTGCCATGGCATTCAAACTGCGCCGGGAAAAGCGCTGCGCGGTCACTTCCATCGGTGATGGCGGCACCTCCGAGGGTGCCTTTTACGAAGCTTTGAACGTTGCCGGGGTCACCAAGCTTCCCCTGGTGGGCGTGGTGGTCAATAACAAGTGGGCGATTTCGGTCCCGCTGGAGATTCAGACGGCCTGTGAGACGCTGGCCCAGAAGGCGGTGGCAGCCGGCATCCCCGGCATCCAGGTTGACGGCAACGACGTGATCGCCATGCGCCAGGTGGTTGGCCAGGCACTGGAACGCGCCCGCAAGGGAGACGGCCCCACGCTGATCGAGGCGCTGACCTATCGTCTGAGTGACCACACTACGGCCGACGATGCCAGCCGCTATCGCAAGCAGGAAGAAGTGGACGAAGCCTGGACAAAAGAGCCACTGATCCGGCTGCGCAAGTACCTGACGGATATCAAGGCCTGGGATGAGGACCAGGAAAAGGCACTGATCGAAAACTGCCAGTCCCAGGTTGATGACGCCGTGAAAATATACCTGGAAACGCCGCCGCCCGGGCCGCAA
>JBFIQI010000107.1:0-7714 GCA_041609715.1 Gammaproteobacteria bacterium
ATGATAGGGACGGGCCCCCGGAAATGCCGGCAGGAAGGAATGATGGATATTGATGATGCGGTTACGGTAGCAGTCGACAAAGTCCTCTCCCAGAATCTGCATGTAGCGCGCCAGTACGATGAACTCTATTTGCCGCGCTTGCAAGGCATCCAGCATGCGGGCCTCCGCCTTGGCCCGGTTGCCGGCATTCACCGGGATTTCGAGATATTCGATATCCAGTCCTTCCACGAATTTCCGGCAGTCGCCATGATTGCTGATTACCAGCGGCATCTCGACCTGCCACTCACCAGACTGGATCCGGGCCAGCAAGTCCAGCAAACAGTGTGACTGACGCGATACGAAGACCGCCATGCGCGGAATCTGGTCGGTGAAATGCAGTGCCCATTCCATGTTGCGTGACTCTGCCAGGGTCTGAATGGAATCCGGCAGCGCCTGCCGCTTGAGAGTCAGGCCCGACAATGACCATTCCAGCCGCATGAAGAATCGCCGCTGCTCGGCATCCACATGCTGTTCCAAATCGACTATGTTGCCGTTGTGCTCCTGCACGAACTGGCTGAAAGCGGCAATCAGTCCGCGCTGATCCGGCCCGGATACCAGCAGGATCGCGTTGGCCTCGGCGTCGCTGTTGCGGGTCATTCTCGGTGTTCCTTGTCACGCATGGTTAACAGGCTTCGGGGATCAGAACTGCTGCGCCCTGCAAGCGGCCGTCACGCAAGCGATTTAATGCTGTATTGGCATCCTTGAGATCGAAGATCTGCGCTTCGGTTGTTACGCCCGCCGCCTGCGCCAGCGGGAAAAATTCTTCCCCATCACGGCGAGTCAGATTGGCCACCGAGCGCAGCACACGTTCCCCCCAGAGAATTTCGTAGGGAAAACCGGGAATATCGCTCATATGAATACCGGCGCAAACCACGACGCCGCCCCTGGCGACGCTGCGCAATGCCGCTGGCACCAATTCACCCACCGGAGCAAAGATAATGGCCGCGTCCAGGGGCTCTGGCGCCGCCATATCCGAATCACCGGCCCAGGTCGCGCCCAGGCTGCGCGCAAAAGCCTGTCCTGCATCGTCGCCCGGCCGGGTGAAGGCAAATACTTCTTTTTCCTGGAAGCGCAGCAGTTGGACCAGGATATGGGCGGCTGCGCCAAAGCCGTACAGGCCAACCCGTCGACCCGATCCTGCGAGACGCATGGCCCGGTAGCCGATCAGGCCCGCGCAAAGCAGTGGGGCCAGTTGGGCATCGGTGCCCTCTTGGGGCATGGGAAAACAGTAGCGATGATCCGTGACCAGAAACTGTGCGTAGCCGCCGTCACGGTCGTAACCGGTGAACTGCGGGGTGTCGCAGAGATTCTCTCGTCCGACCGTACAGTATCTGCAGCCACCGCAAGTGTATCCCAGCCAGGGCACGCCAACCCGCTGGCCGGGCGCCAGGTTCTCCACGTCCCTGCCGCAGGCAACGACGCGCCCAACCACTTCGTGTCCGGGCACCAGCGGTAATTTCGGCCGGGTGAGCTCGCCGTCGACGATGTGCAGATCGGTGCGGCAGACTCCGCAGGCCCCGGTCTTGATCAGCACCTCGCCGGGCCGCGGCGAGGGCACCGGCAGTTGCCGGTACTGCAGGGCCTCGCCCGGGTCTTCCAGGACCATTGCACCCATCATGGCAGCCATGCTGTCGGCTCGGTTATTGGCGAGAGATTTGTCATGTCCGGAAAGCATAGCGACTTTTCGGTAACCAGCACCAGCACCTCACCCTCGGGGCCCGTGTAAAATGTCGGTAAAGATTCCGGGTGTCACCGATTTCGCCGCTGGGATTATTATGAAAACAATCCGCTGGGGCATCCTGAGCACCGCCCGTATCGCCCACCAGTTTGCCGAGGACTTTGCCTGGGTAAATAACGGCCAGCTGATGGCGGTGGCGTCCCGCTCCCAACAGGCGGCCCGGGAGTTTGCGGCACACCATGGCATTCCTACTGCCCATGCGGGCTATGCCCGGCTTTACGCAGACCCTGACATCGACGCCATATACGTAGCCACGCCTCACGCACTGCATTTACAAAACAGCAGCGACGCGTTGCGCGCCGGCAAGGCCGTGTTATGCGAGAAGCCCCTCACTGTGTCGGTGGACGAGGCCGATGAGCTGAAGCGTGTCAGTCAGGCGACCGGCAATTATCTCATGGAGGCCATGTGGACCTGGTTTCTACCCGCCATACAGCAGGCGCTTGCCTGGTACGAGGCGGGCAAAATCGGCAAGCTTCTGCACATAAAGTCCGATTTCGGTCATCCCATACTGCCTTACTCTGACGCGCGCCGGGAATACAATCGCGAGCTGGGCGGTGGTGTGGTAGCTGACATGGGGATCTATCCCATTGCCATCGCCTACCTGTTCACCCGCCAGGACCCGGTCAAAATCCAGGTGCGCGCGGCTCACGCACCAAACGGCGTAGAAGATGACGTTGCCGCCATTTTTACCTACCAGGATTGCAGGGCCACAATGTCCGCATCCTTTCGCTGCAGATTACCCAACGCGACCCATGTCATCGGCGACCGCGGGCAGATTGTTATTCCGGATTTCTGGGCCGCCCGGACTTGTCATCTTTACCGCGACGGACAGGCAGCTGAAAGCTTCGTGGACGAACGCGCGTCCCATGGTTATCACTACGAAGCCGTAGCCGTGGGTGAAGACCTGCTGGCGGGACGCCGGGAATCGCCGGTAATGCCGTTGGACGTCAGCCGCAAGCTACAGGAACATATCGCCTTGGTCAGAGCGCAATGCTGATCGCTGCCGCCCGGCCCGCCCACGGGCACGATTCCTGACAAAAATCAGCTGGCAAGCGGGGTCTGTACTGACAGTCCCTGTATGCGGGTGCACACAGCGTCGGTGGCTGCGCTGGTTTGCACCGGCGCTTCGCTGCCGCTGAGGTCCGGGGTCAGGATTCCGTCGCTCAGTGCCGAACTGACCGACATTTCGACGGCTCTTGCCTCTGTATCGAGGCCCAGCGAGTGCCTGAGGAGCATAGCGACGCTCAGGATCGCTCCATAGGGGTTGGCAATGTCCTGACCGGCGATATCCGGGGCAGATCCGTGGATGGGCTCGTAAAGACCCGGTCCGGATTCGCCCAGCGAGGCCGAAGGCAGCAGACCCAGGGAGCCGGTCAGCATGGACGCCTCGTCTGTCAAAATGTCGCCAAACATGTTTTCGGTCACCATGACATCGAAGTCGGCGGGCCGGTTCAGCAGATGCATGGCCGCCGCGTCCACCAGCAAATGTTCCAGCTCCAGCCCGGGAAATTCCTCGGCGATGAGCCGATCTGCAGTAGCGCGCCACAAACGCGACGATTCCAGGACATTGGCTTTGTCCACCGAGGTCAGGCGGCCGCGACGCTGCAGCGCCAGCCTGGCAGCCACGCGCACCACACGCTCGATTTCTGCGGTGGTGTAAACGCACAGATCACTGGCCGAATGCCTGCTGCGGGTTTTTTCGCCAAAGTAAATGCCGCCGGTAAGTTCCCGCACCACCAGCAGATCCACGCCCAGAAGTTTTTCCGGTTTCAGAGGAGAAAAATCCAGCAGATTCGGATCCGGTCGCACGGGTCGCAGATTGGCAAACACACCAAGACTTTTGCGCAAGGCCAGTAAGCCATCCTCGGGGCGTACTGCGGCAGCGGGGTCCGACCATTTCGGCCCCCCGACCGCACCCAGAAAAACTGCTTCGGATTGCCGGCACAACTCGAGTGTGGCCGGCGGCAGGGGCTCTCCGCAGGCGTCAATGGCAGCGCCGCCCAGCAATCCCTCGCTAATTTCGAATTGATGCCCGAATCGATCCGCTACTGCTTGTAGCACCGCCATGGCTGCCCGGGTGACTTCCGGGCCGATGCCGTCGCCGGGCAGGCTGGCTATCCTGGCACGCATGAGCGGTCCTTCTCGAATCGTTCGATGTCGGCAGCCTTGCCGAGCAGGTAGCCCAGGGCATCGATGCCCTCCAGCAGGCAGTACCGCGCAAAGGACTCCACCGGGAAGCTGGTGGATTGGTGGTCGCCGTAATTGAGCCGGGTGTTTTGCAAGTCGATCTCCACTTCGACACCGGGATTTGCCAACAACCACCGGTGGGTGTCCTGATCCACTTCCACTGGCAGCAACCCGTTTTTGAGAGCGTTGCTCCGGAATATGTCGGCAATGCCGGTACTGATGACGGCACGAAAGCCGTAATCCAGCAATGCCCAGGGCGCATGCTCACGCGACGAACCGCAGCCAAAATTGTCACCGGCCACCAGCACTTCGCAGCCCCGCGCCTGGGGCTGATTGAGAATGAAGTCGCTGCGCAGCTGCCCACTAGCGTCGCAACGCCAATCGGCAAAGGCATGCTTGCCAAGCCCTTCACGGGAAGTCGTGGTGAGAAATCTGGCCGGAATAATCTGGTCGGTATCCACGTCGGTAAAGGGCAGTACCACGGTCTTCGAGCGAATCATTTTAACGGGCTGCATGACCAACTCCCGTGGCTCAGGCCAGCCGCCGGGGATCTGTAACCCGTCCGGTGACCGCAGCCGCTGCGGCGGTTGCCGGGCTGGCCAGAAAAGTCCGTGATCCCGGGCCCTGACGGCCTTCGAAATTTCTGTTGCTGGTGCTGACCGCATATTGCCCGGCACCCACCTGGTCGCCGTTCATGGCGATGCACATGGAACAGCCGGCATCGCGCCACTCCGCGCCTGCTTCTAAAAAGACCTTGTCCAGTCCTTCGGCCTCCGCGGCCTGCTTGACCTGTCGGGAGCCGGGTACCGTCAGCATGCGCACACCGCTGGCCACGCGGCGACCACGCAGTACTGCCGCTGCTTCACGCAGGTCGCTGAGGCGTCCATTAGTGCAACTGCCCACGAACACGACATCGACGGGCTTTTCCAGCAGCGGCTCACCGGGGTTGAGCTGCATATAATCCAGCGCCTTGCGCAGAGCCTGATCGCCATTATGCATTGGCACGGTGCCGTCGATGGGCATCACCATGCCGGGATTGGTGCCGTAGGTAATCATAGGCGTCAGGGCGGACACATCCAGGTCCACCTGCCGATCAAAATGCGCAGCTTCATCGCTCACCAGTGTGCGCCAGCGGGCCAGCGACCGCTCCCATTGCTCACCTTCAGGGCACAGCGGCCGGCCGGCCAGGTATTCAAAGGTGGTTGCGTCCGGCGCCATCATGCCGGCGCGTGCACCCGCTTCGATGGACATGTTGCAGACAGTCATGCGCTGTTCCATGGTCAGGGACCTGATGGCGCCCCCGCGATACTCGAGTACGTACCCGGTGCCGCCACCTACGCCGATCCTGCCAATAATGGCGAGAATGAGATCCTTGGCCGAGACACCCGCGCCAAGCCTGCCACTGGTATTGATGGCCATGGTGCGTGGGCGGCGCTGTAACAGGCACTGGGTGGCCAGCACATGGCCCACTTCGGTGGTGCCAATACCAAATGCCAGGGCGCCAAACGCACCATGGGTGCTGGTATGGCTGTCGCCGCAGACCACCGTCTTGCCGGGCTGTGTCGCGCCCAGTTCGGGACCGATGACATGCACGATGCCTTGTCGCGGATCGTCCAGATCATAAAGCCGGATGCCAAATGCAGCGCAGTTGTCGCGCAACTTGCTGACCTGGCGGGCCGCCGCCAGCACTACGGACGATTGCCTGAAATCGGGCTGGTCAGTGGTCGGCACAGAATGATCGGTAGTGGCAAGCGTGAGATCCGGGCGGCGTACCGGCAGGCCGGACCGCTCGAGTACCGCAAACGCCTGGGGCGAAGTGACCTCGTGAATCAAATGCAGGTCGATATAAAGAACCGCAGGTACTTCTGCCGTTTCCGGCGTCACCAGATGTTGATCCCAGACCTTGTCAAACAGGGTCCCGGGCCGGGTGCCGGCTTGCATCTTGCTTCAGGCTTTTACGGCAACAGGTTTGGGGAAACCCGGATCCAGCGGCTCGAGCCAGCCACGGGTATCGCGGGTCTTGCCGTCAAACAGCCCAAAAAAGGCGCTCTGCACTGCCTCCGTTACGGGGCCGCGAGCGCCATCGCCTACAGGCAGGTCATCAACCGAACGAATCGGGGTGATTTCGGCGGCGGTGCCGGAAAAGAACAGTTCGTCGCACATGTACAGGAACTCCCGCGGCAGCGCCTGCTCACGCACCTCGATGCCCAGGTCGCCGGCCAGCTGGATGACGGTATCCCGGGTGATGCCGGCGAGAATAGAGGCGGACGAGGGCGGTGTATAAATGACGCCGTCTTTTACCAGGAACAGGTTTTCCCCGGCACCCTCGCTGACCATGCCGTCGGCACCCAGGGCGATGCCCTCCGCATAACCCAGCCGCTTGGCTTCCATGCTCACCAGCTGCCCGGAGAGATAATTGCCGCCTGCCTTGGCGCCCGCCGGAATGGTGTTGGGGGCCACACGCTGCCAGGACGACACACAGGTATCCACGCCTTTTTCCAGGCCGTCGGCACCCAGATAGGCGCCCCACTCGATGGCGGCGATGGACATATGGATGGGCAGATCTTCTTTGGGTGCCACACCCAGGCTGCCATAACCCCGAAACGCCAGCGGCCGGATGTAGGCGCCATTCACCAGGCCGTTTGCGGTAACCACCTGTTTGCAGGCTTCGCTGACCTCACGCTCCGAATACGGCAACTGCATTCGATAAACCTTGGCCGAATAAAACAGGCGCTTGATATGGTCGCCGAGACGAAAGGCCCTGGGGCCGTCCGGCGTCGCGTACACGCGGACACCTTCAAACACTGAAGATCCGTAGTGCATCGCATGGGTCAGGACATGCACGGTCGCCTGTTCCCAGGGCACCAACTGGCCGTTGTGCCAAATGTATTCTGCTTCGTTAATGGCCATTACTGTGTTCCACCCGTTCCTGTTTGCTTTCAGCTTGCTGCCGCCAAAGTCTCTTTGGCGACTGATGTTGTCCGACCGGCTCGCCGGCGGCGGCCGACCACCTGATTCACGGTTTGCATAACGGCATGGGCCGTTGCCAGCACGACGTCTGTACCGACGCCCCAGCCACGATAACGGTCCTGGCCATGCATTACCGTGACGGTGACCTCACCCTGGGCATCTTCACCAACCGTGAGACTGTGAATCTGCATGTCCTGCAAATCCACGTGTACGCCCACGATCCGATGGATGGCCTTCACCGAAGCGTCTATGGGCCCGATGCCGACAGCCGCCTCTTCCTCCAGCCGTCCGTCCTGGTTCCGCAGTTTGATGGCGGCCGTTGCCATGCTGTGAGTGCCCGAGCTGACCGTCAGTTCCTCGATGCACCAGGGACCGACCGCACCCTCCTCCGTCTGCAGAACTATGGCCTCGATATCCGCATCGAAAACTTCTTTCTTCTTGTCCGCCAGCTGCTTGAATTCAGCAAAGGCACGATCGAGTTCTGCCTCGTCCAGCATGAATCCCAACTGTTCGATACGCTGGCGCAAGGCATGCCGCCCGCTGTGCTTGCCCAGCACCAGCTGGGTGCGGCTGATGCCGACGTCTTCGGGACGCATGATTTCGTAGGTCGTGCGTTCTTTCAGCATGCCATCCTGGTGAATTCCAGCTTCGTGGGCGAAGGCGTTGCGGCCCACGATGGCCTTGTTGCGCTGCACCAGGATGCCGGTGATGGCCGACACCAGGCGGCTGGTCGGCACCAACCGCTCGGAGTGGATCCGCGTGTCGCAGCCGTAATGGTCG
>JBFIQI010000108.1:0-7713 GCA_041609715.1 Gammaproteobacteria bacterium
AGCCTGGAGGCCCACAGGGCCAGCTTGTGTCGGAGTGCTTTTTGCGACACCTGATCTTCGGGTATCGGTTGAATGAGCTTGTCGTGGACCAGCAGCCGGTAAATATACTCGATTTTCTCGCTGGCAGAGTCTGTGGGCTCAAAGATCACCGCGCCTCTTGCCTCGCCATATTTGACGCCCTCCACAATGGCCTTTTTGACCAACTCTGCCTCGTTTTTGAGTTTCTTCATGCGCAGACTCCCACCAAAGCTGTGGTTATCCATCTTGCCATCACCCCCGGCATTGCGCATCCTTGTTGCAGGCTGTGGTGGTTGTGATTGCCTGCAGCCGGGGGTAAGCCAAAGGGAGTCTCGCAGATAAACATCCCACTCATCTCTGTGTTCATTTTGCTGGCGGTGATTCTGGGGCTGCTGGTCTGGGGGCGGTTTCGTTACGATCTGGTCGCATTCGCCGGCTTGGTAGTGGCGTTCTTTATAGGCGTTGTTCCTGCCGACCAGGCCTTTGCCGGCTTCGGCCATCCAGCGGTCATCATCATCGCACTGGTTCTGATTGTCAGCCGTGGGCTGTATCGCTCGGGCGCGATTGAGATGTTGACCCACCATTTGCTGGACTCATCGCGAAGCCTGCAGGGACATATCGGGGTCATGTCATCTGTATCGGCAGTGCTCTCCAGCGTAATGAACAATGTCGCCGCATTGGCCTTGCTGATGCCAGTGGATCTGCATGCCGCGCGCCGTGCGGGGCGCAGCCCGGCGGTTACCCTGATGCCGCTATCGTTTGCCTCCATTCTGGGCGGCATGATTACCCTGATCGGTACGCCGCCCAATATCGTCATCGCCACCTTTCGTGCGGACGCCATCGGTGAGCCTTTCGGTATGTTTGATTTTACGCCGGTCGGTATCGCCGTCGCCATTGCGGGCGTGATTTTCGTGGCGCTGGTGGGGTGGCGTCTCATTCCACTGGAGCGTACCCGGGTCGATTCGGCAAGCGAACTGGAAGACCTGCGCGGTTACGTCGCCGAAGCGAGAGTTCCGCAAACTGCCCGCATTATTGACCAGCTGGTCAGCGCCCTGGATGGCCTGGCCGACGAAAACGACGTACAGGTGTTGGGACTGGTGCGGCGCGGTAAGCGACTGCCGGGCGCGGCGCGGCGCGAGACAATTCGCAAGAACGACATCGTGGTACTGGGAGGCAGTCCGGTTGCTATCGAACATTTCGTTGGAGCAGCCGGGCTCGAGTATATCGGCGCTGACAAGAAAACCAGCGTCACCGCGACGCCGCTTGCCATCATGGAAGTGGTGGTGCCGGCTGGCTCGCGCATAGAGGGCCGTTCGGCGAACAGCGTTCGACTGCTTTACCGCAAGGGCGTGACACTGATTGGCATCTCCAGAAAAGGCAAGCGGATTGAGGAACGGGTAACCAGGGTTGATATAAAGGCCGGGGACATTCTGTTGCTACTGGGCCACGAGCACCAGTTGCCCGACGTTATCGACTGGATGGGCTGCCTACCCCTTGCGGAACGCGGCCTGCAAGTGTTCGACCGCAAAAAAGCCTGGGCGGCGATTGGTGCATTCTTGCTGGCGGTGACGGTCGCAAGTATCGGCCTGGCCTACCTGCCCATGGCGCTGGCTGCGGTAGTGGTTATATATGCCGCATTGCGCATCGTGCCGCTGTCGCAACTCTACGAGGCCGTGGAATGGCCGGTAATCGTATTGCTGGGCTCGATGATTCCCATCGGGGTGGCACTGGAGAGGACCGGTGGCACCGCGCTGATTGCGCAGAATATCCTGATGCTGACTGAGGGCCTGCCGATTGTTCTGATTCTGGCGCTGCTCATGGTCATTACCATGACCTTGTCGGACTTGCTGAATAATGTAGCAACCGCCATCATCGCGGCCCCGGTGGGCATTGAAATCGCCGAACGCCTGGATGCCAATCCGGATGCATTCCTGATGGGGGTGGCGGTTGCGGCGTCCTGCGCCTTCCTCACTCCCATCGGCCACAAGAACAATACGATCATCATGGGACCCGGAGGGTACAGGTTCGGTGACTATTGGCGTATGGGCCTGCCCCTGGAAATTCTGGTCATCCTGGTGGGCGTACCGATGATCCTGCTGGTCTGGCCTCTGTAGGCTGACGCGAACCACAGCCCTCCCGGGATGCTCGGCGGTCGCTAATAGCTGAAGTGCTTGATCTTCTCGCCGCGCACGCCCAGTTCCGTCATGGCCACGATGCCCACGTCGAGATGAATCTTGGCGAACGAGGCCGTCACCGCCTTGTCGCGTGCCTCGGTCTTGATACCCTCGGGCGTCGTGGGCACGTCGGAAACCAGCAACAGCGCACCACGTGCGATCTCATTGTGATGACCGACGATGAATATTGTGGCGGTTTCCATGTCGATACCGATGGCGGTCATACGACGGAGCTTGTCCAGGAATTCTTTGTCATGCTCCCAGACCCTGCGGTTGGTCGTATAAATGACCCCGGTGCGATACTCCAGGCTTCTTTCCTTGAGTTCCTCCGAAACGAATTTGTGCAGCTTGAATGACGGCAGCGCTGGCACTTGTTTCGGAAAATAATCATCGCTGGTGCCCTCGCCGCGAATGGCGCCAATGGGCAAAATGAAATGCCCGATCTCCGTGGATTTCTTTAAGCCCCCGCATTTGCCAAGGAACAGAACACCCTTGGTGGGTCGCGCGCTCAGCAAATCCATTACCGTAGCCGCATTCGCCGAGCCGATGCCGAAGTTGATTATGGTCAGACCGTCGGCGTTGGTGGCGGCTTTCATCGGCCGGTCCTTGCCGTATATCTCGCAATCGAAGCGTCGCGCAAACTCCACCACATAGCTGTCAAAGTTGGTGAGCAAAACATAGTCACCAAATTGGTCCAGCGGCATGCCCGTATAGCGTGGCAGCCAGTCTTTTACGATTTCGCTTCGCTCCATCTGAGTATCCTCACGGCTGGCCACCCATTGTAGCGCCTGCCGCTGCTTGCCAGTAGTTGCATCGGCCACAGGTCTGGAGGCGGGCGAACTATTTTGAGCCCAGCTCCGCCAATAGTTCTTTGATTTCGGCGATCTCAGCTTCCAGCGCACCGACACGCGCTTCAAGCTGGGCCGAACTGCTCTTGCTGGCCGCTGCCGGCTTATTGGCTTCGGCCTCAGCAGCATAGGCGGCCGAATCTACTTGACCCGAGAGCAGGTGCATATATTCGGAATCTTTGCGGCCCTGCATCCGCGGCAGCTTGATAACCAGCGGACCTTCCTCGTGATTGACAAGAGCATTCAGCGCCTGGCGCACGGCCTCGTTGTCGGCAAACTGATGCAGGCGTCCGCTATTGGCGCGCAATTCGCCGGGCGTCTGCGGGCCGCGCAGCAACAACAAGCAGATGATTGCAAACTCAGCGGCCTCAAACTGGTAGTTTCCATACCGGGAATTGCACAGGCGCTGGGTGTATTTCTCGACGCCGCTTTTGAAATTTTCGGCAATGCGCACCAGGTTTTTGGAATCCAGGCTGCGGACCGTTCTCTGCACCTCGCCTTTGTCCAGCTTCATCACCGGGTTTCGGGCAGACTTCTGGTTGCAGGCATTGGTCAGCGCATTCAGCGTCAACGGGTACTGGTTGGGTGTAGTGACTGACTTTTCCATCAGACAACCGATTATGCGGGCTTCTTCTTTGCTGAGTTCTGGAATCATTTAACGATCTCAATCCATCAGGGGTTAATCAAGTAAGCACTTTGCAGCAAACCGACCCACCGGTCTATGCCAACAGCCCTGGACCGCAGGTCCAGGTTCGGCGGCCTTCCACGGTGACTTCGCGGGCCGCGCCCAATACTTGGATATGCATGATCGGTGACGGTGATTGACAGGCAAGCTGCTAAGGCCTTGCCCTGGTTCTATCCGGAGTACGCTGCTGCCGGAGTACTTGCTGCAAGCATAACACCCGCAACGCCATCCGCATGTTGGCTCCTGCTTGTATAAAATCGACCGGTGGGGTTTTGCCGGGCCCGATGGCGTATGGTCGGGACTTGAGCAATCGATTGACGCATTCCGAGGTGCCAATACATGTCCAAGCGATCAAATGTTTTCCCCGCAATGCTGCCCCGGCTGGCATTGTTGAGCCTGCTGGTAGCCCCCGGCTGCGGTGTCGGGCCCGGGGCGGCGGATGGTCCGCCGAGGCCTTTCGAGTCCCTCGGGCAACTGGAGACGGCACTGGATGCCGTGAGGCTTGGTGACGATCCGGAACCCTTCTGGGAGCGCATCCAGGCCTCCGCAACCATGCCGCTGGTCTTTGGTCAGACCGCACTGTTCTTTTACCGGGGCGAGGGGTCAAAGGTGGAGTGGCGTGGCGACCTGTCCGCCTGGGGCCCAAGCTGGCAGGCCCAGGGCGAACGTATAGGCGACACCGATATCTGGCGCAAATCCATGCAACTGCTGCCCGCATCCCGTATCGACTACAAGATTGTTGTAGACGGCGAGACCTGGCTGCTGGACCCCCTGAATCCGCACCGGCAGATTGGTGGCTCTGGGTACAATTCCGAAGCCCGCATGCCCGACTACAGGGCCTCAACCCTGGCCACCCGTCGTGCTGATGTTGCCCGCGGCGAGTTTTCCGAATACCAGGCCTTGGCCAGCGAGGCGCTGGGCTACACGGTGAAATACCGGGTGTATACGCCGCCCGGTCTGCCAGGTGACGCCACCGATCTGCCCGCCATTTACGTCACCGATGGCAATGACTACTACCGGGAAGACTGGGGCGCCATGCTGGTCACCATGGACAACCTGTACGCCGAAGAACGCATAGACCCGGTGGTCGCGGTTTTCATCAGCCACTGGAACCTGGACGCAACCGAAAACCGGCGCGGTTCGGAATTGGTGCCCGAAGCCCCAGGTGACTGCAAGTTGTGCGACTTTATTTTCGACGAACTCATGCCAGTGATCGAGGCGCGCTACCCGGTCAGCAAGGCCGGTAAGGATCGGGCCATATTGGGCACCTCTCTGGGAGGATTGTTTGCGACTTACATGATGCTCTGGCACGGGGATGCATTCGGCCAGGTGGGCATTCAAAGCCCGGCTTACCAGTATCCCGCGGGCCGATTCATAGCCGATGCGCTGATGAGCGCAGACACCATCGACAACCGAGTGTTTCTGAACGCCGGGCTTTACGAAATGGATTTCATGCGTCCCACGGTGGCGGCTGCCGCGCGGCTGGCGGATCGGGACGTCGACCTGCTTTACCTGGAGGTGCCCGACGGACATTCATGGGGCCACTGGCGAAATACTGTGGATGATGCCTTGCTGTTTTTCTATGGGCGCGTAGCGACGGCACCGGCTACCGATTAAACGCGCTGGACGCCAGGTTCAAGCTTGTCATGAGCATTGAAGCCGCCATCCATGGGGCAAACGACATGTATGCCCGGGGTGCGTTTCTCGGGCATCCGCATCAGGGCTTGTGCAGCATCGTCCAGGGACAACCTCCCCGCCAGCAGCCGGTTCAGGTCAATTTTACCGGCAGCGATCAGGGCAAAAACTTCAGGGTATGCCGCCGCCGCAATGCCATGGCTGCCCAGTATCTCGAGTTCCTCAGCGATGATGCGCGACATGGGGAGCGGCGCTTGCCCGCATGCCTGCGGCAACAAACCGACCTGAACATGGCGGCCTCGCGGAGCGAGGCAGGCGATGGCGGTTTTCAGAATCGCCGGGCTGCCCAGTGCATCGAGGCTCAGTTGCACGCCACCACCGGAAAGCTCCCGTATCTGCGCGGCGACCTTTGCCTGCTCAATGGACCGAATGGCGTGTTCGGCCCCAAGCTCAGTCGCCCTGGCCAGCGCTTTTGGGTTGATGTCCACGGCCACGATTTGGGCGCCCAACGCTTTGCCGAACATGACGGCGGACAACCCCACGCCTCCGCAACCAAAAATAGCCAGCCATTCGCCGGGCGCCACACGACCTTGTTGCCTGATAGCCCGGTAAGCAGTCACCACCCGGCAGCCCAGCAAGGCTGCGGTTTCGAAACTCATGTCATCCGGCAAGGCCACCAAATTGTAATCGGCATACCGAATGGCCACGCGCTCGGCAAATGCACCCCAGCCAGAAAAGCCGGGCTGGAACTGAGACGGGCAAACCTGGGGGTTACCCGCAGCGCAAAGGCTGCAACTGCCGCATCCGCACACAAAAGGCAGCGTAACCCGGTCACCCGCCTCCCAGCACCGGACATCTTCGCCAACCGCCTCAATCGTGCCGGCCAGCTCGTGGCCCGGCACGTGCGGGAATTTGCCAATATCCGGGTCGTGCCCCTGCCAGCCGTGCCAATCGCTCAAGCACAGGCCACTGGCTGCCACCTGGATGACGACCCCGTCGGCCGGAACCGAAGGATCGGGCAATTCGCGCACCCTGATGGGTGCTTTAAAAGCATCATAGGCTAACGCGCGCACGGCAAAGAGCGAACCGGCCGGCTAAACAAAATGAATAAATGCGATGCCGACATAAAGCACTATGGCAAAACCGGCCGCCAGCAGCGCCAGCGGCAACTGGGTCAGGACATGATCCATCAGATCCGCGCCGCAAGCCATGGCTGACAATACCGTGGTATCCGAATAAGGCGAACATTGATCGCCGAAGACGGAGCCGCCCATTACTGCGGCGAAGTTGAGGGTAAAGAAAAACGGATCGGGGCTGATGGCGTATGCCAACGGCAAGGCGATTGGATACACAACGGCATAGGTGCCCCAGGACGAGCCGATAGAAAAAGAAATCAGCATGCACAGGATCATCAGGAGGCCCGGGAGAATATAAGGCACGTAGCTCAGCAGCCCGCTGGCGTTTGCCACCACGTAGTCGGCGGCGCCAAGGTCATCGGAAATATTGCCAAGTGTCACGGCGAGGCCCAGCAACACGGCGCCTAAAGTGACACCCTTGATGCCGTTCAGGACACCATCAAACACATCCGTCAGGGACATGCCGCGCAGTTTTGACAGCACCATTGCCGAGAGTACCGACAGCCCGAAGGCTTCGAATACCATGGGCGACCCACCCAGCGCCCAGGGAACAATGGAAAAACCCAGCAATACCGAAATCGGCACCAGGAAATCCAGCATGTGCGGGGTATAGCCCGCCGGCACCTCGGGGTTGCGTAGCTCGCGCGACAGCAGCGGACTGGCTTCGGGTCTGTCCAGTTCACCGGTTTGCTGCGAACGCTCCATTGCGGCGCGCATTTTCTTGCCCATCCAGAACATCCGGTCCAGCGACAACAGCAGGGTAAAGGTCACTGCAAACCAGGCATAGAAATTGAAAGGAATCGCCCGGTAAAACCACGCTATTGCCGTGCTCTCATCGGGCACGATCTGGCGCAGCGAGTCGATGGCAATCAAACCGGCAACATAGGCCGGCCAGACATTGAACGGGATCAGGGTGGCGATGGGCGATGCCGTTGAGTCAACCACATAGGAAAGCTCCTCGTGAGAGACTTTTTCACGATCGGCCACCGGTTTGACGGTAGTGCCGGTGAGCACGGTGCTGATGGTGCCGCCCTGATGAAATACCAACCCCATTATCCAGGCAAAAAGTTTCGCTGATCTGCGTGAGCGCACGAAGCGTTTGGCCATGGCACTGGCGAAGTGCTGCGCGCCACCATTCTTGTTCCAGATCCCGATCAGGCCGCCCAGGGCCCACAGGTAGACGAACAGGATGCGGGCATAGCGTTCGCTGCCCAGGC
>JBFIQI010000109.1:0-7651 GCA_041609715.1 Gammaproteobacteria bacterium
ACCAAAGCACTGGCTGGCCGGCGTCGTACCAGGGAAAGATGCCGCGCCGGTAGGCGGCCACCAGCCGGGGTACCGACAGGTCGCCACCGGAGGCCAGCAGGCCCTCTGGCTCTGCCAGTGCGCTGCTGACGGGCGGGAAGCAGTCGGGCGGCGCCCCGGGATCGATCCAGTTCAGGGTTGTCATGCGGGGATGTCCGACAGACGGGGCAACTGGTAGGGCATGGCATGGCGACAGTCCCGGATATAGCGTCGCAACATGCGCCGCTCCTGACTCAGCCAGCCAGCCACAGCCGCGTGCATGCGAGCATCCCTGAATCGATGCAGCGAGTGGCTGACCACCGGTGCAAAGCCGCGGCGCAACTTGTGCTCGCCCTGGGTGCCCGGGTCGAAGCATTCGAGTCCCGCGCCAATGGCGTACTCGATGCCCTGGTAATAGCAAGCTTCGAAATGCAGGTAATTGATTCGTGCTCGGCAGCCCCAGTAACGCCCGTAAAGCTGCCGGGAGTCGCGGAAAAATATCGCTACCGCTACCAGCACGTTATTTTGCCTGACGATATTGACCAGCAATTGCCCGGGCATGCTGTTGGCGAGTGCTGCGAAAAATCCGGCGTCCAGGTAAGGCTGCTGTCCACGTACTGAGAAGGTCGATGCACAAATGTCGTAAATCATTTCCCAGTCCAGGTGCTGAAGTGCGGTGCCCGATATCCACTCGCAGTGTATGCCAGCCTCCCGCAGTTTGCGGCGCTCGCGCCTGATGTTCTTGCGCTGGCGGGCGTTGAAAATTTCCAGGAAATCATCAAAATCACGATAGCCCGGATTACGCCACGCAAAGCGGCAATCGATGCGCGGCAGGTAGCCGTGGTCACACAGACAACTGGCATCGTCGGCCGTTGGAAACAATACATGCAGCGATGAGCAGGGCTCGGCGCGCATACATTCCTCGAGACCGGCGATTATGGCTGGCAGCGCCCGCGATCGGTCTTCAGGCGTTTGGGCCAGCAGTCGCGCACCGGGAACCGGCGTGAACGGCACGGTGGCCACCAGCTTGGGGAAATAGGTCAGGCCGGAGCGCTGGTAAGCCTGCGCCCAGGCCCAATCGAACACGAACTCCCCGAAAGAATTGTCTTTACGATACAAGGGGATTGCAGCCAGCAAGCGCTCGCCTGCGAATGCAAGCAGATGCCGCGGTTGCCAGCCGCTCGCGTCTCCCACCAGGCCGCTCGTTTCCAGCTGGTTCAAAAAGGCATGGGACAGGAACGGGGAGTCTGTGACGTTAAGGGCGTCCCAGACACCCGGGTCAACACCGGATAGCTGATCAACCCGCCTGATGGCAACCGCGGGGAGCGTCCGGTGCCTGTCAGTGGTGGTGTCAGGCTGCACTGACCTCGGCATCTTCGGTCTGCTGATCGGTCAGCGCATCCAGATAGCGTTCGGCGTCCAGCGCGGCCATGCAGCCGGTTCCCGCCGAGGTCACTGCCTGGCGATAGACATGGTCGGCCACATCACCGGCGGCAAATATGCCGGGGATGCTGGTCGCGGTGGCGTTGCCGTTTCTGCCGCCTTTGACCACAAGATAGCCACCTTCAATCTCCAGCTGCCCGGCGAATATTTCGGTATTGGGCGTGTGGCCAATGGCAATGAAGACGCCGTTGACAGCCAGGTCCATGGTCTTGTCAGCTTGCTTGGTGCTCCGGATTCGAATGCCGTTGACGCCCTGGTCGTCTCCCAGTACTTCGTCCAGCACGTGGTCCCACTGGATCACCACGTTGCCGTTGCGCTCACGATCGAAAAGCCGGTCCTGCAGGATCTTTTCAGCGCGCAGGGCATCACGCCTGTGCACCAGCGTAACCCGCGAGCAAATATTCGAAAGGTAGAGCGCCTCTTCCACTGCGGTGTTTCCACCGCCAATTACTGCGACTTCCTGCTCGCGGAAGAAAAAGCCATCGCAGGTAGCACAGGCAGACACCCCCCGGCCCTTGTAAGCCTCTTCCGAGGGCAGTCCCAGATATTTGGCCGTGGAACCAGTAGCGATGATCAGGGCGTCACAGGTATAGCTGCCCGAGTCACCCTCCAGCAGGAAGGGTCGCTCCGTCAGCCGGGTGGTGTGAATGTGGTCAAAAACAATCTCGGTGTCGAATTGCTCGGCATGCTTGCGCATGCGTTCCATGAGTTCGGGCCCTTGCAGCCCGACCGGGTCACCGGGCCAGTTTTCCACATCGGTGGTGGTCATGAGCTGTCCGCCTTGTTCCAGGCCAGTGACCAGGACGGGTGAGAGATTGGCGCGCGCGGCGTAAACCGCGGCACTGTACCCGGCCGGACCGGATCCGAGGATGAGAAGTCGGCAATGTCGCGGGGTGCTCATGTATAATTTTTCCTGCTCGCCTGAAATGAGATGCGCAATGGTAAGGAATTGTTCCGGGCGCAGCAAAGCCGGTGCAAGTGCGGCCTGCTCGACAGGTACAAAAGCCAGCAGCGCCGCCTGATTCCAAACATTGTTAACCCGGAACAACTGCTTTTTACGGATTATTAGGCTATTGTATTCAGCGGTTTAGGGAACTTACCTGAGAGAACGGTTAAAGCTTTGGCGAAAGTTAGCAAAACGGCGGGCAAGGCTCCGCAACTGAGCCGCCATATCGTGCGCGCGCTGCGTGAAAGCGCTCTGTGGATTTTTGGCGCCGTGGCTTTGATCATGCTGCTGGCGCTGTTCAGCTATTCACCGTCGGATCCGGGCTTTACTTTCACGGGCGAGGCCGGGCCGGTCGAGAATCGTGTCGGCACCGCCGGCGCCTGGTTCGCTGACTTGCTGTATTTCCTGTTCGGTCGCCCCGCCTATTTGTTTCCGGTGCTGGTCGCATACAGCGGCTGGCTGCTGTTTCGGGATCATGGGGTTACCCGCCCGGGCCGGGCCGCCATGGCGGTGCGCTTTGGTGGGTTTCTGCTTACGCTGGCCACCAGCTGCGGGCTGGCGAGCCTGCATTTTTCCGGCAGCAGTTTGCCTCATACCGCCGGAGGCATTCTGGGTGCCCTGGTGGGCAACGGGCTGGCGGGTGGACTGTCGTTTTTGGGGGCCACGGTTTTGTTGCTGGCACTGTGGCTGGCCGGCGTAGCCCTGTTTACCGGATTGTCCTGGCTTTGGGTTATGGATCAGACCGGCAAGCTGACTTTGGCGGCCGTGGCACGCGCACGCCTGGTCTGGCAATCACTGGCTGATCGACGCGAGGGCCGCCAGGCACGCCAGGCCCGTCAGCAAACGACCCAGGCAGAAATCCGCAAGACCAGGAAGCGTTCACCGCCGCGCATCGAGCCGGTGCTTGCTGCGGTTGAAAAAAGCGAGCGGGTAGAGCGCGAGCGCCAGGTACCTTTGTTCGAAAAACCCAAGGCCAACGAGTTGCCGCCTTTGTCGCTGCTCAACGATCCGCCACCCAAGACCGGTGGTTACTCCGAGGACGCGCTGGAAGCGCTTTCCAGACAAGTGGAGCTCAAGCTGCAGGATTTTGGTATCGAGGCGGAAGTTGTCGCGGTTTATCCTGGCCCTGTTGTCACGCGCTTCGAATTGCAACCGGCACCGGGTACCAAAGTATCCAGAATCAGCGCGCTGTCAAAGGACCTGGCCCGGTCCCTGTCTGCCATCAGCGTCCGGGTGGTGGAGGTCATTCCCGGCAAATCTGTGGTTGGTCTCGAGTTGCCCAACGAGAGTCGTGAGCTGGTCACGCTGGGTGAAATCCTCAAGTCGCGCGCCTATGACCAGATGGCTGCGCCGTTGGCTCTGGCGTTGGGTAAGAACATCAGCGGCCAGCCGGTGGTGGCGGACCTGGCGCGCATGCCGCACCTGCTGATAGCGGGTACCACCGGTTCGGGAAAGTCGGTGGCTATTAATGCCATGGTGCTGAGCCTGCTCTACAAGTCCACCGCCGAGCATGTTCGTTTGATCATGATCGACCCGAAAATGCTCGAGCTTTCCGTTTACGAGGGTATTCCGCATCTGCTGGCGCCCGTTGTGACGGATATGAAAGAAGCGGCCAATGCGCTGCGCTGGTGCGTGGCAGAGATGGAACGCCGTTACCAGCTGATGTCGGCGCTTGGCGTGCGCAATCTCAGTGGCTTTAACCGCAAGGTGAGCGAAGCCGCCGCGAAGGACAAGCCGATCCCCGACCCGTTGTTCACGCCGCCGCCGCTCGTTGACGAGGATGCGCCGCTACCCGAAGCGCCCGACCTGGAGCCCCTGCCGAGAATTGTGGTGATCGTTGACGAACTGGCGGACATGATGATGGTGGTTGGCAAAAAGGTCGAGGAACTCATTGCCAGGCTGGCGCAGAAGGCACGGGCCTCAGGGATTCACCTGATTTTGGCGACCCAGCGGCCCTCGGTGGATGTCATTACTGGCCTGATCAAGGCCAACATTCCATGTCGTATGGCCTTCCAGGTTTCATCCCGGGTGGATTCGCGCACCATCCTGGACCAGATGGGTGCCGAGGCCTTGCTGGGGCATGGCGACATGCTCTACTTGCCGCCGGGCACGTCGATGCCGAGCCGCGTGCATGGCGCATTTGTTGCGGACAATGAGGTGCACCAGGTGGTTGAGCACCTCAAGCGCGCGGGGGAACCTGTCTTCATCGATGAAATTCTCGAGGGTCCCAGTGGTCAGATACCGGGACTGGCACCGGACAAGTCGGCGGCCATCGAGGATCCTGAACAGGATGTACTGTACGACGAGGCCGTCAGGATCGTAACGGAAACCCGTAAGGCGTCCATATCCGGAGTGCAGCGCAGATTGAAGATTGGCTACAACAGAGCGGCGCGCATGGTTGAAGCGATGGAAATGGCTGGCATCGTGGGTCCCCTGCAATCTAACGGTGCCCGGGAAGTCCTGGCGCCACCGCCGCCTGGAGATTGACGGCGCCAAAACCGCGCTGGAGTTAGTGATGACCAGATTGAGTGACTGGCTGATGGTTGTGGGCGCCCTGGCGTCCTTGAATGGTCTTGCAGTGGCAGAACAGAATCCGCCCGATCAGGATCAGCAAGTCGAGACGCTGCAAGGGTGGCTGGATTCGCTGACTACGCTGCAGGCAGAATTCGAGCAGCTGATGTTCAACGCAGATAATCAGCTGACGCAGACTTCGACCGGCAGCTTCCGGCTATCGCGGCCCGGCAAGTTTCGCTGGGATTACCAGCAGCCCTACCAGCAGAACATCGTTGCTGACGGCGAACACCTGTGGATATACGATGCGGACCTGGAGCAGGTCACGGTACGCCGCCTGGATGAGGGCTTTGCCGATACGCCTGCGATGTTATTGAGCGGCGACGGCGTGCTCAGCGAGGCCTACCGGATTGTCAAGCAGTATTCCGCGGAAAGCATCGAGTGGACCGAACTGCAACCCCGGGCCAGCGACACAGACTTCGAGTTGCTGCGGCTTGGTTTCGCCGAGCAGGCGCTGCGGGTAATGGACCTGGTGGACAATCTTGGCCAGACCACGCGTATCTATTTTTCCGCCGTGGAAATCGGCCCCGAACTCGAATCTTCGGTGTTTAACTTCATACCGCCGCCGGGCGCTGACGTCATCGGCGCCGACGACCTGTAGCCAGGTGCATCCACTCAAATACGCACGCCTGTGGCTGGCCGGCGGCTTGCTGCTGGTCGTTCTGATTGTCGTGCTGAGCCTGGCGCCGGATATGCCCGGCCCATCGATGTCCGGAGCCGACAAACTGGCGCATATTCTTATGTACCTGATTGCCATGTTCTGGTTTGCGGGCATCTATGTGCGTGCCAACTGGGCGCGGGTTGGCCTGGTCCTGGTACTGCTGGGGATAATCATTGAATTGCTGCAGGCCACGAGCGGCTGGCGGGAGGGCGATTGGCTTGATGCGCTGATGAATCTTGCGGGCGTCGGCCTGGGGATCGCCCTGGCGTGGCTATGGTCCGACGGCTGGTGTAGCGCGGTCGAACGACGCTGGTTGGCCCGCTAAGCCCCTGGCCAGAGGGGGCGGGCTCTTGGTTCCCTGCATTCTTGCGTGGCCTGGGTGGGCCCGCCATCGGCCGCAGGCGATGGCAAGGCTGTCGAAGCTTGTGACCATCCGTCATGTGGTTGCCGCCAGCGATGCTGTAATTCGTGCGCGATTGATTGGACAGCCGGAATCCGTCGCTGCCACCGTCGATATTGGGCAAGTGTTATGGGGCGACCGATCGGGACCGCGTTGGCGTTGGCACAGGCCGCAGGTATCATGGCGCCAAATCAAGCAGGCCGGTAACGTCACGCAGACTCAGTGCCTGGGGAGACAACTTGAACACATATTTCCTGGTTGGCGCTGGCGGAGCCGCCGGCGCGCTGGCACGTTACCTGATTTCCAACGTGTCCTACGCCCGGCTCGGGCATGGTTTCCCCTATGGCACGCTGGCCGTCAACCTGCTTGGAAGTCTTGCCATCGGGTTCCTGTATTTCTGGCTGATCAACCGTTTCAGCCTGGACGCGGAACTGCGGGCACTGCTGATCGTCGGTTTCCTCGGCGCCTTCACGACTTATTCTGCGTTTTCAATCGAGACATTGATCTTGATGGAGCAGGGCGCCTGGTTGCGTAGTGTCGCCTACATCAGTATCAGCGTTGCCGGTTGCGTGGCCGCGGCCGGCGCCGGCATGCTGCTGGCAAGAATGTTTTAAAGGACCATGCAATGATTGACCCCAAGCTGCTTCGCAAGGACCCGGCCGCAGTTGCCAGGGCGCTGGCGCGCCGCGGTTTTACGCTGGATGTGGCTGCCTACGAACAACTGGAGGCGCGCCGCCTCGAAGTGCAGGTTGAGGCCGAGGCGCTGCGGGCAGACCGTAACCGGCGATCCAAGGAAATTGGCCGGGCCAAGGCGGCGGGCGAGGACATCGCCCCGTTGCTGGCCGAGGTTGAACAACTGGGCACGCAACTGAAGCAGGCGGAGGCCGGACTCGCCGACGTCCAGGGCGCCATGTATGACTTCGAATCCGGGCTGCCCAATATCCTGCACGAATCGGTACCGGCTGGCGCCGACGAATCTGCCAATGAAGAGGTGCGCCGTTTCAAGGAGCCTGCGCAGCTCGATTTTGAACCGCGGGATCACGTGGAACTGGGGCAGAGCCTGGGCGGTATGGATTTCGAAGCCGCTGCGCGGGTCGCGGGGTCGAGATTCGTGACGCTGCGAGGTTCCCTGGCGCGCCTGCACCGGGCGCTGATCCAGTTCATGCTGGATCTGCACGTAGCCCAACATGGATATACGGAAGTTTACGCACCCTACATTGTGAATTCGGATGCACTCACGGGGACCGGGCAACTGCCAAAATTTGCCGAGGACTTGTTTGCCCTGGAGGGCGATCAGGGATATTTCCTGATACCAACGGCCGAAGTACCGGTAACCAACATGGTGAGGCAGCAGATTCTCGAGGCCGAGCAGTTACCGTTAAAGCTGACGGCCCACACGCCATGTTTTCGTTCCGAGGCCGGCTCCTACGGCAAGGACACCCGCGGCATGATTCGCCAGCATCAGTTCGAGAAGGTCGAGCTGGTCAATATTGTGCGCCCCGAAGACTCCTATCCTGCGCTGGAGGAACTGACTGCCTGCGCCGAAGCTGTTCTGCAAAAGCTGGAATTGCCGTACCGTGTGGTGACCCTGTGCGCCGGGGACACCGGATTC
>JBFIQI010000110.1:0-7506 GCA_041609715.1 Gammaproteobacteria bacterium
GAGGCCGATCGTGACCTGGTCAAGCCCCTGGAAAAGCGTATACGGAGTCGCTACGAAGCGATTTTCCTGGGTACCCGGGTAGCCGGCTTCGCGGCCACCGAGGCGGGCATCAAGGTGGAGTTTGAAGGCAAACAGGCGCCCGAGCCCCAGATCTACGGCCGGGTCCTGGTGGCGGTGGGCCGTCGACCCAACGGCAACACGCTGGAAGCCGAGAAGGCGGGCGTGTCCGTCGATGAGCGTGGCTTTATCCCGGTAGACAAGCAGATGCGCACCAACGTACCGCATATATTCGCCATCGGCGATGTCGTTGGTCAGCCGATGCTGGCGCACAAGGCTACCCATGAAGGCAAAGTGGCCGCGGAAGTCATCAGTGGTCAGAAGCGCGCCTTCGACGCACGGGTGATCCCTTCGGTGGCCTACACGGACCCCGAGGTCGCCTGGGTAGGCCTGACGGAGACCGAAGCGAAGGCAGCTGACATCAAGTTCGAAAAAGCAGTTTTCCCATGGGCGGCCAGTGGTCGTTCACTGGCACTGGGCCGCGATGAAGGGCTGACCAAAATCCTGTTCGATGCCGACAGCGAACGGGTGCTGGGAGCCGGTATTGTGGGGAGCAATGCGGGCGATCTGATCTCGGAAGTAGCGCTGGCCATAGAAATGGGCTGCGATGCCGCCGATATCGGTCTGACCATCCACCCGCATCCGACCCTGTCGGAAACCGTGGCAATGGCGGCCGAGGCCTTCGAAGGCACGCTCACCGATCTCTATATGCCGCGCAAGAGGCCGGCCAAACACTAAAAACAGACCCGGCTTATCTGAAAAAACCGGTCCGGATTACTGTCGACCCGGATCAGGCCCCGCCGTTGGCCCGACGGATCAGGTGGTCGATGCTGAGCTTGCCGGGGCCCCGCAGGAACAGCGGCAGCAGCATCAGGATAAACAGCAGCGGGAGCTTGTAGTTCCCGTAACCGCGATCGGTAATGGCATAGCCTTTCCAGAGTTCACCCAGAGTTTCCCAGCTGTCGGGCCAGTGCACGGCAAGGGTGGCAACCACGGTGAGCACGATCAGCGCTGCCGCAGCAAAACGCGTGAACAAGCCGACTACCAGCAAGGCTGCGCCCGCCAGTTCGGTCCAGGTAGCCAGCAGCCAGCTCAGTTCAGGGTCGATCACGTTGAAGGGGTAGGGGAAGCTGTCCTGAATACCACCAAACCAGTTTTCGCCACGCAGTTTCACCAGGCCGGCATCGAAGTATTCCCAGGCCAGGATCAGTCTGAGGCCCAGGGGTGCGATGAAATCGCCAACGATGTCGAGGACATCGGTTACGGCGAACCAGGCGTTCGTGATTATTCGCATTGATCAACTCCTTTGTTCACCTCTGGCGCGCGCCAAGGATGATATCTTTTTCCCGCAGCATTTTCAGGAGATCGCGACCGCCCTCGATGACGACTTCAGGACGTTGGTGTCCCAGCTCAGCGGCGATCTGCTCGAGAATTTCATGTCCTGAAAGGTCCTCGGGCGCAGCCAGCTCAAGCAGGCGTGCGGTTACCTGGTTGATATGCACGAATCCGACCCGGTCCTGCAGGTCTCTTACCACTACCAGCCAGGTGGGGTCAGCGGGCGGCTCCATAGGCAGGTTCTCGGGACCGATCTGGTGCACGGGAAAGCGATAACTCAGCAAGCGGGCAAGGGGCGAGACAACCGGGGGCGTCTGGAGGAGATCGGCTTCGCGGTCGATGCCATCCAGCACGACTTCTTCCTCCGCTACCGACAGCGCCAGTTCAATCCATTCGTAGTGGGCCAGCTCCAGCATGAAGGGGAGGTCACCGGGTTGCTGGCCACGGTCATGTTCAAGAAACGCGAGAAAATCTCCGGGGATCTCCAGAAAATAGGGCGTATGTGACTGGTGCCGAGCGAAATAGTCGCGCACCAGGCTATGCCATTTTTCCTGGCCCATAATTTCATGCAACACCGGATAAGTGCCCGCCAGCAGGCTCGACAGGTTGTTAAAAAACAGATCGCGGTAAATTGCCATGCGCCGATCTTCCATGGCGGTGGGCGGGGCGTGCTTGCTTGGGTCGCGAATGTGCGCGGCCAGCTCGTACTGCAGCTGCTTGAATTCAGATTCAGGCATGCGCTGTAACGGCTCGGGGTTTGTCGCGCGCTGTCGCCTGCAGGCGGCGTATGGTGGCCACTTCGCGCAACAATTCGGGCATCGGCGGTATGTTGAAGTCGCGTTCCAGCAGCGTTGGCATCACGCCAAAGTGTTCGTAAGCCGTTGCCAACAGCTGCCATACGGGGTCCACCACGTCCGCACCGTGGGTGTCCACTCGCAGGTCTTCCGCCTCCTCGTAATGCCCGGCCACGTGGCAATACACCACGCGTTCGCGAGGCAGCGCCAGCAGGAATTCCTCGGCATCGTAGCGATGGTTGATACTGTTGACGTAAATATTATTGACGTCCAGCAGCAGGCCACAATCGGCTTCGTCCAGCACCGCCCTGATGAAATCAATTTCGGCCAGCTCCTGTCCAGGAGCCGCATAGTAGGAAACGTTTTCGATGGCCATGGGACGTTCGATGATTTCCTGGGCCCGGCGAATGCGTCCTGCTACGTAAGTAACGGCCTCTTCGGTGAAGGGAATCGGCAGCAGGTCATACAGGTGCCCATCATCGCCGCAATAACTCAGGTGTTCGGTGTAAGCGCGAATACCGTGCTGATCAAGGAAGCCCTTGATATCCAGCAGCAATTGCTCATCCAGGGGTGCCGGCCCGCCGATGGACAGGGACAGCCCGTGGGTGACGAAGGGTACCTGCTCGGTCAGCGCCCGAAACCTGCGCCCAAGACTGCCGCCCACATGAATCCAGTTCTCCGGCGCCACCTCCATGAAAGACACGCTCTCGGGCACGCTGCCAGCCAGTTCGCCCAGCATGCTGCGGCGCAAGCCGATACCGGCCCCGGAAACGGGAAATTTCTGACTCATGCGATACATCCTGGAGATGATGCGGGCCCTGCGCTGGCCCGCGGTACCTGTGCCTGATAAGACCGTAACACCAGAGTTTTTATCACATTGGTGTGCGGGTCCGCTGCCAGACGGCTTGTGTACCAGTAATCATAAAATAGATCAATTAAGTTATTTAACTTGATGATATCAATCGTTTTTATCTCATGATCAATTCAGCAGGTTTTGCGTCGAAACTCACACAGGTCATTGATAAGACAGTGACCGCAGTCGGGTTTGCGCGCCTTGCAGATGTAGCGCCCGTGCAGGATCAGCCAGTGGTGTGCGTCCTTCTTGTAGGCCTCGGGAACCAGCCGTTGCAGACGATCCTCCACCTCCCGGGGGGTCTTGCCATGAGCGATGTTGGTACGATTTGCGACCCGAAAAATATGCGTGTCCACCGCGATAGTCGCTGCGCCAAAAGCGGTGTTCAGCACTACGTTGGCGGTCTTGCGCCCAACTCCCGGCAGGCTTTCCAGGGCTGCGCGGGTGCGCGGCACCTCACCGTCGTATTGCTCCAGCAAGATGCGGCAGGTGGCGAGGATGTTCTTGACCTTGCTGTTGTATAGGCCAATTGACCTGACGTGGCGAGTCAGGCCATCGCTGCCGAGCTTGAGCATGGCGCGCGGGGTATTGGCCTGCCTGAACAGGCCTTCGGTAGCCTTGTTGACGCTCACATCGGTGGCCTGGGCTGAGAGGATGACGGCAATCAGCAGCTCAAACGGAGTCTGGTAACGGAGTTCGGTGGTGGGCCTGGGATTCTGTTTTTGCAGCCGTTCGAAGATGGCCTCGCGTTTGGCGCGGTTCATGCCTGGCCGGTCCCGGTCGCCAGGGACGGCGAATGGGGTTGCTGCGCGGCCTGGCTCGCCCGGCGCCCGTCGATGGCATTCTTGGCGGCAATGAGCAGGCCGAGGCCAATGAATGCCCCGGGCGGCAGCACGGCGAGCAGCAAACCCTTGTTGCTGTCGAAAAATCGCAGGACAAGCCCGGCGCCCGCCTCGCCAAACATCATGTCGGCACCCGCCAGCAGGCTGCCGTTACCAAGTATTTCGCGCAGCCCACCGAGGATCACCAGGACCAGCAGGAAACCCAGTCCCATCATCAGGCCGTCCAATATCGCCGGCAGCACCGGTTGACGCGAAGCAAAGGCTTCGGCCCGACCAATGATGGCGCAGTTGGTCACGATCAAGGGGATGAATATGCCCAGCACACGGTAAAGCTCGTGAAACCAGGCGTTCATTGCCAGTTCCACGGCCGTCACCAGCGACGCGATGATGAGCACGAAGGCGGGAATCCGGATTTCCGGACGCAACCAGCGGCGGGCCAGGGACACCGTCAGGTTCGAGCCGGTCAGCACCAGCAGGGTGGCCAGCCCCAGGCCCAGACCGTTCACCACGGAGTTGGTAACCGCCAACAGCGGACACAGGCCCAGCAGTTGCACCATGCCCGGGTTATTGCGCCACAGTCCTTCCACTGCCAGTCTGCGATAACTGCCGGCGTCTAAGCTCATGATTGCGATGCTCTCGGGGCAAAAATTTCCGCTTGGTGACCGCGAAAGTATATCAAGGCATTACGCACGGCCGTGACCACTGCCCGCGGCGTAATGGTTGCGCCAGTGAACTGGTCGAAAGCGCCGCCATCGCGCTTGACCGCCCAGGCATCCGGTGTCGGGTTGTCCAGAGATTTACCGCTGAACCCTTCAATCCAGTCAGAGCGCGCCCGCTCTATCCCGTCACCCAGCCCCGGTGTTTCCCGGTGTTCCAGTACCCGCACGCCTGCGAGTTCACCGCTGGTGTAAATGCCCACCAGCATCCGAATGGCGCCGGAATAGCCGTCCGGTGCGGTGACTTCGAGTATGGCGGCAACCGGGCTGCCGTTTTTGCGGGCCCGGTATATCAAGCTCTGGCCGTCGGCGCTGCCCAGAGCGGCATCGGACACGCTGACGATATCTTCGTGCAGGGGATTGTCGTGGGCTCCCGGCGGGAGGATCTCGTGCAGTGTCTGCTGCAGGCGACGCGCCTGGTTATCGGCGATGCGCTCACGGGTCAGCTGGTAAGTGGTCCCAACCAGGGTGGCACCCAGCGCCGCAAACAGGCCAAGCATCAGCGCGCCCCGCGCGGCCGAGCGCGTGGCAGAAGTGTCTGGCGACGGCTCAACGCTCATGGCCATAGACCCGTGGCACAGTGTATTTGTCGATTAGCGGCACGGTCATGTTCATGATGAGCACGGCGAACGCCACGCCATCCGGATAGCCGCCCCAACTGCGAATGATGTAGGTGAGGACACCAATGCCTGCGCCGTAAATGAGGCGACCTTTATCGGTAGTGGCGGCGGACACGGGATCGGTGGCTATAAAGAAAGCACCGATCAAGGTGGCGCCACTGAAAAGGTGAAATGCCGGTGACGGATGGCTACCGGGGTCCACCAGGTAGGCCAGCGTGGCGATGAACAAGAGGCTGACAATCATGCTGAAGGGAATGTGCCAGCGAATGACGCCTTTGTAGAGCAGCCAAAGCCCGCCCGCAGCAAATGCATTGGCCAGCCACTCCCAGCCACGGCCGCCAAAGTCCCCGAACAGGGGATGCTGGCGGATTTCACTGATGGTCTGCATCAGGCTCAGTCCGGTCTTGACACGATCCAGGGGTGTCGCCGTGGTGATGGCGTCCCAGGACAGCCCGGGCGGTAACTGCCCGGAGAAAATGATTACAAGCGTCTGCCACAGACTGAAATCCACTTGCGCAAGCCCGTCCACGTCCGGTGGCAGCCAGGCGGTCATGTGCACCGGAAATGAAACCAGCAACACGACGTAGCCCGCCATAGCAGGATTAAAGGGGTTGTAACCAAGGCCGCCGAACAGCTGTTTGGCGAACACGATGGCAAACAGGGCACCGGTTGCCGTTACCCACCAGGGCGTCAATGGAGGAATGGCAAATGCCAGCAGGACACCCGCTAGGACTGCGCTGTGGTCACCGAGGTATTTGCGCACGGGCCGCCCACGCAGATACAACATGGCGGCTTCTGCGGCCAGTGCGGTCGTGCAGGCAATCAGCATGTTGATGATGAGTCCGGGGCCAAAAAACCAGACATAGCAAACGGCGGCCGGCACCAGCGCATAAAGCACCTGCCGCATGACCAGGGCGACACTGTTGGGCGGCGCGAGGTGGGGTGCCGGCGCGTGGCGGAATTTCACTCGGGCGGCTCCTCGTCACGTAAAGTTTCCCGGCGTCTGCGAGATCGTTCTACCGCCGCCCGCACCGATTGCCGGCTGCCCTTGTCATGTAGCGCGGCCTTGCGTTTCGCGAGGCGCTCGGCACGGTGCTGGGCCTGCTTTGCGAGCCGCTCCTCGCGGGTTCGGAAGCGCTCCCGCGCGAGGTCGGCGCGCCTGCGCTCCTTTTCGGATTGCCAGATGCGGGATTTGGAGGCCCGGTAATACTGCACCAGGGGAATCCTGCTGGGGCATACATAGGCGCAACAGCCGCACTCGATGCAGTCGAAGAGGTGATGTGACTGCAGGGCATCGTGGTCGTCGGCGCGCGCGTGCCAGTACAACTGCTGCGGCAGCAGCAGCGCCGGGCAAACCCGGGCGCATTCGCCACAGCGAATGCAAGGCATTGCGTCACCGCCGGCGTGCACCTCACTGCTGCCTGCCACCAGTATGCAGTTGCTGGCCTTGACCACGGGCGCCGAGTCATCATCCAGAGTAAATCCCATCATGGGCCCGCCCATAATCAGGCGCTCGGCATCGGCGGTGTAACCGCCACAATGCTTGATCAACCAGCTGATGGGTGTACCGAGCCGGACATCCAGGTTTTGCGGCTGCGCGATGCCCGTACCCGTTACCGTGACAATTCTCGAGATCAGGGCCTCGCCGCCTTGAATGGCACGCTTGACCTGGGCTGCCGTAGCCACGTTGTGACACAGCACACCCACATCGGCGGTTAGACCATCGGCGGGCACTTCGCGACCGGTGAGCACCTGCACCAGCTGCTTCTCGCCTCCTTCCGGGTAGACTGTCGGCACGGGCACGATTTCGAGGCGCGGATCAGCTGCCGTGTCAATGGCGGCCTGCATCGCTGCTATGGCCTCCGGCTTGTCGGTTTCTATTGCGATCACGCATTCGCGCGCTCCCAGTATGTGCAACATGATTTGCGTGCCCGAAATGATTTCCCGGGCACGCTCCCGCATCACCATGTCATCGCAGGAAATATACGGCTCGCACTCGGCGCCATTGAGAATCAGCGTATGTACATCGTGCTGGGGCAGCCGATTCAGTTTTACCGCACTTGGAAATGCGGCACCGCCGAGGCCGACCACTCCGGCCTGGCGGATTTTTGCACGTAACAACAAAGGATCCAGCTGGCTGTAATCCACGGTGATGGGGTCCGCCGGCACGGCCGCGTCTTCACCATCGGATTCGATCACTATACAGCGCGCCAGCAGTCCCGACGGATGCGGCACCGGGCGGTTTTCTATGGCCAGCACGACGCCGGAAGTGGGAGCATGCACGGGTGC
>JBFIQI010000111.1:0-7432 GCA_041609715.1 Gammaproteobacteria bacterium
GGGGCTTCCGGTGAAACCCGTTCGGTGGGACCCAGCCAGTAGCGATCCAGCATGACATCCCCGGCAACCAGTACGGTTTTGCCCGCAAAATCCGGAACGCTGAGGGGCGTGTAAGCATCGGTCATCGGTCTGTCCTTCGGGCACCCTGTGAACCGCGGCACATTCTACACGAGGTCCGGCTGTCACCTGCCTGTACCCTTGCCGATGCCATGGTTAGAATCCGCGCTGGATCTTAGGGGAAAGTCTTGGGCAGCGATTCATCATCCACAGCAAAATTCCTGGGTCCGCGCTTCTGGCCCACCTGGCTGGGCCTGGGCCTCATGCGCCTGCTGGTACTGCTGCCCTTCCCGGCGCAACTGGCCATGGGCCGACTGCTGGGTCGGGTAGCTTTGCGGGTGCTCAAGCGGCGCCGGCATATTGCAGCGGTCAATTTGCGGCTGTGCTTTCCCGAGCTCGACGAGACCAGCCGTAAGTCGCTGCTCAAGGCGCATTTCGAGGCCCTTGGCCAGGGAGTTTTTGAAACCGCATTTACCTGGTGGGCACCGGCAAGACGCCTCTCGGGAATGGCGGTGGGGGAAGGCCTTGAACATATCGCCAGCGCACGGGCCGGTGGCCGTGGAGTGATACTGCTGAGCGCGCACTTCACTACCCTGGAGATTGGTTGCTGTCTGCTGCTGCAAACCGAAAAATTCCACCCCATGTACCGGCGGCATGAAAACCCGCTGTTTGAAAAGGTCATGCGCGCCAGTCGCGAGCGGCTCTCGGAAAACCCCATCCGGCGGGATGACGTACGGGGCTTGCTGCGCAGCCTGCGGCAAGGACATGCCGTGTGGTACGCGCCCGACCAGGCCTATCGAGGCAAAAGCGCCGGCAATGTGCCGTTTTTTGGCGTACCCGCAGCTACAAATCTGGCGACCAGCCGTCTGGCTCGCACCAGCGGCGCGCCGGTTTTACCGTTTTTTTCGCTCCGTCAGGAAGATGGCCGATATCGCCTCATTGTTCAGCCAGCTCTAGAGAACTTCCCCAGCGACGATGCCGAGGCGGATGCCGCGCGTATCAACAGGGTAATCGCGGACACTGTGCGCAAGGCACCGGAACAGTACTTGTGGGTACACAGGCGTTTCAAGGCGGTGCGCCCGGGTGACCCCGATCCTTACGCCTGAGCCTGAAGCATTTCAGGAATTGCGCTCGTAACCGGCCTGCAGAGCTGCCCAGTCTGCGTCGCCGCGAAACTCGGCGCCCTCCTCCATGCTCACCTTGTTGAGAGAACGTCGCAGCCGGGCCAGGTTGGCCTGTTGCCAGCGCTGCGACGCGGGCTTGAATGAGGCCCGATCCATATCGATCACATAAACTTTGCCGGCCACATCCAGCAAAATATTATGCGCATTCAGATCAGCGTGACAGAGTCCGGCATCGTGGAACTGGCGTACGCAACGCCCTACTGCCAGCCAGGTCTGCGGCTCCAGGGTGCCGTCTTTCAACACCTGGGCGAGGGTCTGGGTGCCAGTGATTCTGGCGGTCAGCAATGCTGCCTCGTAGGCCAGAACGCGTCTTCGGTACCAGGCTCCTACGGGTCGTGGCACGGGGAGCCCGGCTGCATGCAGTTGCACCAGAATCTCGAATTCCCGAAAGCAACGGGTGCGATTGCGGCCGGTGTACAGATACCAGCGCCTCACCAGCCGGGCGAACAAGCCACCCCGGCGATAGGGGCGCAATACCCAATGCTCATCCCCCGCCTCCACGTATAGGGTGACGCCACGGCCGCTGGCCTCGCCGACCACTTTGTCCCGTGTGCGCCAATATTGGGGGCGAAACATGTCGACAGTAATTTTACGCCCCGCCCGGGCATCGTATAGGATGGCCGCGCGCCCGCAGGTAAGGACTTTCTGCTCGATCATGCAACCCCTTTTTCAGGACAGGCAGCCCCAGACCCTGTGCATCATGCGGCTGTCCGCGGTCGGTGATGTCTGTAATGCCGTGCCACTGGTACGTGCTCTGCAGCGGCACTGGCCCGCAACCCGGATAACCTGGATTATCGGCCAGCTCGAAGCCAGCCTGGTCGGTGATATACCAGGCGTCGAGTTTATCATTTTCAACAAGCGTGACGGCTGGCGTGCATTTCGGGATCTGCGGCGAATCCTGGTGGGTCGGCGCTTTGACCTGCTGTTGCATATTCAGGCTGCTTTGCGAGCCAGTATAGCCAGCCGCATGTTCAAGGCCGGCTTGCGCCTTGGTTTCGACCGCAATCAAGCTCGTGATTTCCAATCCTTGTTCGTGAATGCACAGATTGCCGAAATGGACCGACCGCATGTACTGGAGGGCTTCATGGGCTTTGCCAGGCAGCTTGGCATCGAGGATTGCAGTCTTCACTGGGACATTCCCTTGCCGGCTGCAGCGGAGCAGTTTGCCGCCGGCCACATCGCTCCCGGACAGGCAACCCTGGTCATCAGTCCTTGTTCCAGCCAGCGGGCGCGCAACTGGCGCAACTGGTCGGCGGCCAACTATGCCCAGATTGCCGAACATGTGATGCGCCGGCACAACATGCAGGTAATCCTGACCGGGGGACCCACCGAGCTGGAAGCGCAGTATGGTCGAGAGATCATGAATGCCACGGGCAACCGCGCGGTTAATCTCATCGGAAAAACCAGTCTCAAGGAATTGCTGGCGATTTTGTCGCGGGCTTCTGTCCTGGTGTGCCCGGACTCCGGGCCTGCGCACATGGCCACCACCGTGGGACTGCCGGTGGTGGGCCTGTACGCGACTTCCAACCCGCAACGAACCGGTCCCTACCTGAGCAGGAACTGGGTGGTAAATAGGTATCCCGAGGCGTGCCGGCAGTTCCTGCACGCCGCGCCCGAGACACTCCGGTGGGGCAAACGGGTGAGGGACCCGCGCGCAATGGATCTGATCACCGTTGCCGACGTCACCGCCATGCTGGACCGGCTGCTAGAGAATGATTAAACACGTAGCGGAGATTCTTTGATGGGCGAGCAATCAGGCCACCATGCCTGTCCGCTGCCAGAGTCGGTCGCCCGGATTCAGGATGCTCCTTCGAACCCTAGCCCGGATCTCGGCTGATGCTGCTTAGCATAATTACAGTCAATTATCGCAGCTGGCGACACCTCGAAAAGCTGTTGCTCGGCCTGGCCTCGGCGCCTGAGCTCGGCGACGGTCGCTGGCAAATCATAGTGGTGGATAACGACTCCAAAGACGGCCAGCTGCAGACATACCGAGAGCGCTTTCCCATGGCGCAGTTCGTGCAGAACTCGGGAAATTTCGGCTTTGCGCATGGCAACAACCTGGGGGCACGCCACGCCACGGGCAAGTCGCTGCTGTTTGTGAATCCGGACGTGCATGCCGAGCCGGCCGCCATCCGCAAGCTGCTGCAGATAAAGGCGAGTCACCCTGGTGTATCGCTGCTGAGTGCGCAGCAGGTGGACAACAACGGCAATGCTCAGAAAGCGTTCGACCGCTTTCCCAACCTGCTCACTTACATTCGAACCATCAAGAGCCTGCTGCGCCGGCTCAGCCCGCTGCGGTATCACCCATCGCCTGACCCGGGCGAGCGCCTGGTTGCCTGCGACTGGATTTCCGGCTCGCTGATTCTCGTTGATCGATGCGACTTTGACAGGCTCGGCGGCTGGAGCGAAGACTTCTGGATGTATGCAGAAGATATGGATTTATGCCGGCGCGCCGCGGATCTGGGCATGGCGCGCGCCTACACAGACGCCTGCCGTTTTGTACATGTGCACGGCGGTGCCAGCAGGCGTGACCGGGCAACGGCACTGCTCACCAAGCAAGAAGCCATGATCTCCGCCCATGTTTTCATCCAGCGCCATTTCACGGGACTGCTGCGACTGCTCAACCACGCCGTCGTGATGCTGCGCAATCTTCTGCCGCTGGCCTTGGCGGCGCTCCTGCACATCATCACGCTCGGCCTGATCGGCGGATTGCGGCGCCGCTCACAGCTGCTGCTGGGTATGGTGGCCTATTATTTTTCGGCCATGAGGAACCGCACCTGGCTGAGTCCGCGATCCGTTAATTACCAGCGGCGAACCTGATGGCGACGCGCTGCCCAAGGCGGCATCGCACCATGCGGCGCCGGTGGCTGAGGCACACAGGGTGCGGCGCACACTACTGCACCAGATTGCCGCAGAATCTGCTCAGGTCTTGAGCACAAACAGCGCGCCGCAGTATGGACAGTGCGCCTCGCCAGTGTCTTCCACAGGAATGAAGACTCGCGGATGAGAATTCCAGAGGCTCTTCCCCGGCAAGGGGCAATGCAGCGGCAAATCGTTCTGGGTGACTTCGTAGCGCAACTGGGTGTTGGGTTGTTCATCACCCTGAGCGTGGTCCGTGGCTCGTCTCATTGCTTAACTCACTGCTTGCTGTTCGACCTGAGGCGCGATTATAGCAGCGCCTCGGAACCCGACTGCGCATTGAATTCCCGCGCCCAAAGCTGACAGACGAAACGGCGCTCGTCAGCCAGTTCGCTGGCACCTGCAAACGGCCCGGCGCCATCCAGGGAAAGGCTGTGAATGCGGGCCCGATAATCGCGATAAATGTCGGTCAGAGTCTCGGCTGTGGCAGGCGTTACCAGGCCAGCGGCCGCCAGCGCCTCGAGTTGGCGAATGTTGTCAGACCAGCGAACCAGCCCGGGGTGCCCGGCGGCGTGCTGCAATACAAAATATTGCACCAGGAATTCGATATCCGTAATCCCGCCGGTCCCCTGCTTGATGTCGAAGCGCTTGGAATCGCTGCCATCGAGTTCTTTGCGCATGCGCTCGCGCATGCTGACGATATCACGGCGCAAGGAATCGCCATGGCGTTCCCGACACAAAACTTGTTTGCGCACGGTCGCGAAACGCTTGCCCAAAGCCGCGTCACCGGCCACGCATCGGGCGCGCAGCAAAGCCTGATGTTCCCAGGTCCAGGCTTGCTGCATCTGGTAATGCTCAAAGGCGCCAATTTCGCTGACCAGCAGGCCGGACTGACCGCTGGGGCGCAGGCGTGTATCGACGTCATAGAGGCGCCCGGCCCGGGTTTGGGTCGACAGCATGTGCACGCTGCGCTGACCGAGCCGGGTAAAAAACACGCTGGGATCCGGTTCACCGTCACTGGCCGACGCCTGGCCGGAGACGCCGTTTTCGGGATCCGCGTAAATAAACACCAGGTCGAGATCCGAACCGTAGCCGAGCTCCAGACCGCCCAGTTTGCCGTAACCAATGATGACAAAGCGGCTGTAGCAGCCATCCTGAACTTGCAGCTCGATGCCGAATTTCTCTGCCAACTGCTCGCCCGCCAGCTGCAGCACCTTGTCGAGCACCAGTTCGGCCAGCTCGGTGAGTCGATCGCTGACCTTCATCAGTGGCAGCACCTGGTTGAGATCCGCCAGGGCCACCCGGAAAACCGACGCCCGCTGAAAGCGTCGCAGGGCCTCCATCTGCGCTTCCAGATCTCCCGGCTCGACGCCGCTGAAGCGACGCTCCAGTTCAGCTTCCAGATCGTCGCGGGTGGGCGGCATTTCGAATACACGAGGGTCGATAAGCTCATCCAGCAGCACCGGGTGAGCTGCCACCTCCTCGGCCAGCTGTCGACTCTGCGCACACAGCCTGACGAGGCGGCCGCGCACTTCCGGGTTTTCATTCAACAGAGAAAAGTAAGCGCTGCGCCGACCCACCGATTCTATGATCGCCAGCACGTGGCGCAGCACGCGTATATCAGGATCGGTATCGGCGACCGCCTGCAACATTCGGGGCATCAGATCGTTCAGACGGCGGCGGCCCGCGGCATCGAGACGCCGGTAGAGCACGCCATCACGAAGCGCCCGGATTCGAGCCAGCGCCTCGCCAGGTTCGCCAAATCCTGCCCGGGTCAATTGCGCCAAGGACTCCTGCTCATCGTCAGCCGACTCCCAGGGCAGGGCCAGCACCGGCGTCGGCTCACCCCCATGGCCAGCGGGCGCGAACACCAGTTCATTGAACACGGCATGCACTGCCTGGCAGCGGCTGCGGGTTTGCCTGACCAGCATGTTCCAATCCGTGCAATCCATGGCCAGGGCCAGGCGTGCGCGCAGCGCTTCATCGGTGGGCAGTTCGTGCACCTGCTGATCCTGGATTGCCTGCAGGCGATTCTCCAGCACTCGAAGATAGCGATAATGGGAATCCAGCGTGGTAGCTGTTTGCCCATCGATATGCCCGCGTTTGGCGAGCTCCGCGAGTGCAGCTAGCAGGCCGGGTTCCCGCAGTCGCGGTTCGCTACCTCCACGAATCAGCTGGTAGCACTGGACTACGAACTCAATTTCGCGAATGCCGCCGGGCCCGAGCTTGATGTCCTGCTGTCGCGCCTTGCGCCGACTCATGCGCGCCACTTTTTCCTTCATGATGCGCAGGGATTCGAATACACCGTAATCGAGATAACGCCGGTAGATAAAGGGTCGCAGTAATTCCGCCACGGCACCGCGCTGGCTCTGGCTGCCCCCCAGCGCACGACCCTTGACCCAGGCGTAACGTTCCCAGTCACGCCCATGTGCCTGCAGGTAGGCCTCGAAGGCCCCGAGACTTATGACCAATGGCCCGCTGTCGCCGAAGGGCCGCAGGCGAGTATCAACTCGAAACACGAAACCATCCGCTGTGCGTTCATCCAACAACCTGATGAGATGGCGAGCCTGGCGGGTAAACCAGGTTTCGTGATCCAGGGGGCGCTGGCCCTCGCTGCGGCCATTACTGGCGTACAGGAATACCAGGTCGATATCGGATGAAAAGTTGAGTTCCCGTGCGCCCAGCTTGCCCATGGCCATCACCATTAGCTCGTTGCGACTGCCTGTTTCATCCATACCCGGCCAGCCATGGCGTGCGGCCAGGGTGCGAGCGCTGTAGGCCAGGGCGGTTTCGATGCAGTCATCGGCAAGCGAGGTCAGTGACTCCAGGGTTTCTTCCAGCGGCGCCCAGCCAGCGAGATCGCGCCAGGCGATGCGTAGCATGCTGCGTTGGCGATGCGCCCGCAGGGCCGCCATGAAAGCGGATTCGTCAAGCTCCAGAGAGATCCTGGGAGCCGGCCAGCCGTCGGCCCTGGCGGTGGCCAGCAAGCTGCCGTCATCCAGCAGCGTCTCCAGATAACCGCCTGCAGCGGTGCAGAGATCTGCCACGAACTCGCTGGCTGCCCAGACTCGCGGCAGGCTTTGCGCCAGCCTGGGCTCAGCCGCAATGGCTGCGGCCAGCTCGGGATTGGCCGCAGCCAACCCTGCCCAGCGCGCGGCAACACCCGGCTGCAGGGTCTCGGGCAATTCTTCAATGGCAGAGAGTTTGCTCAAAATTCTGGTTTTTCGACAGGCACCGGACCCAAGTCTACCCGCTAAAAAAAAACCCCGCGTGCCGAGGCAAGCGGGGTCTTTGAGCGCGGGCTATGGCGCGGGCTTACATCATGCCGCCCA
>JBFIQI010000112.1:0-7414 GCA_041609715.1 Gammaproteobacteria bacterium
ATGTGAACCCTTGAAAAAATGGCCGATCGTCCACACCTGAAGTAGCAAGCTGCCAGCGCGTGGTGATTTTCCGACTCGCGCGCCACGGAAAAGCTGTGTATTTGCCGAAAACTACTTCAGGAGAGCATCAAAGATGAACACAATCAGGTACCAGCCCTGGCGGTCTCTCAGCGATCTGCATAACGAGGTCAACCGCCTTTTTGAGAACCCCCTTGCACGCACCGCGGTGGACGAAACGACAGCCTGCGACTGGGTGCCGTCCGTTGACGTGCGCGAGGAGGACGATCGTTTCGTCCTGCATGCCGATCTGCCGGGCATTGATCCGAAAGACATCGAAATTACGATGGAGCACGGCGTGCTGACCATTCGGGGCGAGCGCAAGACGGAATCGACGACGACCGATAAAGGTTATCGGCGGATCGAGCGCGCTACCGGACAGTTTTATCGTCGCTTTACGCTACCAGACACGGTGGACAGCGACGGCGTAAAGGCCCACGGCAACAATGGAGTGCTGGAAATTACAATTCCCAAGCAGGCCCGGGTGCAGCCACGCCGTATCGAGGTACACGCGACCGCCTGAGAACCCCGGCAGGAGCGTTCTCACGCAGCTCGCAGCACGGCAATCGGGACACCGGGCGGAACTTCCCGCCCGGTGTCAGTGTCCTCTGCTTACGGAGCCGGTGTTTGAACCGGCCTATAACCTCACGCACACCCGCGCAACCTTAGGATTTGAAGAACAATGACCAGATTGACAAACCGATACCTGCGCCGCTCGCCGGCAGCCGTCACGGCGCTGCTGGCCGTGTTTGTAACGGGCCTCGCAACAGCGACCCCGGCAGCCGCCAAGCTCCCGGTCCAGGCTGTGGAGTCGCAGATGCCCTCCCTCGCGCCCATGATCAAGGAGGTGGCGCCTGCCGTGGTGAACATCTCGGTGCGCGGCAGCGTGGCGGTACAGCGCCATCCGTTTTTCGATGATCCTTTCTTCCGGCGTTTTTTTGAACAGCCCGGTCGCCCGGAAACGCCCAATCGCCGGCAATTCCGGAGTGGCGGCTCGGGCGTCATCGTGGACGCCAAACGCGGTTACATACTGACCAACAACCATGTGGTTGAGAATGCCGACGAGATCAATATCACGCTTAAAGACCAGCGCACTTTCGTGGCCAAGGTTGTTGGCACCGACCCCGCGTCAGACGTGGCGGTGATCCAGGTGACTGCCGACGATCTCGTGGCCATGCCGCTCGGGGATTCCACCCGGCTGGAAGTGGGTGACTACGTGGTGGCGATCGGCAACCCCTTCGGCCTTCAGCACACCGTGACAGCTGGCATCGTAAGCGCGCTGGGGCGCTCCGGACTCAACGCCGAGGCATACCAGGACTTCATCCAGACCGATGCTCCCATCAATCCCGGCAATTCCGGGGGCGCCCTCGTCAACCTGCGTGGCGAACTGGTGGGCATCAACTCACAGATTCTGTCCACCGGCGGCGGCAACGTCGGGATTGGTTTTGCCATACCGATCAATATGGCAAGTTCAATCATGGCCCAGCTGCTGGAGCACGGCGAGGTCAAGCGCGGCATTCTCGGTGTCAATATCCAGGATCTGACGCCGGAGTTTGCCGCTGCGTTCGACATTGAAACGGCCCAGGGCGCCCTGGTCTCGAATGTCATGGAAGGCTCGGCGGCCGAAAAGGCCGGCATCAAGGAAGGCGACGTCATTGTCAGCCTCAATGACGAACCGGTGCGTAGTGCAGGAGACCTGCGTAACAAGATCGGTCTGATGCGGGTCGGCGAGAAGATCCGTCTCGGCATAATCCGGGATGGCAAACCGCGAAATTTGTCTGCGGCCATTCGCGCACGCGAACCTGAGGAAGGGGCGAGTGCCGAGGCCGGCAGCCCCGAGACGAGTGACAGTGAACCCCTGCACCCGCAGCTGGCCGGTGCACGCTTCGGCGATCTGACCGAAGAATCACCTCTGTTCGGCAAGGTCAGCGGGGTTGTCGTGCTGGATATCCAGCCAGGTTCGCCCGCTGCCAGGTCAGGCTTGCTGCCCGGTGATGTAGTCACCTCCGTCAAGAGACGCTCCGGGCCGACCGTACTGGTTCGCAACCTGAAGGAGTTCAGTAAAGCGCTGAATACCAAGGAGCCCATGGTGCTCAAGATTCAGCGTGACGGTGCGGGCTTGTTCCTGCCACTACGCTGACAAGGCATCGCCTTGCAAGAACAAAAAACCCGGCCGAAAGGCCGGGTTTTTTTCAGAAGTAATATGCCAGCGAGATCATGTAGGCGGCCTTTTCTATGCCGGTCAGCTCCAGTTCAAACGCACGCCCGTCCCGCGACCAGCCAATTCCGGCGCCACCCGACAGGCCGCCGCCCCAGGCATCAGACGTCCCAACCTCGACGTATTCGAAAAGCACGCCACCACGCAGCTTGAGATACCACATGTTGCCACGCCGCCATGCAAGGTAGCCGCCCAGCGTGCTGAGGGAAAAATCGTAGCGGCCCAGCGCACCGTCCGCCAGCGTACTCGTCAGATCTGCCTCCAGCGCGAACGCCGGCCATTCACGGTGGCGGTATTGAAGCGTTGCGCCAATGCCCCAGGCCGGCTCTGCACCGCGGTAGTCAGGCATGACCGCCGCACCCCTTACTGCCCACCCCAGCGAGTCAATCTGCTCGGCGCCCAGGACTGGCCCTGGCATAACAAGATACAAGGCGAGTGCAGGTAAGGCCCATATGCGCATGTGATGCTCCTTTTGTCTGGCTGCCCCGGCGGCTGTTTATTCAGCGAATACCGCTTTGCAAGGTTTAAACATCTTCAATTCAGTAAACAATCGCCAGGATCATGCGCAGGCCGATCAAGGCCAGCAACACGGCGAATGCCCTGCGCAGCGTTCTGACCGGCAGGCTGTGTGCCAGCCTCGCGCCCAGGGGCGCGCTCAAAACACTGGTAAGCGCCACGCCGAGCACGGCTGGCCAATAGACAAAGCCGGTGGACCCGCCGGGCAGTCCTGCCTCGCCCCAGCCGCTGATCACAAACCCAATTGTGCCTGCCAGCGCGATCGGCAAACCGCAGGCGGCGGCCGTTGCAACGGAGTTACGAATGCCGACGTTGCACCAAAGCAGGAATGGGTTGCTGGCTGCACCACCGCCGATCCCTGCAAGTGCCGAGACCGCACCGATCACTACGCCGGCAGCCGTCATTCCCGGGGCAGCCGGTAGTGCCCGATGACCGGCCGGCCGCAACTCCAGGCCGATCTGGATGGCGGCTGCCAGTGCGAGCGCCCCGAAAAAAACCCGCAAGCCCAGCGTGTTCAGGGTATCGGCAAGCCAGGCACCCGCCAAGGTGCCAGTGACGAGACCCGGAAGTAAGCGCATAAAGACCGGCCACAGCACGGCCCCTCGCTGGTGATGCGCCCACAGGGAAGAGATCGAGGTAAAGATAATGGAGGCCAGTGAAGAGCCAATGGCGAGATGCATGATGATCCCGGTAGGCACGCCAGCGCTGGCAAACACGAAGCTCAGGATGGCTACGATCAGAAACCCGCCACCGATCCCGAACAAGCCTGCGCCCAGGCCCGCAAGCAGGCCGGTAAGGGGAAAAAATAACCAGTAAGACGTCATAGACAGCCAGATCTCGAAGCGCGCTTTGCGTGCCGCTCTTGCTAACGGAGCATATCACTGCCCATTCGCAGGATCTTCATCCGGACACCGGAAAACCCGTGTTTTTTTAATAAGGTGCGACAATTATGTGATGCTTGTTCTTGCCTGCCGGAAGGAATCGGCTTTATGCTGGTACCTATGCATCGACTTGCAATCCTCATGATTTTTTTCGTGTCACCGGCGCTTGCCACCGGCGACACGACCAGCAGCGCTGCTCCGGATCGGCTGGAGGCACAAAGGGCAGCCTTTCGCGATGCTTACGCTCATGCGCAGAAAGGCGAGGAATCACAGGTGGCAGAACACCTGGACATGCTGGCCGACTACGTGTTGTTACCTGATCTCGAGGCGGCCCTGATTCGTGCCGGGTTACGCAAGGCATCGGACTACCGCGTTGAAACCTTTCTTGCCACGCACAAGCAGCTTGGAATTGCCGATGAAATTCGCGGGCTTTGGCTGAACGAACTTGCGCGCAGGCAGCGCTGGCAGAAATACCTCGAACTCTATGTAGAGGATGGCAGCACGACGCGCCAGTGCCACTGGTTTACGGCGCGCATCGCTACCGGGAAGACGCGCGGCCTGGCAGATGAAATACTGCCGGTCTGGCTGGTTGGTGAAAGCCGGCCCGATGCCTGCGACCTTCCCTTCCGGTACCTTGCGGAAGTCGGGTATCTCACCGAGCCCCGCAGGCGCAAACGTATGGCAATGGCCATCGACGCGCGTGAATTCTCCCTGGCACGCTTTCTTGCTGCTGAACTCGACTGGCAGGACCAGGATTGGGTGGCTCGCTGGCAGCGCATGCGCGCCAACCCGACCGCGGCGCTCGCCAGGCCAGAGCGCTTCAAGAACAACAGCGCGGAACGGGAGCTGATCCTGTACGGATTCCGTCGCCTCGCTCGCCAGGACCCCCTGTACGCGGCAAACGCCTGGCTGGACTACCGTGCGAAGTTTGATTTCAATCCATCCGAACGCAACGAAGTCAGCCGCCAGATCGGCTTATGGGCCGCGCGCAAACATTTGCCTGAGTCCGCCGCGCTGCTCGCTGCCGTGCCGGCATCGGCGCGCAACATCGATGTACGTCAGTGGCAGGTACGCACCGCCCTGCGCAACCAGGACTGGCCCGCGATTTTCGCTTACATCAACGAGCTGCCGGGCGCCGAGCGTGACCGGGAAATGTGGCGTTACTGGCGGGCGCGGGCGATGCAGGAGCAGGGGCAGCACGATGCTGCCAGCGCAATCTTCAGAAGCCTCGCGAAAGTGCGCGATTATTACGGCTTTCTGGCTGCCGACCAGATCGGGGCACCCTATGCCTTTGAACATCGTCCGCTCCAGGTAGATGCCACCCTGCTTGCGGAGCTCGCGGACCGCGCAGACCTTCGCCGCGCGCGGGAACTGTTTATCGCCGGGCTGCACGGCCGGGCCCGCAGAGAATGGAATGCGGCACTGGATGACATGACCGCTGCTGAGCGCAAGCAGGCCGCGATACTGGCCCACCAGTGGGCGTGGCCGTCACGGGCGATTGCCACCGCATCGACGGACGACATGCTGGATGACCTGGAAATTCGCTTCCCAACCCCCTACCGGGAACTGTTCGCGGAAAAAACAGATGCGGCCAATATCGATTTCAGCTGGGCCTATGGCATTGCCCGCAGCGAGAGCCTGTTCATGCCGGATGTGTCTTCGGGTGCCGGCGCTCTTGGTCTGATGCAGCTGATGCCAGCCACTGGCCGCCAGGTTGCGCGCAGCGCACGTATTCGCTACACAAACAAGTTCAGCCTGCTTGATCCCGAGATCAACATCACGCTGGGTACCCGTTACCTGGGACGCATGTATGAACGCTTCGGGGGCAACCAGGTGCTGGCGACAGCGGCCTACAACGCGGGGCCACACCGGGTCGACCGCTGGCTGCCCGAAAACGGCGAGGTTATCGCCGACATCTGGGTAGACACGATACCGTTCACCGAGACGCGCCGGTACGTGCGGCGGGTGCTTTCCAGCCAGGTCATCTTTACCTGGCGCCTCACGGGCAGCGAACAGCGTCTGGCCGAACTGATGCCGCCGGTAATCACGGCCGAGCAGATGGCCAAACTCACCAAGCTCTGATTTACGGGTAGAATTGCCGCCTGTCACCGGCCGGCCATTCCCGGGGACCCACACCGGAAGCATCATGAACTCATTAAGTCGCACCATTTGTGTTCTTGGCGGTACCGGCTTTGTCGGCCGCCACCTGTGCGCGCGGCTCGCTCAGGACGGCCACGTCGTCAGGGTGCTGACTCGCTACCGCGAACCGCACAAAAGCCTGCTGGTCCTGCCAACGGTAGAACTCATACAGGGCAATGTGCACGATTATGAATTTCTGGAACAGGCCGTCGAAGGATGCCATTCCGTCATCAACCTGGTTGGCATACTCAACGAGAAAGGCCGTAGCGGAAAAGGCTTTACCGAAGCACATGTAGAGCTGACCAGAAAGGTGGTCCGGGCCTGCAAGGAATCCGGCATCCAGCGACTTTTACAGATGAGCGCTCTTAAGGCAGACGCGGAAAATGGTCCGTCCCACTACCTGCGCAGCAAGGGTCAGGCAGAAGCTGTGATAAGGATTGAAGCGGATCCCGGTTTGCGCGCCACCATCCTGCAACCTTCCATCATATTCGGCGCTGAGGATTCATTTATTAATCGCTTTGCCGGGATGCTGCGCATACCCAACTACTTTTTTATCCTGCCGAGCCCCAATGCGCGCTTCGCGCCGGTCTTCGTTGAAGACGTCGTGGAAGCCTTTGTGCGCGCTTTGGAAAACCGCGCCACCTGGGGGAAAACACTGCAGCTTTGCGGCCCGAAGGTTGTCTCTATGCGAGAGCTCATCGTCTACGTCGCGAAGGTCATGGGCCTTAGACGAAAGATTATTGGCCTGGGAGATGGCCTGTCACGCATGCTTGCCAGGTTCCTTGAGTTCGTCCCTGGCAAACCCATGTCCATGGACAACTACCTGTCACTCAAAGTACATAACATCTGCGACTCCAACGGCCTTGCAAGCCTGGGCATCGAGCCAACCTCCATGGAGGCCGTGGTGCCCACTTATCTCACCAATCAGAACCAGCGCACGCGCTTGTCTGAAATTCGCCGTCACGCGCGCTCCTGAAGCTGCATGGCCCGGCAGCCTCCGGGCGCGCTCGCTGGCTCCAGCTTTCGCAACGCCTGTGCGCGCTTTTCGGCCGGCAATCTGCCAAGCACTTCGGCCATTTCATAAAAGCTATTCAGCTCGCCACCGGCACGTGCCAGCATCGCCCTGAATGCCGGTACCCATATCTGGTACGCGCCCGCCGCGACAAGATGCGCATTATTCAGTGATTGCCCGAACCAGGCTTCGTAGGCCACGCTTATTGCGCCGTCGCTCACAGCTTGCCGATATACCTGGATCAGACGGTCAAACACCGCCATTTTTTCCACACGCAGCGCTGCCGGATCGCCGCCGGATTCATAAAGAGATTGCAGGCTGTCGCGCGCTGCAGAAATCAATGCGCTGAAGCACTGCTGGTCTTCGCGGCGCGCCTCGTAACCGGCAAGGTCTTCCTGGCTATGCTGCATCAGCCAGCGGCGCATGCTCTCTTCTTCCACGACACTTGCAAAAGACTCGTTGAACGGGGTATCCCCTTTGACGTAGAAAAGCTGGTGTGCCAACTCGTGAAAAATAATGGCAAGCAACTGCACGTCATCCCAGTGCAGCATGGTGTTCAGCACCGGATCATCGAAAAAACCCAGTGTCGAA
>JBFIQI010000113.1:0-7345 GCA_041609715.1 Gammaproteobacteria bacterium
GGGCGGCCATGACGAGCAGCGGTTTGTCGGGCACCACCCAACGACGCGGAAGATCTTTCTGCATGGCCAGTTCTTCGCGCCACTCGGCGAGCCGAGCCAGGCGCGCCAGTTGCTGCGGTTCCAGTCTGCGCCAGCCGCGAATGCGCTGATACGCTTCCTGTGGCTGCGGCTGGTAAAGCGCGATATCGGTGAGGCTTCGGAATGCTTCTGCCAGCCACTCACTGCGGTTACTGGCCTGCAGCCGGTCATTCAGCTTGATGTAGGCGGGTAATAAATACTCTACATCATCGGCGGCATAACGGAGCTGTTCCCGCGACAACGGGCGCCTGGCCCAGTCGGTGCGCGCATGGCTCTTGCCAAGTTCGATGTCCAGCACTTCTCTGACCAGTGCCGTGTAGCTCAACTGTTCGCCATAGCCCAGGCAGGCGGCGGCCAGCTGGGTATCGAATACAGGGCTTGGTACCTTGCCCGCCTGCAGGTAAAAAATCTCCAGATCCTGGCGTGCCGCATGCAGGATTTTGACCAGCTCCGGACGCTGTAGCGCTGCCATCAAAGGTTCCAGGTTCATATCCGCGAGCGGGTCCACGAGATACAGCTGGCCGGAGAGTGCCAGCTGCAAAAGGCACAGCTTGGGGTAGTAAGTCCGGTCACGCACGAATTCTGTGTCGATGGCGACGCAGTCGCTGCTGCCCAGTGCCATACATAGCTGGGCCAGCTCGGCGTCATTGTCTATCAGGGGTGGCAGGCTGGACATAAAGAGAGGTCTCTGCGGTGCATTCGACCGGGCGCCAAGGGTATCATGCTGCGTGCACGCGCCTGTTGTCCGCGGGGATCGAATTCTCAATGCAAGAGCTTATCAAGGCCTATTCAGACATTCTCCTGCGGCGTCAGGGACCGGATGTGTTGCCGTCCTCGTCGTTTCTCTTGCAGCTTGCCTTCATCAGTTACTGCCTGGTTAATCTCGTCGCCCTGCTGATCGAAGGCAGCCTGGCTCGGAGCCCGCTGATAGCGACCCTGGCGGTGGTCTTCGACGGGGCTCTGCTTGGCGTCTGGTTTTGGGTTCTGCTGAGTGCCAGTGGTCGCCCGGGGCGTATGCGGCAGACCCTGTCTGCAGCCCTCGGTTGCGGGGCTATTATTGGTCTTTACATGTTGCCGGTGGTGGTCTTGCTAAGACTGGTGCCCCGGGCCGAATCCCTGGCGGTGCTGGCCTATTTCCTGCTGCTGTTCTGGTTTGCCGCCGTGCTTGGTCATATCGGGTCGCGGGCATTGGAAATTCACCCCCTGGCTGGTCTGGGTCTCGGCATCTTCTACATATTTGCCAGCCTGGTCATCGTGAGCAGTCTTTTTCCGCTCGGCACCTGAAGTCTTATGCATATCCACATTTTGGGTATCTGCGGAACATTCATGGGCGGGGTAGCGGCGCTGGCCCGGCAGGCGGGCTTTCGAGTCAGCGGATCGGATGCCGGGGCTTACCCGCCCATGAGCGAGCAACTGGCGAACCTGGGCATAGAGGTGATGAAAGGCTACGATCCGGCGCACCTGCAGCCGGAGCCGGATTGCGTCGTCATCGGCAATGTCATGAGTCGTGGCAATCCTGCGGTCGAGCATGTCCTGAACACGGGTTTGCCATTTCTGTCCGGACCCGAATGGCTGGCCAGGCATGTGCTGCCCGGCAAATGGGTGTTGGCGGTGGCGGGCACCCACGGCAAGACCTCGACCAGCAGCATGCTGGTATGGATATTGGAATATGCAGGGCTTAACCCGGGTTTTTTGGTCGGTGGGGTTCCTGCGAATTTTTCCTGCTCGGCACGCTTGACCGACAGTGATTTCTTTGTGCTGGAAGCCGACGAATACGACACGGCATTTTTCGACAAGCGTGCGAAATTTGTGCATTACCGACCGCGGACTCTGGTGCTCAACAATCTCGAATTCGACCATGCAGATATCTTTGCCGACCTCGATGCCATCAAGGCTCAGTTCCACCAGTTGCTGAGGACCGTGCCGGGACAGGGTCTGGTGTTGCATGCTGCCAGTGATGCCAACCTGGATGCGGTGCTGGCCATGGGTTGCTGGACGCCCACCGAGAAGTTTGCCGGGGATGCGAATCCGGCGGCGGCCTGGACCGCCGGCAATATAATGAATGGTGGTAAAGCCTTCGACATCGTGTATTCAGGCGAAGTTGTCGGCAGAGTCGACTGGCAACTTCGCGGGCGCCATAACGTGCACAATGCAGTGGCCGCAGTAGCGGCAGCCCTTCACGGCGGGATACCTCCAGCCGTGGCAACAAATGCCCTGGGCGAATTTGCAGGCGTGAGCCGGCGCCTGGAACTCATTGCCGATACAGGCGGAGTAAGGGTTTACGACGACTTCGCCCATCACCCGACTGCGATTGCCAGCACCCTGCGAGGCCTGCGCGAGGCGGCCGACGGGCGGCGGATTTTTACGGTCCTGGAACCGCGCTCCAATACCATGAAAATGGGCATACACAAGGACAAGCTGGGACCGGCGCTGGCCAGTGCCGATGGTGTTTACCTGTATACGCCTAAAGATCTGGCCTGGGATGCGGGCAAGGCGCTCGCGGAACTGGGCGGCAAACTGACCATCAGTTCCGATACCGAAGAGATCGTCCGGCAACTGTGTCGGGTGCTGCGTGCAGGGGATGACGTTGTCTTCATGAGTAACGGCGGGTTCGAAGGTATCCAGGCAAGACTGGTGCAGGCGCTGGCGCCGGACGCGGTCGACGCGGACTGAGGCAGCTGATGGTCACGGACTTTACTGAGCTGCCGCTTTTTCCCCTGGGTACCGTGTTGTTTCCGGGCGGTCCGCTGCCGCTCAAGATCTTCGAGGCACGCTACCTGGATCTGGTAGCCCGTTGTCTGCGCGAAGACCTTGAATTCGGCGTGGTGCTGATAGCCTCTGGTAACGAGGCGGGAGTGGTGCAACTGGCGACGGTGGGAACCAGCGCGCGTATCGTCAGCTGGGATCAGGGAACCGACGGCTTGCTGTATGTTACGGCCCGGGGCGAGCGGCGCTTTCGCATTCACGAGCTGCGGCAACAGCAGGATGGTCTCAACATCGCCCAGGTGGAGTGGCTGGCGGAGGAATCCCGGCAGGCGCTGCCCGCTGCGCAACGGGCTCTGACGCAGGCCCTGAGGCTGCTGCTGGCCCAAAACGAAATGCTCTACGCTGACATCGAGAAGGATTATGAGGACGCCAGCTGGGTTGGCTTTCGTCTGGCGGAACTGTTACCCGTTAACCTTGCCACACGCCAGCAGTGCCTGGAGCTCATGGATGCCGAACGACGATTGCAGCTTCTCGCACCTGCCCTGGAAAAGATCAGGAAGCTGGCAAGTCAGTGAAAAGACTGTATGCGAGCCATAACACCCTGGAACTGGAGCAGATCGGTCACGAGTTGACCGGCGCCGGCATCAAATTCGTCATGCGCAATATGAACCGTACCGGTCAGGCGGCCGGAGAAATTCCGCCGATCGTATGCTGGCCGGAAATCTGGGTGACGCATGACGAAGAGTTGCCTCCGGCGAAGCGCATTCTCGCCAGAGTTCTGGAGGAACTGGACAATCCGGGGATCGCATGGACATGTCCTGACTGCGGCGAACGGCTGGAAGGTCAATTTGGAAGTTGTTGGCGTTGCGCCGGCAATCCCGGTGAAGCTTGAGGCGTATTGCGCCACTTTTACCAAGTGGCGCCCGGCGTCGGCCTTGTGATCACCGCATGCTCGTGCAAAAGCGGCCCGAAATCATTATCCTGTGTCGGTCGGTTTGCCAGTCTCGCTGCCCGGACCTGCCGGGCGAGAGAATATTTTCGGCAGCCGGTTATCCATCGTTACGTTTGTAGAGTTACTTGCAGGAGTAAGTTGTGTTCAAAGTTATTTTGCGTTGTCTTGTTATTAGTGTTCTTGTGGCAATTCCTGCGGCGGCAGCTTTCGCCACCGGATTCGTGGAACTGGGCGAGCTGTCCGCGAACGGCACCGCAGCTGTGGTACTGGCCGCTGCGTTTATCAGCGCGTTGCTGGCCTCCTGGTGGAACGCAGGGGCGGTTACGGCAACTGCCGGCGACCCCGGCTCCGACGAGGGCGTGGTTAAGTGGTTTAACGTTTCCAAGGGATTCGGCTTTATCACCCTGGACGGAGGCGGCGATGTCTTCGTGCACTTCAGGGATATCCGCGGCAAGGGTCATCGCTCCCTGACTGCGGGTCAGCGGGTCGCCTTCGAGATCAAGGAGACGGACAAGGGCCCGCAGGCCCACGATGTGACTGTTATCGGCGAGCCCTGATCGCTCAGGCGATGGTCGCGAACACGGTGCGGGCCGCTTCGATGGTCGCGTCGATATCTGCGGCCGAATGGGCCGCGGACACAAAACCTGCTTCGTAAGCCGACGGCGCAAAGTAACAGCCTGCCTCCAGCATACCCTGGAAGAATTTCCGGAAATGTTCCTGGTTGCAGGCGGTTACCTGCTCGAAACGCGTCACCGGCGCAGTCGCCGTGAAGAACAAACCGAACATGCCTCCCAGGGCGTCACCGTACAGCGGTACGCCGGCCTCGGCTGCCGCGGCGCACAGGCCATCTACCAGCTGCCGGGTTCGGGCTTCCAGCCGGGCATAAAATCCTTCTTCGCGCAGGGGCCCCAGCGTAGCCAGGCCCGCGGCCATGGCAACCGGATTACCCGACAAAGTACCGGCCTGGTAAACCGGTCCCTGGGGCGCAATTTGCTCCATGATTGCGCGCCGCCCGCCAAAGGCGCCAACCGGCAGCCCGCCGCCGACGATTTTGCCCAGGGTCGTCAGGTCGGGGCTGACGCCGAATATCGCCTGGGCGCCGCCTCTGGCCACCCTGAAGCCTGTCATCACTTCGTCAAAAATCAGTACTGCGCCATATTCATCGCACAGGGCTCTGAGGCCCTCCAGGAAGCCGGGCACCGGGCGCACGAAATTCATATTGCCCGCGACGGGCTCGACGATGATGGCTGCCACCTCAGCACCGGTTTGTGCAAACAGGCGCTGAGCAGCCTGCAGATCGTTAAATGGCAGGGTCAGCGTTTCCCGTGCCAGTGCCGCGGGTACCCCGGGGGAAGTGGGCACGCCCAGCGTAAGGGCGCCGGAACCCGATTTGACCAGTAGCGAATCCGAGTGACCGTGGTAGCAGCCTTCGAATTTAACCAGCTTGTCGCGGCCCGTGTAGCCTCGGGCAAGGCGGATCGCGCTCATGGTGGCCTCGGTACCCGAACTGACCATGCGGACCAGCTCCATAGACGGCAGCAGTTCACAAATGGTGCGGGCCATTTCGGTTTCCAGCGTGGTTGGCGCGCCGAAGGAGAGGCCGCGACCAGCAGCATCACGCACCGCGTTTATGACGCGAGCATCGGCGTGGCCCAGGATCATGGGGCCCCAGGAGCCCACGTAGTCGATGTAGCGCTGCCCGTTCTCACCATACAGATAGGCGCCGGCGGCCCGTGCAATGAAGACCGGGTCTCCGCCCACCGCGCCAAATGCGCGTACCGGTGAATTAACGCCGCCTGGAATATATTGGCGGGCTTGGTCAAATAGCTTGTTCATGGGCATCCTGCTGTTAATACCTGATCAGTATTCGGGGCCGCGCATTATAACGACTACGGTCTGTGCATCGGGCCTTCTGGCGATCACTTTCTACGTTCGACCGAAAATGGGACAATAACGCCATATACAGGAGCTGGGGACAAGGCCTCGATGAAAGCCTACATGTGCGTCATTTGTGGATATGTTTACGAGGAAGAGGAGGGCGATCCTGAGTCGGGGATTGCGCCCCGCACGCGCTGGGAAGACGTGCCTTTGTCCTGGCGCTGCCCCGATTGCGGTGCCGGCAAGGAAGATTTTGAAATGATCGAGATCTGAGGTTTACTGCCGCTCCACGGCAAAGCCTTTTTCCGCCAGACCGGCGGGCACGCCATCCGCACCGACCAGGTGCAGAGCACCCACCAGGACCAGGTAGTCCTGCTCATCGTCCAGCAACTCGGTCAGCTCCGCGACCCAGTTTTCGTTGCGCTGCCTGATGAGGGTCGCGTACAGTGCCGGGAAGTCCGCAAAGGTCTCGCTTTGCAGTTGCGCCAGTTTGTCGATGGTGCCCTGGCGCCAGGCGTCTACCAGTTCGCTGATGTCGGTTTCCAGGGTGGCCGCATCTGCCAGGGATTTCATCAGCATCTGCACCTGGCTCTCCATGCTCATATTGTCGAACAGGGCAACCTGGTAAGCCGCTGTCTCCAGCCCGGTGATGGGTTTGGCGTCATTCGCCGCGCGACGCGCGAAGTATGCCTCCAGGCCCAGTTGTGGATTGAAGCCCAGTTTCGCCAGTTGCAGTTGCACGATGGTCAGGGCTGCCCACCAGGGTTCGACCTTGTTGAGCATCGACAACTCAAGCCCAAGATCGCTGGCGGCTGTACTGGCACGTGCCCAGTTGTCCGGACCCAGCACGCTCTGCAGTGTCTGCCCTTCCTGCAAGCGCCCGTGAGTAAAAAAAAGGCGCTGCACGTACAGCGGATCTAGATCGTCCATGTCCAGTTCCATGACCAGCGTCTCGGCATCCGCGTAGGCGGCCTCAATTTTGCCGGGAAGCGGAAAATCGCTCTCGCGCAGCATGTGCACAGAGCCCAGCAGATAAACGCTGTTGTTATCGCCGCTGACCCGCCAGAGCATGCCGGCGTCGCCCGCCAGCGCCGCACCGGACCAGGCGCAGAGCAGTAGGGTACACAGCGCGCCCTTTTTAAACAGGAACATATTCCACCCCGGTTTCAATGCTGCCGTCGGTCAGCAGTTTCAGCCAGCGGTAGCCTGGCGGCCGTTCATCCAGCGCAAATTTGTCACTGCCAGGCAGAAACTGGCGACAGGTTGACGGCGTGCCCATCAGCCTGACGCCTTTGCGTTCCCCGTCAAAGGCCTGATGAACATGACCCCAGAGGATGCCACGCACACCTTGATGGGTGTCCAGCACCTCAAACAACGCTTGGGGGTTACGCAAGCCAACGCTATCCAGCCAGCGACTGCCCACCGGTACGGGTTGATGGTGCAAACAGACCAGACAGTTGCTTCCTCCCTGGGTGGCCAGCCACTTGTTCAGCTGCTCCAGATCCTTGCGGGTCAGCTCGCCGGCGGCGGTGCCCGGTGTGTAGGTGTTCAACATTGCAATGCGCCAGGTGTCGAATTCGACTTCCCCCAAAACCACAAAGTTGCCGTCCAGCTCTTCGCGCATGAATTCCGGATTGTCATGATTGCCCGGCAGGCAAAGAACAGGCAGCCCAAGGGGCTCAAACACTTCTCGAAATACGCGGTACCCTTGCCGGGATTCATCCTGGGCAA
>JBFIQI010000114.1:0-7264 GCA_041609715.1 Gammaproteobacteria bacterium
CCGCGCGGATAGCGCACCGCCGCCGGTTGTTGCAAACCAATACCGGTGTAAAGCATTTGCCGGCATTCATTTTCGTCAGCCGGGGCCATGACCACCATGTTAGGCACGCAGCGCAGGAAACTGAGATCGAAACAGCCCTGATGCGTGGGGCCGTCAGCACCGACCACACCGGCCCGGTCGATGGCGAACAGAACCGGCAGGTTTTGCAGAGCAACGTCATGGATCAACTGGTCATAACCGCGCTGCAGAAAGGTCGAATAGATTGCCACCACTGGCAGCATACCTTCGCAGGCCAGTCCGGCGGCCAGCGTCACCGCGTGCTGCTCGGCGATGGCCACGTCGAAATAGCGATTCGGAAAGCGCCTGGCAAATTTCACCATGCCAGAGCCTTCGCGCATGGCCGGCGTGATACCCACGATGCGCTCGTCCTGCTCCGCAATGGCACAGAGCCAGTCACCGAATACTTGCGAATAAGTTGGGCCGGCGGATGCCGGCTTGTGCAGCTTGCCTTTGACTGCATCAAATGGTCCTGGGCCGTGCCAGGTGATGGGGTCTTTTTCAGCCGGCGCGTAGCCTTTGCCTTTACGCGTGACCACATGCAGGAATTGCGGACCGCTGAGACTGCGCAGGTTTTCCAGGGTTTTTACCAGCGTCGGCACGTCATGCCCGTCGATGGGCCCTATGTAGTTCAGACCCATTTCTTCAAACAGCGTGCCGGGGAGCATCATGCCCTTGAAATGTTCTTCCGAGCGGCGCGCCAGTTCCCACACCGTGGGCATGCGTCGCAGCACCTTCTTGCTGCCCTCGCGAATCGTCGAGTAGACCTTGCCGGAGAGCACCCTGGCCAGGTAATTGGACATGGCCCCGACATTCTCGGATATGGACATGTCATTATCGTTGAGGATTACCAGCAGATTCACGTCCAGCGTGCCGGCATGATTGAGCGCCTCAAAGGCCATGCCTGCGCTCATGGCGCCGTCACCGATGACGGCCACTACGCGACGGTCCTCACCACGCGCCTTGGCTGCGATTGCCATGCCCAGCGCTGCACTTACCGAGGTGCTGGAGTGGCCCGTACTCAGGATGTCGTATTCCGATTCCTCGCGGCGCGGGAATGGCGCCAGTCCACCGAGCTTGCGAATGCTTTGCATCAATTCGCGGCGGCCGGTCAGCGTTTTGTGAGGATAAGCCTGGTGGCCGACGTCCCAGATCAGTCGGTCATCGGGGGTATTGAAGACATAGTGCAGGGCGACCGTCAGTTCGACAGTGCCGAGGCCAGCAGCAAAATGGCCGCCGATCTGGCTCAGGGTATCGATCAGAAAGGCGCGCAGTTCGTCGGCCACCACCGGCAGCTGCTCCGCATCCAGCCTGCGCAGTTCGTGCGGGTCGTTGATCTGGCAAAGCAGGGGATATTTATCGTTCGCGGTCATCAATGCTCCTGATGAGCGAATTATCCTTGACGCGGTCGCCCCTGTATACGGTATCAGTGATCGCGCGCCAGCAGATAGCCGGACAAGGCCGTGAGTCCGTCAGGATTGCCGCTGAATTCATCCAGGGCCGAGATGGCCTCCCGGTGCAACTGGTCGGCGCGCTGCTGTGCCGCCTGCAGGCCGACCACGGCGGGGTAATTGGGCTTGGCGTGCGCCTGGTCCTGTCCCGGACGCTTGCCAATGATCTCCAGCTCGCCTTCCTGGTCGAGGATGTCATCGCAGATCTGGAAGGCGAGGCCCACGCAGGCACCGTAGCGCGCCAGGCAATTTTTATCTGCATCGCTGAGGTTCTTGGCACTCAGGGCACCGAGCAGGACGCTGGCCCGAATCAGGGCACCCGTCTTCATCTCATGCATGCGCTGCAGGAACGGCTCGTCGGGGAATTTGCCCGCGGCGTCCAGATCCATCGCCTGCCCGCCGGCCATACCTGCGATGCCGCTGGCAGCCGCCAGCGTGCTGATCATCTGCAGGCGGCGTGCCGGCGAAACCCGCATGGCGGCATCGTCGGCGAGCACCTGAACGGCCAGCATCTGCAGCGCGTCCCCCGCCAGGATCGCGGTGGCTTCGTCGAAGGCAATATGGCAGGTGGGTCGCCCGCGGCGCAGGTCATCGTCATCCATGGCGGGCAGATCATCGTGCACCAGTGAGTAGCTGTGTATGCATTCCACCGCCGCTGCCGGCCCATCCAGTTGTTCATGGGCCACACCCAGTGCATCGCCGGTGATGTAGACCAGCAGAGGCCGCACGCGCTTGCCGCTGCCCAGAACTGCGTAGCGCATGGCCCGCTGCAGCCTCGAGGCCTGTGGTTCATCCCGTGGCAGCCACGATTCCAGGACACCATTGACACGCTGCCGCCAGAGATCCGGATCGAAAGCCCCGCTGCCGGGATTTCGGGCATCAGGGCTCATCAGGAATCGTCATCAGGGAATTCGGCAAGCTCCTCTATTCCGGCCTGTTGCTGCAGCACCCGCACCTTGTGCTCGGCGTCTTTCAGAGCCTTGCGGCACAGGCGCGTCAGCTCGATTCCGCGCTGAAATTCGGCCAGCGCCTGCTCCAGGCTGAGCTCCCCATCCTCCATCTTTTCAACCAGGGCTTCCAGCTCCTGCAGGGCTTCCTCGAGGCCTGGCTGGGTCTTGCGGGGCTGTGTTTTTTTCTTGCTTGGGCTCATGCTTGCTCCCTGACAGCGGCATGGTACGGTACACAGCGTACCTTGGACGGTCAACGCGTCCGGACATTTGACAGCGATCAGGTGCCTGACTAAAGTTCCGATACTTTAGAATTGGTCTAAATCGCTCGGCGCGCCTGGCGGGCGCGGCTTTAACGAACTGCAGGAGAATAGGTCATGGCAGCACTCAAGGGATCCAAAACCGAAGAGAACCTCAAGGCGGCGTTTGCGGGCGAGTCCCAGGCAAATCGTCGGTACCTTTATTTTGCCGCGAAAGCGGATGTCGAAGGCTACAACGACGTGGCCGCGGTGTTCCGTTCCACTGCCGAAGGTGAGACCGGTCACGCCCACGGGCACCTGGAATACCTGGAAGCCGTCGGCGATCCGGCCACCGGTCTGCCCATCGGCGGAACCGGTGAAAACCTTAAGGCCGCGATTGCCGGTGAAACTCATGAGTACACCGACATGTATCCGGGCATGGCCAAGCAGGCCCGTGAAGAAGGTTTTGAAGAAATTGCCGACTGGTTTGAAACTCTGGCCAAGGCAGAGCGTTCCCACGCCAACCGCTTCACCAAAGCGCTGGAAAACCTCGACGACTGACAGGCGACAGGCGGGCGGGTCTGTGAGGGCCCGCCGCGCCATCGCGCAGTTGGTCAGGCAATCCAATGAGTGACGACAGCGGCGCACACCGCGAAGGCAGCCTCGAAGCGCCCACACGGCATCCTATCGACTGGAAAAGCCCGGAGTTTTTTGACGAGGATTCCCTGTTCCAGGAGATGGAACGCGTATTTGACGTGTGCCATGGATGCAGGCGCTGTTTCAATCTCTGCAACGCATTCCCACATCTTTTCGATGCCGTCGATGATAGCGACACCATGGAGGTGGACGGTATCGGCAGGGAAGTTTACTGGGAGGTTACCGATCACTGTTACCTTTGCGACATGTGCTACATGAGCAAGTGTCCGTATGTGCCGCCCCATCCATTCAATATAGATTTCCCGCACCTCATGTTGCGGGCCAAGGCGCAGAAGTTTCAGCGCCAAAAATCATCTTTGCGGGATCGGGTGCTGAGCCTGCCGGATAAAGTCGGTAAATTTGCCGGTATCCCCATTGTGGTGCAGGCAGTGAACAGGTTTAACCAGAGCAAATCCGGCCGGGCGCTGCTGGAAAAAACTTTTGGCATACATCGGGATGCGGTAGTCCCGCCATATCACAGCAAGACCCTGCGCAAGCGCCTGCGCCGGCGCGAACCGCTGGCGGCGACAGCACAGGCAGCGGGTCCGACCCGCGGCCGGGCCGTCTTGTTCACGACCTGTTATGGCAATTACAACGAGCCAGAACTGGGGGAAGATCTGGTGGCGGTCTTCGAGCACAACGGGATACCCGTCACTCTGGCCGGCAAAGAGCAGTGCTGCGGCATGCCGCGGCTGGAAATGGGCGATCTCGAATCGGTAGCCCGCGCCAAGGAAAACAATGTTCCGGCGTTGGCGGCGCTGGTGGATTCCGGCTGGGACATCGTCGCGCCGATCCCGTCTTGCGTGCTGATGTTCAAGCAGGAGCTGCCGCTCATGTTTCCAGAAGATGAGCAGGTCAAGCGAGTGGCAAAAGCCATTTTTGATCCCTTTGAGTACCTGATGCACCGCAAGCGTGCCGGACTGATGAACACGGAATTTGCCAGGCCCCTGGGAAAAGTGGCTTATCACGTTGCCTGTCACCTGCGGGTCCAGAACATCGGCATGAAAACCCGCGACGTGCTGAATCTCGTGCCGGATACCAAGGTGCTGCCCATTGAGCGCTGTACCGGTCACAACGGCACCTATGCAGTAAAAAAAGAATTTCACGGGATATCCATGAAAATTGGCAAGCCGGTAATGCGCCAGGTGGAAGATTCGGACGCCGATTACTACGCCAGCGACTGCCCCATGGCCGGGTCGCAGGTAATGAACGGCCTCAGTGAGCCAAGGCCACCGGTTCATCCGCTGCGCCTGCTGCGCATGGCTTACGGGATTGACAAGTAAGGAGATCTGCCTGATGGCAAACGAAGGTTATCACGAGCCCTATGATTTGCTTGACGATGAAACCCGCGATTTTCATCGCGCGGTGACATCGCTGATGGAAGAGCTGGAAGCCGTTGACTGGTACAACCAGCGAGTCAGCGTGTGCCAGGATGCCGAACTCAAAGCGATACTAGAGCACAACCGTGACGAAGAAATGGAGCACGCGGCCATGGTGCTGGAATGGATTCGTCGCAAAAATCCGCGCTTCGACAAGGAACTGCGTGATTACCTGTTTACCGACAAATCATTCACGGATCTGGGTGACCATGAACACTGAGGTTACGGAACGCGGCGCCGGCGCCCTGGAACCGGCGGACTTGTATTCGCTGGAAGAATATTCCCGCGAACGTGAGTCCTTCCGCAAACATGTCATGGCCCACAAGCGCGATCGCCGGGTGGCTCTGGGCCAAAATGCCACGCTGTATTTTGAAGACCGGCTGACCATGCAGTACCAGGTGCAGGAAGTTTTGCGCATCGAGAAGATATTCGAGGAACGGGAGATACTCGAAGAGCTTGAAGCATACAATCCCCTGATTCCGGACGGGCGCAACTGGAAAGCGACATTCATGATCGAGTACCCCGACGAGAGCGAGCGACGTGCTGCCCTGGCGCAGCTGCTGGATATCGAAAACCGGGTATGGGTGCAGGTGGCAGGCCATCCGCGTGTCTGGCCAGTGGCCGATGAAGACCTGGAGCGAGCCACGCCGGACAAGACTTCGTCGGTGCATTTTCTGCGATTCGAGCTGGAAGACGGCATGGTCGGAGCGCTGCGCGAAGGTGCCGAACTGTCCATGGGCATCGATCACGACAAGTATGTCTGCAATCTCCAGAGCGTGCCCGATGCGACCCGGAGATCATTACTCAACGACCTGGACTGAGATTGTATTACAGACAGTTCTCGCCAGTTTACGGGCCAGACGTTAGAATTCGCGGCACCCTTCGAGGTGCCGTTTTCATTCGGAGCCGTAACGAAACCTATGAGCCGCGGATATAAAGCTGCCGATATCGAGGTCCTGAGCGGGCTGGAGCCCGTGCGCCGCCGGCCCGGAATGTACACGGACACGGCGCGTCCCGATCATCTTGCCCGTGAGGTTATCGACAACAGTGTTGACGAGGCGCTTGCCGGCTATTGCAAGAAGATCGAGGTAAAAGTCTTCAAGGACGGTTCCATGGAAGTTCGCGATGATGGCCGCGGCATGCCAGTGGATGTGCACCCGAAGGAGAAGCTGCCCGGGATCGAACTCATCCTCACGCGATTGCATGCGGGCGCCAAATTCTCGGACAAAAACTACGAATTCTCCGGCGGCCTGCACGGGGTCGGCGTTTCGGTTGTCAATGCTCTGTCAACCAATCTCGAGGCGTGGGTGCGTCGGGGCGGCAAGGAGTACAACCTGTCGTTCAAGAACGGCAAGAAGGCGTCCAAGCTGGAGGTGGTTGGCAAGGTCGGCCAGGCCAATACCGGCACCACCATTCGCTTCTGGCCCGACCCGCAGTATTTCGACTCTGACAAGTTTTCGATCTCGCGCTTGAAGCACCTGCTGCGGGCCAAGGCGGTGTTGTGTCCCGGGCTGACCATGCGCCTGGAAACAGAAAAGCCGAAAGGCAAGTTCGAGTGGCGTTACCAGGGCGGCCTGGATGAGTACCTCGAGGAGGCGCTGGGCGAGGGTGAGCGCCTGCCGGAAAAACCATTTTCAGGGTCCGTCAAGGGCAAGCGCGAAGCTGCCGAGTGGTCACTTTGCTGGTTGACCGGCGAGGGCGAGCAGGTGGCGGAGAGCTACGTGAACCTGATCCCCACGGCCCAGGGAGGCACCCATGTCAACGGGTTGCGCACCGGACTGACGGAGGCCATGCGAGAATTCTGTGAATTCCGTAATTTGCTGCCACGCGGTGTGCGCCTGGCGCCGGATGATGTCTGGGATCGCCTGGCCTTTGTGCTGTCCGTGAAAGTCCAGGATCCGCAGTTCGCCGGCCAGACCAAGGAACGCCTGGCATCAAGGGAGTGTGCGGCTTTTGTGTCGGGAGTCATCAAGGACGCGTTTGGCCTGTGGCTCAATCAGCACCCGGAAGCCGGTGACCAGATTGCCGCTTTGGCCATCGAGAATGCCCAGCAACGCATCAAGGCGGCCCGCAAGGTGGTGCGCAAGCGCGTCGTAACGGGTCCGGCATTGCCTGGCAAACTCGCCGACTGCATCAGCCAGGACGCGGGCCGCACCGAGCTGTTCCTGGTGGAGGGCGATTCGGCAGGCGGTTCCGCCAAGCAGGCACGGGATCGGGAGTTCCAGGCGGTGATGCCCCTGCGTGGCAAGATTCTGAATACCTGGGAAGTCGACGCCGCCGAACTGCTGGGTTCACAGGAAGTGCACAACATCGCCGTCGCGCTGGGGGTCGACCCGGGTTCCGATAATCTGCAGGGATTACGCTACGACAAGATCTGTATTCTCGCCGATGCCGACTCCGACGGCCTGCATATCGCCACCTTGCTGTGCGCGCTGTTTCAAAAGCATTTCACCAGCCTGGTGAGTGCCGGGCATGTTTATGTGGCAATGCCGCCG
>JBFIQI010000115.1:0-7196 GCA_041609715.1 Gammaproteobacteria bacterium
CGGTCCAGGGAAAAGATTTCGACGCCTTTGCGCTGCTCTTTACTGTAGTCGCCATACAGTTCCATCAACGCCTGCATCTTGGTGCGGTTCTTTGCCGAGATCTTGCCATACAAAACCACGGCACCGTCCGCGGAGCTGCTGCCACCAAATATGGTTGCCGCCAACAGGTCTTCTTGCAGCGTGATACCGGTCTCTTCTTCCAGTTCTTTGAAAACTTCTTCTTCCAGAAACTCCAGGATATGCCGCCCGGTCCGCGATCCCTGCATGGCCTTCAGATCCGCATGGGCATACCACTGGGCATTGTCTGGCAGGCTTTCGGATGCCAGGTCGGCATTGACCGGGGCGGCGGCGAGAGTGAAAACGCCAAATACTAATATAATCAATCTGTTAGGTAGCATTTGCTAGCTCCGTGTCTGGTCAAGTCTTGACAGGTATCTGCTTATAGACCGCCTCGATGAAAAAGGTTACGCGTAATGTCCCACCACGGGCAGGCAATGGCTGCTGCTGCCCAACCGCCAGACGCGCTCATCCATAACGCCTGATCCGGGGTCGCAGTAGCAGGTGGTTTGCTATGCTTATGAGATACCATCTCGCCAGGGGGCACAGGGAGTGTCTTTTTTTTCTGAACTAAAAAGGCGCAATGTCTTTCGGGTAGCGGTGCTTTATGTCATCGCCTCATGGGTGATTTTGCAGGCCGCGGACGTGCTTACCGATATATTGCCCGTTCCCGAGTGGACCGGGCCGTTTGTGTTTCTTTTGCTGTTACTGGGCTTTCCTCTGGTGCTTATTTTTTCATGGGTTTACGAGATCACCCCCGAAGGCATCAAGCTGGAAAAAGAGGTCAGGCGCGAAGAATCCATCACTCATGAAACCGCCAGACGCCTCGAAGTCTTGATAGGGATTCTGGCGGTAGCAGCGATTCTGATTGTAATCGCAGATCGAATGATCCCGGAGCGCGTTCCCGAAGCGGTGGTCGAAGCCGCGGTGCAGGGGGATGCGGTCCCTGTCGCTGGACCCGCGGACAACTCCATTGCCGTTCTGCCTTTCCTGGATATGAGCGAAAGCGGTGACCAGGTATATTTCTCCGACGGCCTGGCCGAGGAACTGTTGAACCTGCTGGCCAAGCTGCCGGAACTCAATGTCGCATCACGGACTTCGTCATTTTCCTTCCGCGACAAACAACTGGACATTCCCTCGATCGCGGCCCAACTGGGCGTCCGCTATGTTCTGGAAGGCAGCGTTCGTAAACAGGATGATCACTACCGGGTTACTGCGCAGCTCATAGACGCCGAGACCAATTACCACAAGTGGTCGAATACCTATGACACCCGGCAGAGCAACATATTCGCCGTGCAGGATGATATTGCGCGCAGCGTGGTTTCGGGATTGCAGCTCGTGCTTTCCAGCGAGTCCGCGGACCTGCTGGCCAGGCATTCCACCGACAATATCGAGGCGTTTGAAGCCTACCTCATGGGGCGCAATTACCTGCGCCGACCAGCAACGGCAGAAACTCTGGAGGCAGCCGAGCGACAGTTCGACGAGGCCCTGCAGCTGGACCCTCGCTATGCTGACGCCTATGGCGGACTCTGCGATACCCATCTTGAACGCTATGAGCGTTCCTTCGATGTAAGCGATTTCGAAGCGGCCGAAAAGGCCTGCAACCGGATGCTGACTCTGCAGCCGAATTCGTCCGCGGCGATGATTGCCCTTGGTCATCTGTATCGCAATTCCGGCCAGTACGGGCTCGCCGAGGACAATTACCGCAGGGCCATCGCCACCGAAAGCAGCGCGGCCGATGCTTACGATGGCCTCGCCAAGACTTTTCAGGCGCAGAACCGCATGCAAGATGCCCTCGACGCCTACCAGCAAGCCATAGACCTGCAGCCAGGTTTCTGGCGTGGCTACCTGTCCATGGGGAATTTCTTGTTCAATACTGGCAGGTCAGAGGAAGGCATCAAGTTCATGCGTGAGGCGGTCGACCTGTCGCCGGGTAACCCACGGGCTTTGAACAGCCTGGGCACTCTGCTCTACATGACCGGCGATTTCGAAGCCGCCCGCACAACCTGGTACCGATCCCTGCGAATCAAGTCGACGCCGCTGGCTTTTTTCAATCTCGCCACGGCAAGTTTCTTTTTGCGAGACTTCGAGCAGGCCGCTGCATTTTATAAGCGTGCCGCCGAACTCACGCCCGACGACCACCAGATCTGGGGGGCGCTGGGGGATTCTTACCGGTTTATCCCCGACGGCGAAGCCCAGGCCGAGGACAGCTACAAAAAGGCGATTGTGCTGGCGGAGCAAAGTCTGGTACTCAATCCCGAAGACGCGCTGACCCTTGCCATGCTGGCGCATTATTACGCGCATATCGGCGAGAACCAGAAAGCAAGCAGTGCTCTGCAGCGCGCGCAGCAGCAATCCAGGGATGACATGTATGTGAACTACTACTCGACCCTGGTGGCCATTCGCTTTGGCGATATCGACAGCGCGCTGGAGGCAAGCCGCCGGGCGATGGCGAACGGCTACCCGAGAAATTTTATTATTGCTGACGCAGGTATGCAGTCTCTGGTCAGCGATCCGAGATTTCAAACCACTGTTCAAGACTGACAACAAAAATGCCAAGTTGGCGCTGAGAGGAGGGTTCAGAATGCAAAGCAATAAATTATCGCAAACGAAACTTGATTACCGGCTCTTTACCTTGTGCTGGGTCTTCGTGGGTGCACTGGTAATTTCCGGATGCATGGCCGCGCCCATTTACTCCCCGACTGCAAACCATACGGTCACGCTGGCATTTGATGTCAGTGGTTGTCCCACAGGGTACACGCTGAGCACCGGGGCGGCGTGCCTCGCGGATCCGGGCAAACTCTGCGTGAAACGAACCCAATTTGTAAAGTGGCAGACCAAGTCCACTGCGGACGAGTTTAAAGTCTATTTTGATCCCTTCGTGGGGCCACCCTATGCCTCCAGGGCCTCAAGGCCGGGTCCGGGCCAGGAAACCCGGGGCATCAAGATCGCAAGCGACGCGCCGTCTGGTGATTACAAGTACGGTGTCATAGGCCTGCGCTGTCCCGATCCCTTCAATAACCCCCTGGACCCGCCGCTGCGCGTAGATCACTAGTTTGCTATTGCAAACCGATAATTCGCGGCGCAGCCCTTGTGTTGCGTCGCGAATTTGCTGGTGTTTGGCCTGCCAGGAGCCACGCCAGGCCCTGGCTGGGTGGCCGGTGGCCAAAGCGAGCGGAACTCCGGGCTTTACATCCAGTCCTTTAAAACAGGGCTTGGTTTTTGCCTGCGGCCAGCGTTTTTTTGTTACTCTGGCGCCGCTGCTGCCGGGCATACGGGATGCACGCCAATAACAATGAAGGACTCATTTTTTCAGGAGCTGCTCAAGCGCAAGGTATTTCGAGGCATTGCGCTTTATGTAGTCATCGCATGGCTGATCATGCAGGCGGCCGAGATTGTCCTGCCGGCCTTCGGGCTGCCCGACTCAACTCTGCGCTTTGTGATCATAGGGCTGCTGCTGGGTCTGCCGGTGGCCGCGCTCTTTTCATGGGCATTTGAAGTTTCCACCGCCGGCATTCGGCGCGAAAGCAAGATCCGCCAGCTCGACCGGCCCCCGGGTAAGCTTGGGCGTAGCATTGATTTTGCGCTGATCGGCGTGCTCGCCATCCTGGCATCTTACTTCGGCTGGCATTACTTCACGACCGGCTCTGCGGTCCCGGAGGCAATTGCCAGCGAACCATCCATCGCAGTGCTGCCATTCGTCAACATGAGCGGCGATCAATCAAATGACTATTTTTCCGATGGTATCTCGGAAGAACTCCTTAACGCGCTTGCCAAGGTACCGGGCCTCAAGGTCGCCGGTCGTACTTCATCTTTCTTTTACAAAGGCAAGAACCAGGATTTGCGCACCATCGGCGAGCAATTGGGGGTAGCCAATGTGCTGGAAGGCAGCGTGCGCAAGTCAAACGATCGGGTGCGCGTAACCGCCCAGCTTGTCAACACCAGTGATGGCTTCCATCTCTGGTCGGACACCTTCGATCACCAGCTGGACGATATTTTTAAAGTACAGGACGAAATTGCCCAGGCAGTGGTGGTTGCGCTCAAGGGCAAATTGTTCGGGGAACAGATGCAGGCGACACCGGCTGAGCGCATCACCAACCCGACTGCCTACGCCTTTTACCTGCAGGGCCGCGACGGCCTGCATCAGCGCCGCCAGGAAACTATTGTGCGTGCCGAGTCTCTGTTCAAGCAGGCATTGGACGCAGATCCGGACTACGCGCCTGCGTTGGTTGGCCTGGCAGAAAGCTACATGCTGCAATATATCAACCATCGGCTGGGCACCCTGGAAGAGGCCGAATCCAAGGCCATGGATGTTGTCCAGCGTGCGCTGGCCATCGACCCGGAATCCGCCGAGGCCCATGCCGCCCTGGGTCTCGTGCACCTGGAAGTCAAACGCTACGACGAGGCCGAGCAGGCTTTCGCCCGCTCGCTGGAGCTCAACCCGGGTTACGCGGAGGCGTTACATTGGTACGGCTTGCTGCATCGCTGGCGCGGTGAGTTCGATCTGGCCTATATCAAACTGAAACAGTCTGTAGAACTGGATCCGTTGCACCGGGTCGCACGCCAGAATCTTGGGCAACTTCTGCTTCAGTTGGGCAAATTTGACGAAGCAGACGCGTTTTTCAGGCGCGGCATCGAACTGACACCGGAGCACCCGGCTTATTACGCCATGCTGGCGGGCATCACCGCGCTGGGCCCACTGCCGCGACCCTCCGAAGCCATTCCTTATATCGATCAGGCTATTGCCCTCGATCCGGAAAAGCCGGACTACCGCCTTTACAAGGTCACTATCCAGCTCGAGCTCGACGACGTAGCGGGCGCCCAGGCAACAATGGCAGACTTCAAGCGCAACCTGCCGAATCACCCCCTGGCAGTGATCTTGGATTTCTCCTTAGAAAGTTATATGAACGGCCACCAACAGGGCGCCCAGTCGCTTTTGGCGCGCATTACGGCCAGCCCCGAACTTGATGAGGTCTATAAGAACGCTTTTCTGGGTATTGCCAACTGCATTTCCGGAAATTACCCGGAAGCTTTAAGTGCCTTGATGGCATTCGATCCGAACCTGTCCAAAGATAACCCATCAGTAAACTCGACCAACCTGCGGTTTGCGACGCTTGCCGCTGCCGCACATTACGGCCTCGGCAATTCAGACCGTAAGGAACAGTATCTGCAGGCGATAGAGAAGCACGTGTCGCATAGCTCGCGGTTTGGCCCGGAAGGCTACCAGCTGGCGGACGTCGAGGTAGCCATACTTCGCGACCAGCATGATGAAGCCATGGCGCGCCTTCAAAAGGCATTTGATGAAGGCTTCAGACTGCGGACTGTGGAGGGACTGTGGCGGCTCGCTGATTACCCGGCGCTCGAACCCCTGCAGGGACGGGCCGATTTTGCGGCTTTTATTGCGGCCATCGAGGCTTATCACCAGCAGCGTAAAACCAGTCTCGATTGAGGCTCTTTAGCAACTGGATCATTTTTCGGTTTGTGTATCAGACCCCGCAGCGCTCCCGCATGAGCAGGTAGAGCTTGTTGCGCCGGGAGCGGAAATAGCGGGCCTGGGCCTCGGTGACACCCTGGCTCATTCGGGCATTGATGTCATTTATTGTGTTGGACATCACGCGACAGGCCTCTTCGTCAACCGTTAATGGTTGCGCAGTCGCATCCTGGCTGGCAAAGGGATTTTCCACAGCCACATCGTCCCCCGGCGAAGCGATTCGTTCCGGGCGCGTGAAATGGCCCAGCATCACCAGCACCGCGATGGTGAAGGCAACGCCAACCACCACCATAACGCCGGCACTCTGGACCTTTCCCAGTCCCGGCAAGCCTTTGAGCTCAGTAATTTCAGGGGAATTTTCCATAATCCTGTCAGCAGGAACGACTGTACTGCAAATGTCGCAAACCTGCATCCGGGATTCCGTGACGCCTATCCCATCCTGCGGGAACCGGCCCGCTTGTGCTCAGCCGGCGATCGCCATCACCCCAAGATGGGTGGGCAGGAATATCAGCATTGGAAAGACGATCATCAGCAGGCCCAGGTAGACCAGCGGATGCAGTCTCGTTTGCTGCTTACCCGCCGGACCATAGACCCAGTTGATGTTCTTGTCGGGACCTGTGAGCAGGTAGGTGAGGGGCAAGACTATCCACCCCAGCAGGCATTGGGCCAGGAGCGCGCGCTCGTCATAGCCCAGCAACCATACCAGCCAGATGAACAGTGGCGGCAAGAGCAGGTGAAAAAGCGACAGCGCACGCATCGGCCGCGAGATGGTCGGATCGAACATGTAGGCGGCGAGGCGGGTTATTGGCCGCTTGAACAGCAGCCCGGAAAAATAGCTCACATTCCAGATTATCTCTGGAATCAAGACACCGATCAGCATCATGCTGGCAATCAGGCTGCTTTCCAGCCACAAGGCCGGGACACCCGCAATCAGCGCGATGTCGGAAAACCAGAGAAAGTTGCGCCACCCATACCTGACGAAATAGATCGGCAGGAGTATCGCTACGAACAGCGAGTAGAAGACCTTGATCCAGAGCGGGATCAAAGAACGACCAGGCCCGGCTGCCGCGGGCCTTGCTCCGACGTCCTACCCGGCGAACTGGCGATATCACTCCCGCCCATGACCCGAGTCTAACTTAGATGAGAAAGCGAGGCTGCCCTGCAGGCGAGCCCGCCGGAGTCGTTTACCTGCGAAAACCCAGTTCCAGGTTATAGAAGCCCGGGTTCAGATCCTTGAGAGGCTCCCTGAGCTTGGCCATTTCCGCGGCCGGGCCGTGCAGCTCGAATCTCTCGAGGTCCGCGATCGTCAGTGCCTCCGCAATCAACGCGCCCACATTGTCGAGGTGCGCCAACACGCCATCGGCGTCCTCGTAGCCTTCCCGACAATGAGCTTTCGCGCCATCGAAGGTGAAGCCATAGAACATGCACTTCGGCTCGGTTTCCGTCGCGGCCAAGAACCGGCCACACAAAGATTTGAATTCGTCAATCTTGCCATCATGAATCCTGAAATAAGGCACCACGGTGCAGCAGGTATCGGTTTTTGCCATGATATGACCCTCTTGTAATGTTTCTGCAGTGACCCTCACAGCCTAGACCACTTCAGCAGCCTGTGGGCATGCTTTTGTGCACCGGGATAAAAAAACCCCGC
>JBFIQI010000116.1:0-7195 GCA_041609715.1 Gammaproteobacteria bacterium
TTGCCGGGGTCATGGCACTGATCGTGGTTACAGGATTCGCGATAGCCCTGGGTAATCGATTAGCGTGATACGGCGAGCGTCCGCTGTTGGCCGCAAGCGGAAATGGCCAACTCGTCAATTCCTGCATTTATTGCCGCTGCCTTTAAGCCAGGGTTCGGGCCTGGACAATCTGAGCCAGCGGCTCATCCTGATTCTTTCAGCTTTGCTCACCCTGGTTCATTCTCTGTTTCATCGGCCGCCGCCAACAGCCACCCCCAACCCGGGTCGCGGCGCTACGGAAACACACAACATGTACATTGCCAGTGCCCACAAAACGACCATGCTGAATCCCCAGTGCATTGCCACCACCATGGCCAGCACCGCGCTCACCACGGACGCACTGCCATTGATGGCCCAGGCCCAGGGCACCGCCCGCTCGGCAGCTTCGGACAGGCGCATGATCCCCAACGGAAACGGCATGCCCATGAGAAAGGCCAGGGGCGCCACCAGGCCCAGCGCCACCGCCATGCGCCAGGGCAATGCAGCGCCCGCCAGGGCCATGTGCAGGCCTGGCAGGACCGCAAGATAGATCAGACCAAGCAAAACGATGCCAGCAATCACCCCATGCAGGGCATGACGCCGAAATCGCGATTGCACGCTGGCCGACATGGCACTGCCGATACCGGCGAAGACCAGGAAACCTCCGAGCACCACCGTGACCGAATACACGGGGTGTTGCAGGAGCTGCAGGAATTTCTGGATAAATGCAATCTCGATAAACATGAATGCAAGGCCCAGCAAGCTGAAGTAAGCGAACACCCGGCCTCGCCAGGGTAATTCTTTTTCACGGTCGGCCCGCTCCATGATCATCAGCGGCAAAAGCACCAGCAGAAATGCAAAGACCAGCGCCTGTAGCAGCGTCGCCAGCAAGATGACCAGGCCCGACTCCAGCAGACCGAGCCCGCCGCGCTCGCGCAGGCTTACGAACTCCCCCAGTGAACGCCAGCGAAAGAACTGAAAGAAATAAGGTCGGTCGTCGGTGGCAGGCGTGATGGAGAACTTGTAACGGGCAGCGAATTCACTGGCCGCGGAACCCGCGAGCGCGACCGCTGCCTCGTGAAACGCAGCTCGTGGCAGCCGATTGAAGCGATTGGCTTCCTCGGCCTGCATGCCCGGATAAAAAACCAGGTCGAAGCCGCGCTGGCGGCAAAATTCAGCCGTCCTGCGCCGGTCTTCTGCGCTGATGTCCGAACCCTTCACCAGCAACGTTGCCGTCTGCCAGCCGCGCACCAGGATCAATCTCGCGGATGGTTCCCCCACACCCGCTTCGGCCAGGGCCGCAACTGCGGTGGCCAACACCTTCAGCGTGTCCCTGGGCGGCAATTGCACCCAGCTGGTCACGACCAGGAATCCCGCCTCATGGATATGGTCGAGATACTCGCTGAATGCCTCCCGCGTGAAACGGTAGTTCTCGGTCAGCGCCGACAGGCCACCGGTGCCCCCGGGCCCGCCGGGTGGTGGCAGGGTAATGAGGTCGTAGCTGGTCGAATGCGCCGCGAGGAATTCCCTGGGTTCGCGATTGAAAATCCTGACACCGGGCCGTGCGTAAAGATCGCCCGCGAATGCGGCGTAGTCTTGCAATACAAGCTTCGCGAGTTGTGGATTCGACTCCAGCGCATCTACCTTGCGAGGTTGAATGGTATCGCGTCCAACCAACAAGGCCCGCAGCACTTCGGTGCCGCCGCCAGCATCGGTGATCAGGATACTTTCAGGATCCAGCAAGTGATACGGCAGGGCTTGAGTACTGGCATCCAGCCAGGCAGCATCGCGCCGGGTGTCCGGCCACTGGTTGACCGGCGTGAAGGCTTCGCCGTCGGTAAATACACCCATCTGCTCTGGCGGTCCCGTGCGTGAATTGAGGCTGAGCCCCGGTGCGTGCCGGAAAGGGACCACGGAGTTGGCGACCACGCTGATCAGGCCCTGGGGGCTGGATCGGGTCTGCAGCAGTTCGGCCCCTGATACGGCCAGGGTCTGTGACAGCGCCTTGTAGGGTGACAGCTTGAGGCGCAGGTGCTCGGCAGGGATCAGCAGCGGCAGGGCAAGCACCAGCGCAATGAGCAGCAGCGTCGGAAAATTTCGGTGCTGCAGTTCTGCCAGTGCCGTTAATGCCGCTATTGCACCAACAGAGCTCAGCGCCCACAAGACATGCTCCGGTAGCAGCCAGAACAAGGCCAGTATCACCGCAATGCTGCCGAGGCCGGCGCCCGCGAGATCGGCGGCGTAGACACTGCCTGCCAGCACTCGATAGCGTGCCAGCAGGATAGCCACCGCCAGGGCAACAAAAAAAAATGGTACCGCCAGGCACAGGTAGACCAGTGACAGTTTCCACATAAGCAGCGGTCGCCAGAGTATGGCCTCGGGATGCACGCTGACCGACTGCGCCAGCAAGTAGCAAAGCGGCATGGCCAGCGCGAACAGCGCCAGGCACGCAGGATAGCTGCGTTCTACCCGCCCGATGAGGCGGGCCCGCGCAAACGCCAGCACGGTACCACTGAGGCCATAGCCCAGCAGCGCCAGGCTGATGACCAGGTAAGCAAAGTGGTGCCACTGGATGATGGCGAACAGGCGAGTCAGCAGGATTTCGTACGCCAGGGCAGCCGATGAGGCCAGCGCCAGCGAAAAATAAGGTGGACGAGCTAAGCCGCGAACAGCGCGGGCCTCACCGGCTGCTGCAATCACGGCTCACCCGGGCTGCCGTGTCCACCCGTCAGCGGCACAAACCTGACCGGCAGGATCATTTCGCTGGATACCTGGCCTTGTTCGTCCCGGGTAATGAGCACCAGTTGCTGGACGAAAAAACTCCGGCCCACCGGGATGATCATGCGGGCCCCGGGCTTCAGCTGATCCACCAGCGGCGGCGGCACGTGGCTGGCAGCCGCGGTCACGACGATGCCATCGAAGGGAGCGGCCTGCGGCCAGCCGTAATAGCCATCGCCGATGCGGAGCTCGACGTTATGGTAGCCCAGCCGGGCCAGGTCCTTTTTGGCGCGCTTGCCGAGCTCGGGGATGATCTCGATGGAATACACCTTGTCGACGATCTCCGCCAACACGGCCGCCTGGTACCCCGAACCCGTGCCAATTTCCAGCACGCGGTCACCCGGCTGGGGATCCAGCAATTCGGTCATGATGGCCACGATGTATGGCTGGGAGATGGTCTGCCCGTAGCCGATGGGCAAAGGTTCGTTGAAATACGCGCGCCTGCGCATGTCATCCGGCACCAGCTCGTGACGCGGCACCTTCGCAAGCGTCTCGCGCACGCTCGGTCGCAGTTTGGCGCGACCCAGCTCCCGCCGCGTGTCGCTCACATTGCGATCGATGTCGCGCAGCATGGCCGCGCGCCGTCCCGCAAACTCGCCAGGCTCGCCTGCAGTTGCCGTCGCCACGCTCGACCCGGTCAGCACCATGATCAGCAGGCAGGTGACAAGCAATGTATGTCCCATAGGCGCCCCTCAAGAGCAAGACTCCTGATAAAAGTTTAGGAGTAGAGTGGCCGCGCTGCTACCCGGGCAGGGAATCAAGGCCAGCAGGGCCCTTCAGCCACCCGCTGGACGGCACTCCGCCCTCGCCGTCCCATCACGTGAGCCGCCCGCCGCGAATATCGGAAGAGAATTATTCATGTTGTTTTCACCGAATTGTTACAATCCGATCAACTGGTCGCGCGAGATTCCCCGGGGTCACCTTGCGGGGGTCGATCGCGACGCGAATGCGAGACCGACACATGCGTTTACAAAAAGGGGATGCGCTGATCGCTGTCGATGTACAGCGAGACTTTTTGCCAGGCGGCAGCCTGGCAGTGACCGATGGTAACGAGGTGGTGCCGGTTCTCAATGACTACATCAGTCTGTTCCGGCAGGCAGGGCTTCCCGTCGTGGCGACCCGCGACTGGCACCCCGGTGATCACTGTTCGTTCCAGGCGCAGGGGGGTATCTGGCCGCCTCATTGCGTGCAGGACAGCGATGGCGCCGCCTTTGCGGACGCGCTCGAACTGTCTGACGACGTCTTTGTCGTCTCGAAAGGGACTCGCAGAGATTCCGAAGCCTACTCCGGCTTTGACAACACGGACCTCGAGGCGCGTTTGCGGCAACGCGGGGTGGAACGCCTGTTCATCGGTGGCCTCGCGACTGATTACTGTGTCCTCGCCACCGTGACGGATGGACTCAAGGCCGGTTTCGACGTGGTACTGCTGCGCGACGCGATACGCGCAGTGGGTGTGCAACCCACAGACGAGGCCGAGGCATTGGCGGCCATGCGAGAAGCGGGAGCGCAATCCATAGAATTTGCCGCATTGGACGATGCCGCCTAGTCCCGCGCCCTCCTGGCGCGACCTGCCCTGGCTCGGCGAACTGGGCAGCCCGCTCCTGACAGACCTCTACCAGCTGACGATGCTCAGGGCTTACCTTGCGCAGGGCATGCTGGAAGAAGCCGTATTCGAGTTTTTTATCAGGCGGCTGCCCCAGCAGCGAAATTTCCTGGTGGCGGCAGGGCTGGAGCAGCTGCTGGACGTGTTGGAGACCTTTGGCTTCTCGGACGCCGAACTGGGCTGGCTTGGGGAAAACAAGATCGCCGACGACAAACTGCTGCAGTATTTGCGTGATTTTCGATTTACCGGCGATGTTTATGGGGTTCCGGAGGGCACAGTCGTGTTCGCCAACGAGCCGATCCTGCGCGTCGTCGCGCCGCTGCCGCAAGCTCAGCTTATCGAAAGTCGCCTCATCAACCTGTTGCATTTCCAGACGCTGGTAGCGACCAAAGCGGCACGCTGCAGCAGTGTCGCCAATGGCAAGCTGCTGGTCGACTTCGGCATGCGGCGTGCTCATGGCGCCGAAGCAGCCTTGCTCGCGGCGCGGGCCGCATACATTGGCGGTTTTAATGGAACGGCAACCGTGCTGGCGGGTCGGCTGTTCGATATCCCCTTATACGGAACGATGGCGCATTCATTTGTGCAGGCCCACGACAACGAACGTCAGGCGTTCGAAGATTTTGCCAGTTCGCAGCCGGACAACGTGGTGTTGCTGATCGACACCTACGATACGATCGCCGGCGCCCGCGAGGTCCTGGCATTGCTGCCGCGGCTGCGGGAGTCGGGAATCCAGGTTCGGGCCGTGCGTCTCGACAGCGGTGACCTGGTTGCCTTGTCGCGGGAAGTCCGGGCCGTGTTTGATGCCGGCGGCGGCGCCGACATCAAGATTTTCGCCAGCGGCAATCTCAATGAAGGCGAGGTCGAGCGAATCGTTGCCGCCCAGGCGCCCATCGATGGCTTCGGTGTCGGGACGGATCTTGACATTTCGGCCGATGCGCCAAAGCTGGATTGCGTTTACAAGCTGCAAGAGTATGCGGGCCGGGCGAGACGCAAACGTTCCGCGGGCAAAGCCACCTGGCCCGGCCGCAAACAGGTATATCGCCAGTACCGCGAAGATGGCACGCTTGCTGGCGACACGGTCGGGCTCGATGCTGAAGAACTGCCGGGTGCTGGCCTGCTCAAGCCAATGATGCTGGGAGGGCAACGCGTCGCGAAACGCGAACCTCTGGACCAGCTGCAGCAGCGCTGTCGCGAGTCACTTAAGCGGCTACCCGCAAACCTCAAATCGCTTAGCGAACCAGCGGATTATCCGGTTGATGTCTCCGCCGCCGTACGCGCGCTCGCCGAGGAGATAGATCGCGGCACAGCCGGTTGAATCGTAGTCAGCTCCCGGCTTACAGGGCATCCAACAAGGGGCCTATCGGCGTCGGGGTTCTGATTCTAAGCGAAGTAGTCGTTCGACCGGCCGAATATCAGCGAGCCTGACTGGAATTCGGCAGCAGACGCCCAACCATCATGGCGCTATCCCGAAAACAACCTCCGATGGAAAGCTAAACTGGCTGATGTACTCTCTTGTAGTTTCCCGAAAACCACACTGCTGCAAGAGCGGCAATAGGGACACCGATCTGCAGCCGCCAAGCAAAGCCGGGCTCAGTTGGTAAAGGCGGTGCCAGATGCCGTTATACCATCGCTTGCCATGGGTCATATTGACCATCGCCAGGCGGCCTCCGGGCCGCAACACGCGCCTGAACTCCTGGAGAACTGCTGCAAAGTCTTGCTCCGGAAGCAGATCAAACATGTAGTTGTTCACCAGTACATCGAAACTGTCGTTGGGGAACGGCAGATCGTATGCGTCGCCCACACGCAGGCTGAAATTGCGGTGCCCGGCCCGAAGCATTCTTCTCTTTGCAATAGCCAACATTGCCGGCGTCAGGTCGATACCTTGGTTATGACCGGACGGGTTTGCTTCGAGAATTTTGACGAAGGCCAAGCCCGTCCCGACAGCCACTTCTAAAACACTTTCGCCGTCTCGAATTGCAGCTAAGTCCAGGCACCGGTTCCGCGCTTTTGTTTCCGTAAGCCAGGCCCATAAATCGTAAATCGGAGCGATCTTGCCATAGACGGCGGGAACGTCTCGCTGCTTGATTCCTGCGTCAGTCATGTCTGAGGCACTGTAGAGCGATTGCGGGGATGAAAAGATTCTGCCATTAACAAAAAACCGCTTCGGGTCGCAGGCCGACTTAAGGCCAGGACAGAGGGATTTTCAGCCTTTGAGAATCGCTTACCCGACAAAAGCGGACGGTCACGAGCTTGAAAATCACTATTTATCTGCTTGCCGTTGCTTGAATTTGGTGGCGAGGAATTGAAACAAGCCTACTAACGTGAGTATGAATCCCAAAGGGAAAAGGATCAGACCGAAAAAGATGGCATAAGCAGTTGCTTCGGAGTCACCGAAAATAGTATCCGACAGCAGAAACATTGCGGCGCCGACCACCAGAAGTATCCCGCCCAATTTCAGATTGCCCATACCCAGCCCCAACTCGGGTCGATAGCGCACATTCTAGCCCAATTCAGGCGTGTGGCAGCTTTGGGGCGATCTTCAGCCTCTCGGACTGAGAAAATGGCGGAGAGAATCACGCTTAAGACCGTCAAAAGAATCTGAGGGGGCAAACGCGTGATTAGTGGAAGGCCCTATATCAACCAGCAAACCGGCATTCGGCATGGCTCGCATACCTCAAGCGATCGTAAACTTTACGGGTTAAGGTGTGGGCAGATACGGAATCACGCTGAAACCCGTCAAAAGAATCTGAGGGGGCAAACGCGTGATTGGTGGAAGGCCCTATGTCAACCAGCAAA
>JBFIQI010000117.1:0-7151 GCA_041609715.1 Gammaproteobacteria bacterium
AATTCCGTGTACGCCTCGCCATCCACGATGGCAAACGGCATCTCGCCCTGGGCGGGCCTGCTTGTTGCAGTCGCCGGTCCGGGGGACGGATTGTCTGTGGGTGTGTCTGCTTCTGCCATAAGCTATTTTAGCCCCATTGCACTGCGAACTTCTGCCAGCGTATCGCGAGCTTCGTCACGCGCCTTTTCATTACCCTCGGCAATCAGGTTGCGGACCATGTCCGGGCTGCTTTCAAATTGCTGCCCGCGCTCACGTATCGGATCCAGCTCCGCCTGGACCTTGTCAATCAGAGGCTTTTTGCAGTCCAGGCAACCGATGCCCGCCGTGGTACAACCTTCCTTGACCCAGGCCTGGGTCTGATCATCGGAATAAACCTGGTGCAGTGGCCACACCGGGCACTTCTCGGGATCTCCCGGATCGGCGCGCCTTACGCGGGCCGGGTCAGTCTGCATGGTCCGCAGCTTTTTCTCCACGGAATCCGGTTCTTCGCGCAAGTGGATCGCATTGCCATAGGATTTGGACATTTTTTGACCGTCCAGCCCCGGCATTTTAGGCACCGGGGTCAACAACGCTTCGGGCTCTTCCAGAATGCTCCGCCCGGCGCCTTCCAGGTAGCCCAGCAGGCGCTCCCGGTCGGCCAGCGTGAGATTGGGGTGCGGGTCCAGCAAGGCCTGACCAATTTCCAGCGCCGCGGCATCCCCTTTTTCCTGGTACAGCTTGCGGGCCTGTTCGTAAACTTTGGCGTTCCTGGCGCCGAGTTTGCGAATGGCTCTGCGAGCTTTTTCTTCGAAATCAGGCTCACGCCCGAACAGATGGTTGAAGCGCCGGGCAACCTCCCGGGTCAGCTCCACATGGGCGACCTGGTCCTCGCCCACCGGTACCCGTGCAGCCCGGTAGATCAGGATGTCCGCGCTTTGCAGTAGCGGATACCCCAGGAAACCGTACGTAGCCAGGTCCTTCTCGCGCAGCATTTCCTGCTGGTCCTTGTAGGTGGGCACGCGCTCCAGCCAGCCCAGCGGCGTGATCATGGACAACAGCAGATGCAGCTCCGCATGCTCCGGAATCCGGGACTGGATAAACAAGGTGGATTGCTCGGGGTTCACTCCGGCTGCCAGCCAATCAATTACCGTTTGCCAGCTGTGGTCCGCAATCTCGGACGGATCCTCATAATGGGTGGTCAGCGCGTGCCAGTCGGCCACGAAAAAAAAGCACTCGTACTCCAGCTGCAAGCGCGTCCAGTTCTTCAGGACCCCGTGCAAGTGACCGAGATGCAACGGACCGGTGGGCCGCATACCGGACACCACGCGATTCAAGCTTTTTCCAACAGGACTCATCAGAACTCAGCCTCTACAAACCCACAAGGGAAATTATCAGTGCCTGCGAAAGCTGGATTCCTGGCCCAACCAGTGGCCAAAGCAATCCCGTAACCAGCAAGCCCAGCACAATGAAAAGACCGTATGGCTCGATGCGATCCACCTGATCCGAAAGCTTGGGCGGCAAAAGGTTGCTCAGCACCCTGCCCCCGTCCAGCGGCGGGATGGGCAGCATGTTGAATACGGCCAGCAAACAATTAAAAAATACGCCGATGCCGGCCATGGCCCGTAACGCCTCGGTCCAGAAGCCGGCCTCGGGACCGGCGAGTATGAAAGTGACTTTTAGAACCAGGGCCCAGCCCAGCGCCATCAACAGGTTCGAGGCGGGTCCGGCGGCGGCCACGATCGCCATGTCACGTCGCGGGCTGCGCAGGTTGCGGCTGGCGACCGGCACCGGCTTGGCCCAGCCAAACAGCAGTGGATAGCCCAGCGCTGCCTGGCTGGTTATCAACATGAGGGCGGGCACCGCAATGGTGCCGACCGGATCCACATGCCTGATGGGGTTGAGGCTGAGGCGTCCCAGCATTTCTGCGGTACGGTCGCCGAAATGTCGGGCAACGTAACCATGGGAAGCCTCGTGCAGGGTGATTGCCAGCAGTACCGGGAGCGCGATCAGGATCGCCTGCTGGACCAGCGAATATTCTTGCATCGCGCCATTATACGCAGGCCAGCCGTTCCATAATACTCACTTGATAAATGCGTTCGCATCGCCTTTGCCCTGGCGCAGGATTTCCGGCAGTTCTCCGACCAGATCAATGACGGTGGTGGGCTCCAGGCCACAATGCCCGCCATCTATCACCATCTCCAGCTGGTGACCCAGCCGGTCCAGCACCTCCACCGCCTCGGTGATAGGTAGCTCATCGCCCGGCAGGTGCAGGGTCGAACTCATTATGGGCTCTCCCAGTTCGGCCAGAATGGCGTGTGGCACCGGATGCTCCGGTACCCGGATACCGATGGTCTTGCGGCGCGGATTCTGCAGGCGCTTGGGCACCTCGCTGGTCGCCCTGAGGATAAAAGTGAAGGGCCCGGGAGTCATTGCTTTGAGCAGACGATAGTCACGATTGTAGACCTTTGCGTAAGTCGAAATTGTCGACAGGTCTTCGCAAACCAGGGTGAAATGATGCTTGCGATCTGCTTCGCGGATGCGGCGAATTCGTTCCATCGCAGCCTTGTCACCGATCCGGCAACCGAGGGCATAACAAGAATCCGTGGGATAAACAACGACCCCACCATCGCGTATGGTCCGCGCTACCCTGGCAACCAGGCGTGCCTGCGGATTGACGGGATGGATCGCGATGAATTCAGCCATCGGCGCATTCTACAGTTTGTTTGGCCGGCTAGCCCTGATCACAAGCAGCTCACAATATGCTAATCTGCGCGCCCCATCTGCATCATCCCGCCGCCTGGCAATTGGTTCCGGCAGCACCCTGTATATGAAACTTCTATACGACTTTTTCCCGGTAATACTGTTTTTTGTCGCTTACAAGGCTTACGACATCTATGTGGCGACCGGCGTGATTATCGTGGCCTCCCTGGTGCAGATCAGCGTGCATTGGTTCAGACACCGTACAGTCAACCGTATGCACCTGACCACGGCCGTACTGGTAGTGATTTTCGGCGGCATTACCCTGGCGCTGAGGGACCCGGCTTTCATCAAATGGAAGCCGACAGTGGTCAACTGGCTGTTCGCAGCCGTATTCCTGGGGAGTCAGTTCATTGGCCAAAAGCCGGTAGTTCAGCGGATGATGGAAGGCATTTACGCTGACACTCATAATATGAGCAGCGATACAGACGATGCCGGCGGTCTGGAATTAAGCGCCACCGACTGGCGCGCCCTGAATACGATGTGGTGGGTATTTTTTATCGTGCTGGGAGCGATCAACCTGTACGTGGTTTACAATTTTTCCGAAAACACCTGGGTAAACTTCAAGCTGTTTGGAATGCTCGGCCTGACCCTCGTGTTCGCTCTGCTGCAGGGCGTTTGGATTGCACACAAGCTGCCAGGAGATGAAAGGTGACTTTGGCGGCGACAGAACGGCGCATGCTCGAAATCCGTCGCCGACTCGAATCGGCATTACAGCCCACTGTTCTGGAGATCTTTGATGAAGGTCATCTGCACGCAGGCCATGCGGGCGGGCGCGATGGGCGTGGCCATTTCAGAATTGAAATCGCCGCGCCGGCTCTCAGCAGCCTCGATCCCCTGGCGCAGCATCGGAAAATTTATGCTGCGCTGGGCAATCTGATGGATACCGACATTCATGCCATTTCAATACAGGTAAAAGAAACCCGGTCCGTGTCCTGAAATCCACGGCCGAATTTTTTGCAACTCGAGAGGAATTTCTTATGAGAAAAATTTTTTCCAGGCACCTGGCAATTGCAGCCAGCCTGATGTTTTTGGGCGCTTGTGATCAGCTGTCGGGCCAATCGCAGCACGGTGGCATCAAAGTCACGAATCCTGTAGCGGTGGTTAACGGTTACAAGGTGGCCCCCGAAATACTCGACATTTATTCAGAAGCGAGGACTCGTCAGAAGTTCGAGGCGCTGTCACAACAACAGAAGCAGGAAGTGCTGGATGAAGCCATCAAGTTGATTGCCATATCCACCGAAGCGCGGTCCCGTAAGCTGCACAAAGAACCGGAAATTGCCGCGCGCATAGAACTGCAAAGCATGAATGTTCTTGCTCAGGCGCGTATCGGAAAACTCGTGGAAGAAGCCGAAATTGATGATGCCCGACTGCAGGCAGCCTATGAAGCGCAGTACGTAACATCCCCCAAGAAGGAGTACAAAGCGCGACATATACTGGTCAAGACCGAGGAAGAAGCCCGCGGCATCATTTCAGAACTTGAGGGCGGCGCCGATTTTGCGAAGTTGGCCGAGGAAAAGTCCATCGGACCCAGCGCCGGTAATGGCGGCGATCTCGGCTGGTTCGCCCGCGACGCCATGGTAAAGCCTTTTGCCGATGCGGTAGCGACCATGGAGGCCGGGCAGTTTTCGAAATCGCCCGTGCAGACTCAGTTTGGCTATCACGTAATTCTTGCAGAGGGTAGCCGTGAGTCGGCGCCACCGGATTTCGAGTCGGTGCGGGAATCACTGCGGTCTTCGGTGCAACAGGACATCGTCGAGGAGTTTATTGAGAACACCAGTAACGCCGCCGATATCCGTATCCTGATTGACCTGCAGCCGGAAAGTGCCGCTGAGGCAGACGCCGAGGCAGCCGCCAATTCCGGAGGCTGAGGCAAAACTCGGGCGAAACGTGAACTGCGTCACGGAATAGATTGCTGTCCTGAGGTTAAATGATTGTGCGTTCGGCCTGTTCCTCCATTCGGGCCGGACGTCAACACTTCACCTCAGAATCCCCCATATCATGAGGTATTTTGGCCGGTCCATTGGATCGGCCTTTTTTTTGCGCCTCAAGCGCAGAGAGAATCTTGGGGGTTCGATGTAATCAGTATGAGGACAAAGGCTGTGGGCAGGCGGGAGATGTCAGTCGTCTGTTTGCCAGTCTTCCCTGATCTGCTTGCACCACGCCTGGTAGGCCCGCCAGCCGTCGCGAGTGGGCTCAAACGCAGGCACATTGCCTGCCTCGGGATCGTTCTGACCGGACCGCACGGCATCCTTGTCCAACTCGTCGCCGGAGTCGGGGACGAAATTGAATATGGGTGTTTGGCGCATGGCGGTGCCCTCGCTTCATTGGCAGGGCTTCAATACTAGAGGTCATGGCCACCAGACTCTGCGAACTGCCTCACATTCGGAGGCAATGGGTAACGCTTAGCGGCAAATATTAATAATCTAAATTAGTATAACTATGTAACTTATTGTTTATATAAATAAATTGATTATCAAAATTACCGCAATTGGCACACAAACCAGGCTCCAGAGCTGGGCCAGGCTCAGTTTCCTTTCCGGGGTGCGCCCGGTGACCGCCAGGCTCACCAGCGCCGGCAGACCCACCCCAACCAGCAGCGCAAACAGCAAGGAGCCGCTGAATGACAAGGGCAGACCGTGACGCAAGAGCAACAGCAAGGCCAGAGCGGCCGTGACGGCAGACAATGCCACGCACAAGCTCAACCACCGCAATCCCCGGCCGCCGGATATGCCCGAAGCGTCGGTTTTCAGCTTCGGGTTTGCTGCTTCGTACTGAGGCCGGGAGTCCTGCAACTTGTCCGGGTCACTCATGAGCCGCTTATTTCACGCGTTGCATCGCCGGGCGCGTGATTTGCAATTCTTTGCCATCCAGCACCACAGTCTCGGAAAGCTTCGGCACCCGCTGCGCCCGCGCTCGCCCTGCAAGTTCTCCCGATCCGGCAACATATTTGAGCCGGTGGCGACCGATCGCGATGATATCGTTATCCCGCAACACTTGCTGCTGAATGCGCTTGAAGTTCACAAAGGTGCCATTGGTGCTGTTCATGTCCATCAGCACTTGTGCGCCGTCGATATTGACGATTTGCGCGTGGCAACGGCTGACAGCATTGCTGTCAATGCAGATATTATTAAGATTGTGGCGGCCGATAACCAGACGCTCTTTATCCATTGGCACGGTTCCGCACAATTCGCCCTTGTGGGTTATCACCAATTTACCTACCGCGTCCCGGCAGAATGCATTGAGAGACGAATCCACCGTTGCTCCGGCCTCATCAGTTGCCGCTTCAAGTTGCAGTATGCCGGCCGCCGCCTCCACGCTAGGCCCGTCCAAAGCCTCCAGGGACGCTTGCGCTGCAAGCTGCAATGCCTGGTGGCAAAGCGCGTTTATGGTTGCGGGAATACCTTGCGAATAACGGTAAATGACAGGTATCAGCTCCTGCGGAATCAAGCGATCGCTTCGACCCCCAACCAGATCCAGCCGGTGGTTGATATATCCGAGAGTTTCACCTTCACTTAGGCCGCGCAATTCATGTCGAACTCGTACCAGTTCAGCCAGGTCCAGCAAATCCCTGCCGTCAAGCCTGGCCACAAACTCCGAACGGCCGAATAACAGAAAATGCAGCGCCGCGCGTTCACCGTCACCAATAGTTGATAACCAGCAAATTTCCCGAAGCGCATCGGTGGGCATCTGTTCCACGTTATCCAGTACCAGCACCGGCCGGCTACCCTGACCCTGTTGATGGACCAGATAGGCACCCAGGATGTGGCGATACTCGGCGCGCCGGGCCTCGATGTCATCAAAGCCAAGCACGCTTAACAGGGACCGGAGCAAATCCAGCGCCGAACCGGGAACGGTTTGCACATGAATGAGTGGCGCTTCTCCCTGCAGATTGTCCATCAGATGCTGCAGCAGCATGGTCTTGCCGATGCCCGCGGGACCCAAAACCGCTGCGCACGGCTCGTCGTACCAGAGCGCCTTGTCGATCTGGCGACGCGCAGAGGCGTGCCGGTCGCACAGGAAAAAGAAATCCGGGTCCGGCTCGCTGCCGAAAGGAGGCGCCTTTAGCTTGTATCGACTCAGGTACAAGAACTATCCCCAAACCGTTGTAATTGTTGGGCACGGCGCGGCCAGGCGCGGCATGCGAAGGTTCAGTCTACGGGATCAGGCACCGCGCTGTCATCGTTTTTCTGGCCAAAAACATGGCGATTTTTATCATAGTTTTCAAAGCACTGGCACCGGTTTTTGTCCTGCTACTTAATAGTCGCAATTTTTTCACATAAAATCAGTTGCTTAAGCAAGCGTGCCGGGACGACGCCGGGACCCGAATTTTCACCGTGGGCTCGCCCCTGTTAGCCGGCACAGGGCTGCAGTCCTTGCCGCCGAGCTGGAATTGCTCCGGTCCCTGTTAAGCG
>JBFIQI010000118.1:0-7149 GCA_041609715.1 Gammaproteobacteria bacterium
CAGTGACGGCCTTATCCAGGTCGGGCCGCCGCAGTGGGGTGGTGTCAGGGTTGCTGCTGATGAGTCTAACTCCTGAAAAAAGCAAAAATATTCGACCGCAAGCCCGATGGTGGACGGGCCCCGAGAGTGCATGCGAAGTGCTTCTGTAAGACTGGCGCCCCGCATCTGTCGTGCCCGACCGTCTCAGGCTAATTAAAGCTTATTGCAATGCAACATGCAAAGGCTGGCCAGTTGTCCGATAGTATCGTTCGCGTGCCCGGGCAACAGGGCGTGCGCCAAAGCAGTCTCTTGGGAGCTTGACCGGCCGTGTCATTTGGATTCTGGCGGAGGTAGGCGTCCTGATGATTTTTCTGCTGGCAAAAATGTACTATTGTTGCCGAATAATTGCGGTTGACTTTGTTGCTCCCTAATTAAGCATCGAAATCATCCGCAGATTAAGAAAAGTGTTGTCAGGGGTGGGCAGCTGCTAGCTGTCTCCTCGATTCAAAAACCATAAACTTGTGAATAGCTGAATATTCCGGGGATTTTCATGAAACATCAGACCAGACGCATGCTGCGCATGCTGGTGATTTCTCTGACGGCGCTTTGTGCCTACCTGCCGGTTTCGGCTGGGGCCCAGAGCGTCGACAGCGTGATTGCTGCAGTAGTGCAGAAGAATCAGGCGGGCGCTCAATCCCAGAAGCGCATAGACGCAACTGTGGATCAAACCCAGGACTTGCTGCAGGAATACAAGGTTCTGGTTAAGGAGCTTGACGGCTTGAATGTCTATAACCAGCTTCTCAACAAGCAGGTGGAAAATCAGCAGCTTGAGATGCAGCAACTCGATAATGCCATCGATAAGGTTACGGTTATTGAGCGGCAGATCATGCCGTTGATGGTTCGAATGACCGATGGCCTCGAGAAGTTTGTCAGCCTTGATGTGCCGTTTTTGCCTGAAGAGCGCGCCAAGCGTGTGAGAGATCTGAAGACGCTAATGGAGCGCTCAGACGTAACGGTTGCGGAAAAATTCCGCAAAGTGATGGAGGCCTTTACTATCGAGAGCGATTACGGGCGCAACATCGAAACCTACCGCGGCACATTGGCGCTGGATGGCCAGGAACTGGAAGTAGATTTTCTGCGCATCGGCCGGGTGGCGCTGATTTATCAGACCCTGGACAGCGAGCGCACCGGCCGCTGGAATCAGGAGACCGGCCAATTCGAAGAAGTGTCTGGTTCGTTTACCAGCAGTGTGCGCGAGGCGCTGCGGGTTGCAGGTAAGCAAAAAGCGCCCGACCTGTTACTGCTGCCCTTGTCGGCGCCGGAGGATGTGCAATGAAAACCAGAATAACTTTAATTGCGCTTGGCTTGCTGATGATCGGGGCGCCTATTGCCCAGGCCCAGGAAGGCCAGGCGAGGTCGTTGAGCGAGTTGTTGCGTTTGGTGGAGCAGGGCCGGGCCTCGGAAGCCCAGGAAAACCGGCAGCGCGAGCGTGAGTTTCAAGCGGACAGAGCCAACCAACAGAAAATTCTGAACGATACAAAAGCGCGCAAGGCAGCGGCTGAACGTCGCAGCGAACAGCTGGAAAATACGTTTGAAGCCAACGAAGTCATCCTCGCGGAGAAACAGGACGCGCTGGAGAAACGTCTGGGGTCTCTGAAAGAGCTGTTCGGCGTCCTGCAACAGGTTGCCGGCGACACCCAGGGCTTTTTCGATGATTCGCTGACCAGCATCCAGTACCCGGACAGAGGCGAGTTTCTGACAGAACTGGGTTCCAAGATGGGCAGCGCCACAGAGTTGGCGTCCATCGAGGAAATCGAGCGCTTGTGGTTCGAGTTGCAACGCGAAGCCACCGAGAACGGTAAAGTGGCCCGGTTTACCACAACGGTGACCAATACCGACGGGACCACCGCCGAGGAGACCGTAGTCCGCGTGGGCGCATTCAATGTTGTCGCCGACGGCAATTACCTCGAATACAATCCCGCGACCGGGAATTTGCTGGTCCTGAGCCGGCAACCGCCCCAGGGTCGCTATGTGAAATCCACATCAGAACTGGTGAAAGCTGCGCAAGGTTCCGGTCCCGTGGCATTCGCCGTCGACCCCACTCGCGGACAGATCCTGCGATCGCTGATCAGTACGCCGACGCTCAAGGAGCGCATCGACCAGGGCGGAACGGTCGGCTACCTGATCCTGGCATTGGGAGCACTGGGCCTGTTGCTGGCGCTGGAGCGCCTGATTTCGCTCAGCACTGCCAGCCGCAAGGTAACGGCGCAGTTGAAGAGTTCCAAAGCCGCTGATAACAATCCACTGGGCCGGGTCCTCAAGGTTGCGGAGGAAAACCGGGGAATGGATCGCGAATCGCTGGAACTCAAGCTCGGCGAGGCCATCTTAAAAGAAACACCGGCGCTGAATCGTGGCGTGCTGTTCCTGAAGATTATCGCGGTGATTGCGCCGCTGATGGGTCTGCTGGGAACGGTTACCGGCATGATCAATACGTTCCAGGCGATTACGCTATACGGCACGGGCGATCCGAAACTCATGGCGGGCGGTATTTCGCAAGCCCTGGTGACCACAGTGCTGGGGCTGGTGGTTGCGATCCCGATGGTGTTGTTACACACGCTGGTTTCGGGGCGCAGCAACCGTATCGTGCACGTCTTGCAGGAGCAGAGCGCCGGCATTATTGCCGAGCGTGACGAGCAGGAAGGTCGGGGTGCCTGAATCAGATAACGGAGCAAGGTAATGTATCGGCTTGCAGACTGGTATTACGCCACGCTCGATTTCCTGACCATGGGCGGCGATGTCCTGTCATGGCTCGCCGTGCTCATGCTGGTCATGTGGATTCTGATTATCGAGCGATTCATTTATTTCCGCACCCGGCACAAGAAGCTTGTTGCCGAAGCCATGGACACCTGGGAGGCGCGCAGCGAGCGCAAGTCCTGGGATGCCCACCAGATCAGGGAGGCGCTGATTTCCCGGGTCAAGATGAGCGGCAACGCGACTTTGCCGCTGATCAAAACCCTGGTGGCGCTCTGTCCGCTGCTGGGCTTGCTGGGTACCGTAACCGGCATGATCGCCATTTTTGACGTGATGGCTATTGCCGGTACCGGCAATGCCCGCTCCATGGCTGACGGCGTATCAAAAGCGACTATTCCGACGATGGCGGGCATGGTGGGCGCGCTTTCAGGGGTGTTCGCCTCGACCATTCTCAACAGCATGGCCGAGCGCGAACGGGAACTGCTGCAAGACCACCTGACCATGGATCACTGAGGACCGCAAACATGCGTAGACCTTTTCAGGGCGTAGGCCAACAGGAAGAAGAGAATGAGATCAATATCACGCCGATGTTGGACGTGGTATTCATCATGCTTATTTTCTTTATCGTGACAGCATCCTTCGTAAAGGAAACGGGTATCGATGTGAACAGGCCGGATGCTCAAACTGCCGTGCCTAAAGAAAAAGCCAATATTCTCATTGCAATCGACCCCAATGGCGGCATATGGATCGATCGCCGCAAGATCGATATCAGGGCCGTGCGCGCCAATATTGAACGTCTGAAAGCGGAGAATCCGCAAGGTTCTGTTGTCATACAGGCAGATAAGAAATCGGTCACCGAAACGCTGATCGCTGTGATGGATGCCGCACGCCAGGCGGGTGTTTATAACGTTTCGATTGCCGCCCAGAATTAGGGCAGGAAGGCGAACATGATTAGCAGAGTCGGGACATCGATTCTTCTTGGAGGCGCAATAACCTGGGGCCTGCTGGGAGTGATGCAGGTGCTGATCGCAACGGGTAAAGGCGCTTTGACCGACACTGAAGCCACACACTTTGTGGATTTCGTCAGGGTCAAACCAGAAGAGACGCTCGAGCAGAAACAGCGCAAACCCAAGAAACCGCCCCAGCCCGAACAGCCACCACCGGATATGCCGCAACCCCAGCAGGATGCTGTGGATCCCTCGGCTGATGCCATTTCGGTCGCGCAGGTTCCGGTCAGCGCCGAAATGGACATTCCCAGCAGCTTCGGTCTCGCGGTAAGCGACGGCGACTATTTACCCATCGTCAAGGTTGCACCCGTTTATCCAAGGCGTGCGCTGCAGCGCGGTATTGAAGGACACGTAATTGTGGAGTTTACGGTGACCCGGCAGGGCACGGTTCGTGACCCCTTCGTGGTGGAGTCGACCAGCAGCCTGTTGGAAAAGGCCGCCCTGGAGGCCGTTCTGAAATTCAAATACAAGCCCAAGGTCGTAGATGGTGAACCAGTAGAGGTGGCCGGTGTTCAGAACAAGATCACTTTCCGCCTGGAAGAAGGATGATCGATTCAAGAGATTCTCATGCGTAGAAAACTCAATTTTCTTATCCGTCAGCTACCGATGCTTGCATTGGCATTGCTCTCAGTTGCCATTGCGCCAGCGGTAGTCGAAACCGCTGCCGCCCAGGAGGCTGAGCAACCCGAACGCAAAACGCGCAAGACCCCTGCGATGCGGGAGAAAACCTATAAACAGCTCAGCGAAGCGCAGGTTGCTGCCGAGGCCGATAACTACCAGCAGGCCCTGGCGATTCTCAACAAGCTGCGTGGCGACGACAGCCTGAATAGTTACGAGCGAGCGCAGATGTACAACTTCTACGCTTTCATATATTACTCACAGGATCGCTACAACGATGCCGTGCGCGCTTACGAGAATGTACTTGCCCAGCCAGACCTGCCGGAGGCCCTGGAAAACGGCACCATTTACAGCCTGGCGCAACTTTATTTTCAATCGGAAAACTACCGCAAGAGTATTGAGTACATGGAGCGGTGGTTTCGGGTGGCCAACAACCCGGGGCCTGAGCCGTATGTGATTGTCGCTCAGGCATACTATCAGCTGAAGGACTATCGCAAGGCGTTGCCAAACATTGAAACGGCCATGCGCATAGCGCGTCAGCAGGGCAAGCCGGTCAAGGAAAACTGGTTGCTGCTACAACGGTTGTTCTATTACGAACTTAACGATTACCCGAAGTCCGAACAGGTTCTCAAAGAACTTATCCGGCTTTATCCGAAGAAAGCCTATTACACGCAACTTTCGGCCGTTTACCATGAACTGAACGACGATAAAAAACAGTTGGCGGCATTGGAAATGGCTCACCTGCAGGGGATGCTCGACAGCGGGCGTGAGATTCTAAATCTTGCGCAGCTTTACGTGGCCAACGGCGTACCTTACAAGGGCGCGAAAATTCTGCAGGAGGCGGTAGACAATAATCTCGTCGAAATAAAGGAATCAAATTTGCGGTTACTGTCACAGTCATGGTTCATGGCTGGAGAATTTGAAAAGGCGATTCCGCCATTGCAGCGCGCCGCGCAGCTTTCAGACGACGGTGATCTTTATGTGCGTCTCGCGCAATCCTATTTGAATCTGGAAAGGCATGTCGAAGCGGTTGAAGCACTGCGTGCCGGCTTGGCGAAAGGCGGCGTCAGGCGGCCGGGTGATGCCCAGGTCATGCTGGGTATGTCCCTGTATGAACTCGACCGGCTTGACCAGGCGCGCTCCGCTTTCCGCGTCGCTTCGAACTATGAAGCCAATGAGCGCACCGCGCGTCAATGGATTAATCATATCGGCAATGAAGAGAACCGGCGCGCCGAGCTTGCCCGCGCTTTGAACTGATAACCGATCGCGGTTGTTCGCCGCCGAATATTATTGAGAATACAGCTGCCGCCCGGTCTCGCCGGGCGGTTTCTCGTAAGCTTGCAGAAGCAGGGCAAAATCTGTGCCCGGAGAATTTTCCTTGGACAAGAAAAAATTTCTTTTTGTCTCTTACGATGCTCTGATAACCGATACCGCTTGGCAGGTTCTCAAGGAGGGACACGCGGTCAAGTACTACATCAAGGATCCGGACAGTCGGGCTATTGGCGACGGATTTGTGCCGAAGGTCGATGACTGGGAGGCGGAACTGGAGTGGGCAGATGTAATTGTCTTTGACGATGTACTAGGGCATGGGGAGCTTGCTGAGCGTCTTCGCAAAGACGGGCGGCTGGCGGTTGGCGGAACCGCGTATACGGATAAGCTGGAGGACAGCCGTTCTTTTGGCCAGGAAGAGTTAAAACGCCTGGGCATCCCAATTATTCCGTTCCAGGAATTCCAGTCGTTTGACGAGGCGATCCATTATGTGCAGCAAAACCCGGCGCGATATGTAATCAAACCCAGCGGAGAAGCACAAAATATCAAGCGCTTGCTGTTTGTTGGTGAAGAAAACGATGGTCGGGATGTTATTCATGTTCTGCGTGCCTACAAGAACGTATATTCAGACCGGGTGAAAATCTTTCAGATGCAGCGCCGTGTAACCGGCGTGGAAGTAGCGGTGGGTGCGTTTTTCAATGGCCGCCAGTTTGTTACTCCGATCAATATAAATTTTGAACACAAGAAACTATTTCCCGGAAATCTCGGGCCGTCAACGGGAGAAATGGGTACGTCCATGTACTGGAGCAAGCCCAACAGGATTTTTAACAGCACCCTGAAGAAAATGTCCGCCAAACTGGCAGAAGAGGGTTTTGTCGGTTACATAGATCTCAATTGCATCGTCAATGGCAAGGGGATTTACCCGCTGGAGTTCACGCCGCGCTTTGGATATCCGACCATATTCATACAGCAGGAAAGTATGCTTACGCCCATGGCAGATTTTCTCTATGGACTTGCCAGTGGAGAAATGACCGAGTTTCGGGTGCAGTCGGGTTTCCAGGTTGGTGTACGGGTTGTTGTGCCGCCATTCCCATTTGAAGACCCCAAGACCTTCGAAGTGAATTCCAAGGACAGTGTGATTATTTTTCGCAAGCCGCCGACCGGGGGTGTGCATATCGAGGATGTGCGCCTCGAGAACGGCGAGTGGCTGGTGACGGGTTCATCGGGGGTCATTTTGGTAGTGGTTGGGACCGGGCGCTCCATGAAAGAAGCCCAGACCCAGGCCTATAACAGGGTCCGTAACATCATGATTCCTAACATGTATTACCGTACCGATATCGGCGACCGCTGGTTTGAGGACAGCGACAAACTTCATACCTGGGGATACTTGCGCGAGGATTGACTGGCGCTATCGTGCGCTTACTCCAGCGCTTGGCCACAGTGCGGACACTTACGGGACCGATTCTTGCGATGGAATTCCTCGATAAAGCCTGACCCAAGGATGCCGGTGGGCAAAGCAAACATG
>JBFIQI010000119.1:0-6970 GCA_041609715.1 Gammaproteobacteria bacterium
AGCGTTCCCAGGAGGCCGCGTAAAGCACATCGGGATTGCCGGGTGTAACGACCAGGTCGACGAATCCCGTCACCGGCCCGCCGGCGAGCACCTGACGCCAGGTTTCTCCCCCGTCCTCGGTCAGGTAAATGCCGCGCTGGCCCCCCGGTGTGTAAAGTTTGCCCAGCGATGCGACAAGCACGCGGTCCGAATTTCGGGGGTCGATGACGATGCGACCGATGCGATTGCTGTCCACCAGGCCCATATTGCGCCAGCTGACGCCACCATCGTCAGATCGAAACACACCCATGCCGCCGTAAGAAGAGCGCGAGGAATTATTTTCCCCGGTGCCCACCCATACGGTCTCCGGGCGTCTGGGGTCGACGGCGATATCGCCCATGATCAGGGTGGCCTGTTGATCAAAAATCGGTTCGAAGGTGACACCATTGTTGGTGGTTTTCCAAAGTCCGCCTGACGCATAGGCAACATAAAATGTGTAGGGTTCGCCGGGGACCGTCTCGATATCCACCACGCGTCCGCCCTGAACGATCGGCCCGACGCTGCGCCACTCGAGACCATGAAACAGGGAGGCTTGCTGCAGCTCCCGGTGACGCTGCCAGGCTTTATCCAGATCGGCCGCCGTCGCGGATTTGCCAGCCGCGGGTCGCCTGGCCTCGGCGTAATTAAAAGCTGTCGCCGCTATCAGGATGACCGCAAAGATAATCCAGGAAATTCTGATGTTCATGCTTGGCCCTCAAGTGTTCGCAGGAGCGTGGTTGGTCCGATGCAGCTGGTTACTCAGAGCTTCAAACCGCGTTGTTCCGGTTGCCAGTGACTCATGTGGATATGGGCCCTGCCGATACCCAGGGATCGAACCCAGCGAGCGGACGCATCCAGCGTACTCCAGGTTTTGACTTTGCCTTTCATGGTGGCAGCCGTAACGGTGCCGTTGGGCGTATCGGCCTCCACGTGAAAAATCGCGCCCTTGGCGATGATTCTGATGCGTTTGACGGCACCTGCCTCGACCAATGCACGGAGAGTTTTCTCGTTCATTTATTAATCAGTGGAGTTGGATCGGGCCGTGCACGGCGGCAATAGCATGCAACAATGCGCTGGCGAGTGCCGGTAAATGTAAGGTATTTGCAGGCGACAGGCTACCTGAGCCAATTCAAACGACAGGCGCATCGAAACCCCGGACACTGAAACCGCCATCGACCGCCAGGCACTGGCCGGTAACAAAGCTCGCCGCCGGCGAGCACAGGAAAGCAATCGCCGCAGCCACTTCCTGCGCCCGGGCAATACGTCCCATTGGCGTGTGCGCCAGTACAGCATCGCGATACAGGGGCTTGTCCAGCACCGTTCGTGCCAGCGGCGTATCGGTGTACCAGGGGCAAATTGCATTGACGCGAATCCCTGCCGAGGCCCACTCCACGGCCAGGTTGCGGGTCATCTGGTTCATCGCCGCCTTGCTCATGCCGTAAGCAACACCGGTGCCAAGGTGGGTCAAGCCGGCGACCGAACTGACATTTGCGATTGCCGCATCGCCAGTGCTTGCCAGCGCCGGCTGCAACGCCACCGAGAGCTCGAAGGCCGAGTCCAGATTGGTGCGCATGATCTGTGAGTATTCTGCGGGGCTGTATTCTTGTGCCGGCCGGCGGATGTTGGTGCCCACGTTATTGACAAGTATGTCCAGCGAATCAAGATCGAGTTCTGAGATGAGCCGATCCCGTTCTTCCCGCTCGGCAAGATCGGCGCTGAGGCCGCGCACCTTCAAACCCAGGGCTCGCCACTTTTCAAGACATACAAGAATCCCGGCGGAATCCCGGGCGACAATGATGACGCTGGCACCTAACTGTGCAAAAAGCTCGGCGGTGGCCCGGCCAATGCCGCGCGTGCCCCCGGTGATCAAAGCCAACTTGCCGTCGAGGCCAAACAGGGTCTGGGTTTGCGAAGTCCCGCTCACCGGCGAATCACCGCCTGCAGACGATCATCGATGGCGCTCAGCAGGCCCTGATCCAGAGTTACACCCGAGGCCGCAGCATTATCGACGATCTGCTCGGGTTTACTGGCGCCGATGATGGCCGCCGCTACGTTATCGTTTTGTAAAAGCCAGGCCAGCGCCAGTTGCGCCATGCTGAGGCCGGCCTCCTGAGCCAGCGGCCGCAGCGACTGGACAGCATGCAGTACATCGTCCTGTAGCCAGTCGCCCATGAATTGGTTCGAGGCATCATCGCTGCCGCGGGTATCCGCCGGCGGCGGCTGGTCCGGCAGATACTTGCCCGTCAAGACACCCTGCTCGAGCGGTGAAAAAACGATCTGGCTTATCCTGTGTTCGCGGCACGCGGGAATTACTTCGGACTCCGGCCAGCGTCCCAGCATCGAATAATGGGGCTGGCTGGAAACGAATTTCACAACCCCGTCCATACCCAGGGCCTCGCGAATTTTGTCGGCCGGCCACTCGCTGAAGCCGACATAACGAACCTTGCCGCTTTCTACAGCCCGGGTCAGGGCCGCCATGGTTTCTGCCAATGGCGTTTCGTGGTCGTATCGGTGGCACTGGTAAAGATCAACATAGTCAGTGCGCAGGCGTCTCAGAGAGGCATCCAGTTGCTTTTGAATCTGGTCGGCTGAAAGACCGCGGTCGCTGGCCGACATTGGAAAGAACACCTTGGTGGCGAGCACATAGTCGTCTCGGGGGATGCCCTCCAACTGTTTGCCCAGGAGTTCTTCGGCGGCGCCACGGCCATAAACATTCGCGGTATCAATGAAATTGATGCCACGGTCAAAAGCCTGCCGTATGCAGGCCGCAGCAATTTTGCCGCGGACTCCGGTGCCATAAGTCAGCCACGATCCGAGGGCGATTTCAGAGACCTCGAGTTCGCTGTCGCCAATGCGTCGATAGCGCATGCCGTCCTCCCGGTTGGCGGTGTTACTGCCGTGCCATGATACAGGCCTTGAACCCGCTGCGCGCGGCGCGCAAAAACCTTGATTTATTTTACGGACACACTATATTCCCGCCGCCCGGCATGGTGCCGAAGCCGGCTAATGGCCGACTGTAAACGAGTAAGAGAGTCATGAAACAGAGACAAGAGTCGGACCTGGACGCATTTGAAATGTGGTCCGAGGACGACACGGATATTGAGATTTTCCTGGATCGCTTCGAGCGGGAGGAGCGCAAGCAGCGAGCCCGGGCATCCCGGCGCGAAATCGAGCGCCGCCGCGAGCGGCAACAGCTGTTGCGGGATCTGGACGCAGGCTACGACGATTAAAAATTGCTCCGGTTGCCGGCCCCAGCGGCAACCGGACGCGCGCCTGAAAACATAACTATCTGATTTTTATTAATTATTATCCGGCGCGATGCCGGCAAGCCGACGCCTGCACGGGGCGGCCCGCGGGCCATTTAATGTCGTTCATGCCGGGGTGGCAGTGCCAGAGAAACTCGCCGGCGCGGCTTCGCCAGTCCATCGCGATGTGAAGTATTTCACAGAATTTAACAACTTATGCCTTTATGTTAATGTTTCCGAGAAATATACTTTGCTAACTTACTTATGGCACTGGCAAAAAAAATGACGCCCGAAACCAGTCAGAAGCCTGACCATGGCCTGCGGGATTTCATGGCAAACCATGAAGATGCCGTTTGGGCGGTGGTGCTGGGACTCGGCTTGCTCCTGCTGAGTTTCTATTCCTCCTGAAGCGGGATGGTTCCAGGCGGGCGTCCCGGACAACAGCTTGTTCACCGTTGTCCCGAGCCTTATTCCCTCTGAATTTCAAAACCTGCGACTGCTCTGCGGGCGCAAGCGCCTGCACGGGGACTGCATCGCGAATCGCGACGTGGTTGCTTGACAGTCATCAACTTCCAAGGATAAATAAATTCAAGCTGGTACAAATGGTGCGCTGAGACCTGTTTAAAGTCCGAAACTGAGAGAGCTCGAGGAGGCTGCTGATGAAGTCAGGCAGTCGAAATCGCAAAGTGATTGCAAGCTGCAATGTACGCGAGTTTTTCAGAGACTCGGTGGAAAGCGCGCTCGCCAATCAGAATCTCAATGCCGATGATCATACGGTGCACTACGTAGTCAACGTGCTGACCATGTTCACCCGGGCCGAGGAGCTCTACGAAGACACCCCTGACGGCCGCCAGCTGAAACCGCTGGCTCTGATGCTGGCGGAAGCTATGGAAGCGGACAGTGATCGCCAGCGCAATGATGCCTTGCGTCGCCTGGGCGATGTTTCGCTGTTTATTGCCGGGTTTTTCAGCCAGATGTTTTCGCGTCGATTGGTGGACGTAGACTACTACGTTGCAATGGGCGGCAATGCATACAGTTCTCTGCACCAGCGGGTACGCGGTACAAGCTATGGTCAGGCGTTTTCCGGGGTGTACCGTGAGTTGGCGCGTAAATTTCAGGGGTTTGTCGATGTCCTCTGGGAAGTCAGTGAAAGCGCCCAGATAAGCAGTGACAGGGATATTTTGCGCTTGTACGAAATCTGGCTGAAGACCGGCAGCCGTCGAGCCGGCATGCTGCTTTCCAGGCTCGGCGTACAGCCGGTCAGCATCGCCTCGACCACTCGGCGTCACTGATAGTCCGGATGACCGTTAGTCGGACTCAAAAACTCCTGGAGAGGATTTACCGGATTCCCGGTGCCTATCATGCTGCGGACTTTCTGATCACCAATCGCGATCAGGCCAGGAAACTCGAAGGGTCCGGGGGGCGCAGCCGGGATGTACCGGAGAAACTGCTGGTGGCGGAAGATGACGATGGCGCGCAACTGGCCCTGTATCTTGACGAGCAAGTACTGGCGCGGCTGGACGACAACGATCCTCATGCAGCGCTCAATGATCATAACCTCGATGATTTCTGGACGGTGGTGGAGGGAGTCAGCCATTTCCTTTACCTGACCTGGCGTGCGGCTGCGGACCGCGCCGTGTCACTGCTGGAGCTGGAACTGCAGGCGGAAGTTGACAAGTATATTTGTGCCGCCATGCTGGCGGCCAGCCAGCGAGCCGGGCGAGTGCCCAGGGAGCTGCACAACTCGCTGTTCGAGCGCCATGTCTTCGATGCCGAGCTGGAACCCGTGGAACATGAGCGCTACCGGGTGGCGAATCGCTATGCCGGCAAATACTGCCTGCGGCTGGCGCGGCTGTTCCTCGGGCGTACCGCCCAGCGCGGTTTGCTCAATGAAATACGTTCTTTTTACCGACTCGGGCAGGGCGACAAAATACGCCATATCGATCACGGTAGCCTGCTGACCGCCGGCTGATCAGGGGGTCCTTGCCCGGGACCTCTTGAAAGTACGCCGGGCCGTCACCACATTGCCTTGCAAACCCACTTGACTGGCGGGAATTTTTTAATATGATTCTGGCAGTCACCAGGGGAGAGTGCTAATTCGCACTCATTACACTATATTTTTCAATAACTTGGATAGTCCGCCAGGAGGAAACATCCATGAAAATTCGTCCATTGCATGACCGGGTGCTGGTGAAGCGCCTGGAGGCCGAGACCAAGTCGGCCGGGGGCATCGTGATCCCGGATACGGCCACCGAGAAACCCATCCGGGGAGAAGTGATTGCCGTGGGCAAAGGCAAATTGCTGGAAAACGGCGAGGTCCGCCCGCTGGATATCAAGAACGGGGACAAGATCCTGTTCGGCAAGTACTCGGGTACCGAAGTCAAAATCGACGGCGAGGAATACCTGGTAATGCGCGAAGACGACGTGATGGCCGTCATCGACGCCTGATCTGGAGCAATTGCCTGATTGACAAAGTATTTGAGGAGGAATGAATCATGTCAGCTAAAGAAGTGCTGTTTTCACATGATGCCCGGGGCCGAATGCTCAGGGGCGTCAACATACTGGCCAACGCAGTCAAGGAAACCCTGGGCCCGAAGGGTCGTAATGTTGTACTGGAAAAAAGTTTCGGTGCACCGACGGTTACCAAGGACGGCGTATCGGTAGCCAAAGAGATCGAACTCAAGGACAAGTTCGAGAACATGGGTGCGCAGATGGTCAAGGAGGTCGCGTCCAAAACCTCGGACGTGGCTGGCGATGGCACCACGACTGCCACGGTGCTTGCCCAGGCCATTCTGCGGGAAGGTCTGAAATCGGTAGAAGCCGGTGTCAATCCCATGGACATCAAGCGCGGCATTGACGCCGGTGTCATAGTAGCGGTCAAGGAACTGCAGTCCCTGTCCAGGCCCTGCGAGGATTCCAAGGCAATCGCCCAGGTGGGCACCATCTCCGCGAATTCTGACGCAGATATCGGCCAGATCATCGCGGAGGCCATGGAGAAAGTCGGCAAGGAAGGCGTCATTACCGTGGAAGAAGGCTCGGGCCTCGAGAACGAGCTGGACGTTGTCGAGGGCATGCAGTTCGACCGCGGCTACCTGTCCCCGTATTTCATCAATAACCAGCAGAGCATGAGCGCCGAGCTCGAGAATCCGCTGGTGTTGTTGCACGACAAAAAGATTTCCAACATTCGCGATCTGCTGCCGATTCTGGAAAGCGCGGCCAAAGCCGGCCGTCCGCTGCTGATTGTTGCAGAAGACGTGGAGGGTGAAGCGCTGGCCACGCTGGTGGTCAACAACATTCGCGGTATCGTGAAAGTTGCAGCGGTCAAGGCCCCCGGATTCGGCGACCGCCGCAAGGCGATGCTGGAAGATATCGCTGTCCTGACCGGCGGCAAGGTCATTTCCGAAGAAATTGGCCTGAGCCTGGAAAAGGCTGCGCTCGAGGATCTCGGTAGCGCCAAGAAGGTGCAGATTACCAAGGAGAACACCACGGTGATCGATGGTGCCGGCAGCAAGTCGGACATTGAAGCCCGGGTCACCAGTATTCGCAAGCAGGCGGACGACGCAACTTCGGATTACGACCGCGAAAAGCTGCAGGAACGCGTGGCCAAACTGGCGGGCGGCGTTGCCGTCATCAAGGTCGGCGCTGCTACCGAAGTGGAAATGAAGGAGAAAAAGGCCCGTGTCGAGGATGCCCTGCATTCGACTCGC
>JBFIQI010000120.1:0-6970 GCA_041609715.1 Gammaproteobacteria bacterium
GCATCTTTTTCCGTCATCAGGACGGGCAAGTTGTCCATGAAAAGGGCGTCGTCCATGGTCAATTCCGCATGGTCCGGCAAGGCGTGGCGGATCACCTCCAGGCCCAGCTCTTCCAACTGACGAAAGAACCTTTCCGGATTGCCGATACCGGCCAGTGCATGCACCGGCGACGCTGCAAAATCTGCCAGACGCCGTGTTTCGCCACCGGCCACCGGAACTGCCACCAGCTGGCGCAGCTTCATGATGGCCCGCGGCGCCTCCGAAGGTATCGGCACCGGGACATCGCCGCCGTTCTGGATGATGAAATCAACCCGGGCCGCTCGGGCCAGCGGCTCCCGCAGCGGTCCGGCGGGCAGGCAGCGGCCATTACCGAAACCGCGCTCCCCATCCACCACGAGTATCTCGAAGTCACGCTGCAACTTGAGATGCTGCAGGCCATCATCGCTGAGTAGTACGTCAACGCCCTCTTTGATGAGCAATTCGCCTGCGCTGGCGCGATCGGGGCCCACCGCAACCTTGCAACCGGAACGTCGCGCCAGCACCAGCGCCTCGTCACCCACCAGCGCCGGGTCGGAGTTCAAGGTCACGAGCTGGGGCCATTCGCTGCTGGCGCCGCGATACCCACGTGCCAGGATGCCCGGCACCCACCCCTCGCGCCGCAGCCGCTGACTCAGCCAGATTGTCAACGGGGTCTTACCGGTACCGCCAACATTGATGTTGCCCACGATGACGACAGGTAGCGGCAATCGCCGGGCGCGGAGCAGGCCCTTGTTGTAAAGCGCAGTTCTGAGTGCCACCAGCTGAACAAATATCCACGTCAGCGGGAGCAGCAGCCGCGCGGCCCAGTGGTTCGAATACCAGATTTTGCTTGCCAGCTTTTCCACGGGCCCGGGACCGCTTCAGGCGCCGTCTTCGAATTGCAGTCGATGCAGGGCCGCATAGCGACCACCTTCGGCCAGCAGGCTGCGATGGTCGCCAGTCTCCACGACCCGGCCTTCTTCCAGGACGATGATGCGGTCGGCCTGTTCGATGGTGGACAGGCGATGCGCGATAACCAGCGTAGTGCGGTTGCGCATCAGCACTTCCAGGGCGGTCTGGATGTGGCGTTCTGATTCGGTGTCCAGCGCCGAAGTTGCCTCGTCCAGGATCAGTATCGGTGCGTTCTTCAGCAGCGCCCGCGCAATGGCAATGCGTTGACGCTGACCACCGGACAGCAGCACCCCGCGATCTCCAACCGTGCTCAGCAGGCCATCGGGTAACTCATCGAGGAACTCAGTCACATGCGCGGCATCCGCTGCCTCGCGAATCTGGTGTTCATCCGCATCGCGTCGCGAACCATATGCAATATTGGCGCGAATCGTGTCATTGAAAAGGGTTACGTCCTGGCTAACCAGAGCAATCTGCCGGCGCAGGTCAGCAAGCCGATACTCGCGCACATCATGTCCATCCAGGAGGATCCGCCCGCTGCTGGCATCATAAAAACGCGGCAGCATACCGACCAGTGTGGACTTGCCGCTGCCGGAACTACCCACGATCGCGACGGTTTCACCGGCGGCGACCGAAAGATTCACATCTCTGAGTACCGGACCCTTGTTGCGCTGGTATGCAAAACTTACGCTCTCAAACTGAATATCACCTTGCGCCCTGGTGAGCTTGCGCTGGCCTGCGTCCTGCTCAGGCAGCTCGTCGGCGAGTTCAAAAATGCTGTGCCCGGCGGCAATGCCCTGCTGAATCGGTGCATTCACGTCCGTCAGTCGCTTGAGTGGCGCCATCATCAACAACATGGCGCCCAGGAAAGACACGAATTCGCCGGCGCTCAAAGGCTCAATAAACGCCCCACCGTAAGCCACAAAAATAACCGCCGCGATGCCGACGCCCGCGATCAGCTGGATGACCGGCAGACTGGCGGAGTGCACAAATACAAAGCGATTGTGCAGACGTCGATTCTGCTCATTGACTGCCTCGAAACGTTCCTCCTCGTATTCCTGTCCGCCGAAGATCTTGATGATCTGGTGGCCTTTCACGACCTCCTCGGCAAAGCGCGTCACATCGCCCATGGAATCCTGGATACGGGAACTGTAACGCCTGAAGCGATTGCTGACCCAGCGCACCAGCATCCCGATCAGAGGACCCATTACGACCACCAATAGTGATAAAACAGGCTCAAGGTAAAACATCCAGGCCAGCAGACCGACAATGGTCAGGCTGTCCCTTACCAGTACCGTTACCGAGCGCGTGGTGGCTTCGGCAACTCGTTCGATGTTGAAGGTCAATTTGGATAACAGCACGCCGGAAGAGTTACGATCGTAAAAAGCTGTCGGCAATTCCAGAAACCTGGCAAACATTTCGCGACGCAGGGTTTTGATCACGTTTCTGCCAACCCAGTTCATGCAGTATCCCGAAAGAAAACTGCCAACACCGCGGACAATGAAAATCCCCACCAGCCACAGCGGCAGAACCGCCATGGCCTCGCGATCCTGTTCCACGAAACCGACGTCGAGGACTTTCTTCATCAGCACGGCGAAAGCAGTGTCGGAAAGGGCGTAAATGACCATCCCCAGTATGGCCAGCCCGAAGACACCTAGGTCCCGCATGGCATAGCCCAGCAGGCGACGGTAAACCTGGGCCGAGGAGTGGGTGTGGTCCCCTCCCGGGGCACCGCTGGCGGAAGTCGTTGGATCAGTCACCAGATTGGACTGTGGCGATATTGATGTTGACGAAACCCAGCTTGCCAGCAACATCCATTGCCGTGACCACCGACTGGTGGGACGCCTCTGCATCTGCACGAATGGTGATCTCGGTTCCCGGATTGTCACCCGCCACCTTTTGCAGCGCCGCCCGCAGGGTTTGCGGGCGCGCATTGACCAGCGGCCGCTGATTGACCAGGTACCGGCCCTCGGCTGTCACCGCAATTTCCAGTGTCTGGTTCTGCGCCGGCACGGGTTCCAGGCTGGCCTCGGGGAGGCGAATCTGAATCTCTGCTTCGTTGACAAAGCTTGTGGATACCATGAAAAAAATGAGCAGCAGCAGAACCACGTCGATGAGCGACGTCAGATTGACCTCTGGCTCCTCTTTGCGAGTCTGCTGCAGGTTCACTAGACAGCAACCCGCCTGGCCGATTCCAGCGATCCTCCGGACCTCTCGCTGTGTATGGCCTCCAGCAGCTTCATGGCCTCCTTCTCCATATTGACGACCAGAGAATCCACCCGACCGCGCAAATAGCGATAACCGATCAGTGCAGGTATGGCCACCGACAGACCGGCCGCTGTGGTGATGAGCGCTTCCGAGATACCGCCGGCCAAAACCGCAGGATTGCCAACACCATGAGAGGTGATGGCTGCAAAAACCTTCACCATACCGATAACGGTGCCGAGCAGTCCCAGCAGGGGCGTGATGGCCGCGATGGTGCCCAGCGAATTTAAGTAACGCTCAAGGTCGTGTACAACATGTCGACCGGTATCCTGGATACTCTCTTTGATGAGTTCGCGATCCTCGTCGCGGTTGATCAGGCCGGCGGCCAGCACCTGGCCGAGGGGCGAGCTCCCCTGCAGCGCGCGCAGGTGATTATCGTCCAGCTTGTTGTTCTTGGCCCAGAACCAGACTTTTTCAGCCAGGTCAGCAGGCAATACGCGCTTGCGCTGCAAGCTCCACATGCGCTCGGCAATGATGGCCGCAGCCACCACTGAACACAGAATAATCGGCAGCATCAGCCAGCCGCCGGCTTTTACGATTTCAAACATAGGCCAGGCTTCAGGGGGACGACACCCCGTCGGGAGTTTCCTTGATCATTTGTTGGCATGATACTGCAAATGCCTGATTTCCCGAAGTCATTGCCCATGCCAGAAGCGCCTGCCCCGGGCAAACTGATAGTGGAGATCGTTCGCCATCCTGACCGTCACAGCCCCCTGGCTGCCGGTGCTCGCGGTTTGCGCCCCCGTCTGCTGCCAGCGCCGGATGACCTCGGGGGCCGGCAAGCCCCAGGGATTATTCGCGCTGGTTGCGAACACCACGAGGCGAGGTCGCAGACGCTTGACCAGGGCGCGGGATGACGCCCGCCTGCTGCCATGCGCCAGCCCGATGACCACGTCGGCCTGCAATTGTGGATAGCGGGCCAGCAATCGTGCTTCGCCCCGGACGCCCAGATCCCCTGAAATCAATATGACGCCGGCGCGGCTGGTAATACGCAGAACGCAGGAACTGTCATCGTCTTCCCAGAGTATTTCCCTCCCCGGTTGCAGGATTTCGAACCGCACCCCGTCCCAGTGCCATTGTTGACCGCGGTTGCAGGGACGCACGGCATCATGACCGAGCAGTTCACGCGCTGCCGACGGCGCGCCGCTCAGCACCGCGGTGGCGGGGAATTGACGGATAAAAAACCGCAGGTCTCCGAAGTGATGGGGATCACTGTGACTCAGCAGCAACAGATCGGGGCGCCTGACGCCCATCGCTGCAAGGTAAGGCAGCAGTGTCCGGGCCACTGTGCCCCGCTCTCCCGCGCCCTTGCCCAGGTCGTAAACCAGCGCATGGTTGCGAGTGCGAACCACGACCGACAGAGCATGGCCCGTATCCAGCACTGTCAGTTCCAGGCCACCGGACAGCGGCGCCTGGGTGGGCAGATGCATCAGCCACCAAAGACCGGCGGCCAGCAGCAGGCCCCTGCCCGGCCAGCGGGGCAGTAACAGCACCGAAGCGATCACGCCCGACAGCATTACGAGCAACCAGCGGTAGTCAAGGGGTACTGGCAATATCTGAACCTGGCCCAATGCTTCCAGCAAGCGCCAGCCGGCCCCCAGCAGCGCGGCCACAATGGTCAGCAATGCCGTACCAAGGGGTTCCCACACCAGGGCCGCCAGCACGCCGATGAGCACCAGCGGGATGAACAGTATGCTGAACAGGGGAATCATGATGAGGTTGGCCAGCGGCGAGACCGGTGCGACCTGGCCAAAGGCGGCCATGCTGACAGGCAACAGTGCGGCAAACAGCGACAGCTGGGTTACCACCAGCATGCGCAACCGCTGCACGCGGGTCCTCCTCGCAATCACCACAAGCGCGCTGACCGCTGTGAACGATAACCAGAAACCCGGGCTCAACACGCACAGCGGATCGAAAACCAGGCACAGGCCCAGCGCCAGACACAGGACCCGGGTCCCGCTCGCGGACCGCCGTACCAAAGCCGCCCCGCAAAACAATACCAGCATCAGCAACGCACGCCGCGTGGGGAGCGAGAACCCGGCCAGCGCCGCGTAGCTCGCAGCCGCGAGGCAAGCCAGTATCCAGGCCGCATCGATGGGCGTAACTTTTCGGCACAGTGCTTCAGAACGGGACCAGAGCTGTCTAGCCAGCCACAACACCAGTCCCGCCACCAGCCCCACGTGCAGCCCGGAAATGGCCACCAGGTGCCCGGTTCCGGTGCGTCTGAGCAAGGACCACTGCTGTGCATCGATGTTGTGGCGCATTCCCACGGCCAGGCCGGTAATGATGCCAACCATGGGATGTCCGTCCAGCGACCGGGCGATGGTGGCAGCCAGCGATGCCCGCCAGCGCAACAGCGGCTTGCCAGGCGGCTCGTCAGTCAGTCTGCGCGCGCGGTTTTGAACCACGCTGCCGCGGGCGCCGATGCGGTTGCGCAAATACCAGCCCTCCGGGTCCGCGCCGCCGGGATTCAGCTGACCACCGGGCGCCCGCAGGCGCAAATCCAGCCGCCAGCGTTCTCCGGGTTGCGGCACGCGCGCGCTGCGAAACCAGCTCACCTGAATGCGACGGGGCACAGCGTGTGGTGCCGGCGCCAGCGGGTGGACCTGATCAATTAAAAAACTGAGGCTGTCGCCGGCGCTGACGGGCATTGATGCGACAGTCCCGTCCACCGTCAGCTGGCTGCCGTGTAATGCTCCCGGCCAACGCTCTCTCAGACCCTGGTGCGCGCTGCTTGCTGCATTCAAGTAGCCGCAGCAGGCCACCAAGGCCAGCACTGGCAGCTGCGCTGAGGTCCGGCCGCGCAATATCACCGCCAGCAGCACCATGACCAGCACGAAGCCGGCAGCGAGCAGTTCGGCCGAGGGCAGCTGCGCGCCGTATAGTGCCACCAGGTGCGCGATCAAAAAAATTGCAGTGAATACAAAAACCATCCGCGTCCCTGCGTGGCTTGCCTTATCATGGGTGCTGGAATCCTGAAAACCCCATTCGTGAAGGTATACATGCCGAGGCGGTTTTTTCACAAACTGGGCCGTCGCCGCGAGTCGCTCAGCAAACGCTGGTTTCTGCGCCCGTTCCGGGCCCTGCTGAACGATCCCGCCCTGTGGTCGAGTCACCGGCGCAGCGTGCTCCGGGCTCTGGCCCTCGGTGTTTTTATCGGTTTTCTACCGCTGCCTTTTCATATGGCGATTGCTGCTTTTATCGCCGTGATGCTGAGAATCAACATCGTCGTGGCGGTGCTCGCCACCTGGATTAGCAACCCGGTCACCGTGACACCCCTGTTCGTGGCCGCTTACTACTTCGGCTCGTGGCTGCTGGACCTGCCAACGCAGACACCTCAAATTGAATTGTCCCTGCAATGGTTCCTGGAGGGCCTCACCGCCATCTGGAAACCGTTGCTGACCGGCTCATTGGTGCTCGGCACCATCGCCTCGGGTGTTGTCTACCTGGTGATGGACACCGTGTGGCGGATATCCCTGGCCTATCGTTTTAGCCGCCGGCGTCTGCGGCCCGGGAAACTCAAGCGCAGGGATTAAGTACTCCCTCGGCCAGCAACAGCCTGCGGTCCATGCGCGCTGCCAGTGCTTCATCGTGGGTCACCACAACCAGGCTGGTTCCCAACTCCGCATTGAGCTCGAGCATGAGTTCCAGCACCCGGTCGCCGGTCTTGCGGTCGAGATTGCCGGTGGGTTCATCGGCCAGCACGATGCTGGGCCGCGTTACCAGCGCCCGCGCCACTGCCGCGCGCTGACGCTCACCGCCCGACAATTCCCCCGGC
>JBFIQI010000121.1:0-6908 GCA_041609715.1 Gammaproteobacteria bacterium
CAGCTGGAAATCGAAGTGGGTTCTGCGGGTGAGGTGGTCAATGCCCAGGTGCTTGGCGCAGTGCCGGATGGATACTACGAGGCGCAGGCACTGGATCTGGTGCAGCAACGCCGCTACGATCCGGCGCCTTTGGGCAGCTATCGGCTGACCGAAGTGATCCCGTTCACTGTGACGGTAGAGGAGCCTGCCGCCCCAAGCGAGTCGCGCTGAAGCGATACCCATAACAAAAAAATTCGTCGCCAAAGACCCGCTTCCCTGCCGGTCTAGGGGTTTTTACCCAGTGCTGGATGAGGGTTTTCCCATATTCCCAAACCCTTGGTGGAATCACATACTTTCAATACTATGAAAATCCTATCGACGGGGGCGATCGCCTCAAAATCTGAAGGACCAGCCGGGCAGTCGAAGAAAGGACAGCGGGCGGAGCAGTCATCTGTTCCGGGAGGCGATCCCGAAATTCTGCGCGCGATGCTGGACAGTATTCACGCCTACCAGGACGAGCGTCTGCCCCTGCAAGCGCTAATCAGCGAGCTGGAATTCTATCTGCAGTCACTGATCATGACCGAGCATGACTGGCAGCAGACTTTTTTCCAGCGCTGGCGGGACCTGGATCGGTTCAGCGCGGCGCAACTGGCGCAAGGCGACAAGATTATAACGGACGATGCGCGCGCCAGGATTGACGACACGCTGGAGGAGCTGCGTCTGCTGATCATCGGCTTACTGACCAGCGGCGAGACTCGCTGATCAAGGGATTTCGCCACCGACTTTCCGGGTCCGGCAAGCGTGCCCCTGGTATCACGGTCGCGGACCTCGATGCTCTGACTACCACCCGCATTTGCCCATTCAAGGCTTATGACCTCCCAGCAAATGCGAAACCGGCGCAACTCCCTTGAGCTGGAGCCCGGGCACTGCCATAAAAAAAGTTTTTACAGTTATGTCAGCGTCCGCGGGTGACACTCATGTTGCATAGCAGGGTGAAGCAGCCGCCTGGCAACGGCTGTTCAAAGCCCGTGCGGCCTGGTTTGCAGGAGTCAAGGTATGATAGTGGCCGGGAAACCTGACCGGCAAAACATAAAGCAAGGATTTTCTGAATATGTCCCAGACAAGCAATGACACCGGCGAGCAGCGCATGCTGGTATTGATCACTTATATACTGCACCTGGTGGGATCGGTTACGGCGGTGCCCAGCCTGATCGCCCTGCTCATCAACTATGTCAAACGCAACACCATGGCGCCTTTCGATAGCCATCACCGCTGGATGATCAGGACCTTCTGGTGGACAATCCTGTGGCTTGTCCTGAGCGCCGTGCTGGTGTTTCTGATCATCTCGGCGCCAATTGGGTGGCTGATAGGCGGCATCGCCTGGTTGTGGTGGATTTACCGTCATGTGCGAGGCCTGATTGCGCTGCTCAATGGCAGCGCACTGCCCGCATAATCAGAGCCTGTGAACTGTATCCTTGCGCTGCAGGGGTGCCGGGGACAATCTGTCAGGCCGCTTGAGCTGGAGACGCCTCATTGGAACATGATATTACCGCGGCCCTGGTGCTGATCGTTGCCCTTGGCGTGGGTGCGCAATGGCTTGCCTGGCGCACCCGCCTGCCGGCCATCGTGCTGCTGGCGAGTGCCGGTATTCTGGCCGGTCCGGTAGCCGCGAGCCTGGGCCTGTTTCATCTCGATCCCAGCGGCACATTCGGGCATGCGCTGCGTCCCATAGTCAGCCTGTGTGTGGCGATCATCCTGTTTGAGGGCGGACTCAATCTGCATTTTCACGAGCTCAAGGAAGCGGCCGTCGGCGTGCGGCGCCTGGTTTACGCGGGGGCACCGCTGGCCTGGGGTTTCGGCAGCCTGGCGGCGCATTACATTGGTGACCTGACCTGGCCGGTGTCACTGCTGTTTGGCGCAATCATGGTGGTGACGGGCCCGACCGTGATTATGCCGCTGCTGCGCCAGGCAGCCCTGAATCGCCGTACCGCCTCCTATTTCAAGTGGGAAGGCATCATCAACGATCCCATCGGCGCGCTGCTGGCCGTGCTGGTTTTTCAGTTCTTTCTTTTTGCCCAGGCCGGGAGTGGCTGGGAAGTCGTGGTGGCAGGCATTGGCAAGGCGCTGGCTTCGGGACTTCTGCTGGGCGTCGGTGGCGGTTACCTCGCTGGCAAAGCATTTCACGCAGGCCTCGTGCCGGAGTACCTCAAATCGCCGGTCATGCTCGGGCTGGTGCTCATCGTCTACACATTGTCCAATGCGTTGCAGCATGAGGCGGGGCTGCTGGCCGTCACAATCATGGGAATTGTGATCGGCAACATGAACCTGGCTGGCATCCAGGACATGAAGCGCTTCAAGGAATACATCACGGTCATGCTGGTGGCGGTAGTGTTCGTCCTGCTGACTGCAGATCTGGACGTGGAAGTGATTCGCACACTGGACTGGCACGGGACCGCGCTGGTTGCAGCGGTGCTGTTCCTGGTGCGCCCCGCTACCATAATGCTGGCTACGATGGGATCAAAGATGCTCATGGAGGATCGCATCCTGCTTTCCTGGATAGCGCCCCGCGGGATCGTGGCGGCGGCCACGGCAGGTGTATTCGGACCGCGCCTGGTCGACGAAGGATTTGCCAGCGCGGAATCATTGCTGCCGCTGGTGTTTGCGGTCATTTTCGCAACGGTGTTGCTGCATGGGCTTTCCATCGGCGCACTGAGCCGCCGACTGGGTCTTGCCGCCAGGCAACGCAATGGGGTTTTACTGGTAGGCGCTTCGCCCTGGACGACCGAACTGGCGCGCACGCTTAAAGATCTTGGCGTCCCGGTGCTGGTGGTCGATAGCTCCTGGCATAACCTCCGGCAGGCCCGCCTCGCGGGGCTTCCGGTTTTTTATGGGGAAATACTCTCGGATTTCGCCGACGAGTCGGTGGAAACAGCGCACATCGGTACGCTGCTGGCGGCCACCAGTAATGACGCCTACAACGCGCTGGTTTGCACGGCAATGGCACCGGAACTGGGACGCCAGAATGTCTACCAGTTGCCCATGGGCGCAGCCAACGAAGATGATCCCCGGGGCGTCGCCCGTTCGCTGCGGGGCAAAATCGCTATCAGTAACGAGGCCCTGTACGAGCGACTTTGGCGCAGCCAGGCACGCGGCTGGGTGTTTTACAAGACGCGCCTGACGGAGAACTATTCCTACAGTGATTTCCTCGGGGATATGGCTGCCGATGCTCAGCAAATATTGGTGCTCGATGCCGCCGGTAAAGTCAGCTTCATGTCGCCGCAGTCCGACCTGGAACCCCAGGCGGGCGACACAATTGTTTATTTCGGTCCCGAGCGGCCCGCAGAGAAGACTGAAAAAGAAAAACCCGAAGAGGATCCCGGTAATTCTCCGCTGCCGGCCGGCGCATGAAAAGGCGAGCCGATCGCAGCGAGCGTGTGCTGATCGAAGGCCCTGTTGGTCAAATCGAATGCCTGGTCGAGGAAATAACGGGCCCCGGGGGTGATGTCGTCGCTGTCATATGTCATCCGCATCCGCTGTTCGGTGGCAGTATGGAGAACAAAGTTGTGCATACTGTGAGCCGCGCGCTGCACCGGCTTGGCATCAGCACCGTGAGATTTAATTTTCGGGGTGTCGGCCAGACCGACGGCGAGCACGACGAGGGACGTGGTGAAACCGATGACGCAGTGGCGGTCATAGACTGGGCCATGGAGCGTTTCGAGGCCCGGCAGTTGTGGCTGGCTGGTTTTTCTTTCGGCGCCTGGATTGCGGTGCGCGCTGCGGCACGGCGAGAGTGCTCACAGCTGATCACGATTGCGCCACCGGTGCAGCGTTTCGCCATTCGGGACGAGCCGCAACCGGACTGCGACTGGCTGATCGTGCAGGGCTCGGCTGACGAGTTGGTCAATAGCGATGCCGTAATCGAGTGGGTTAACGAATTGCGGCCCGGGCCAGCGCTGGTAGTGTTGCCCGATGTCGACCACTTATTTCATGGCGCCCTGACCGAATTGCGGGAAACCCTGGTCGCCAACCTGGGCGAGGAGATAGAAGATACGCCGCCTGTTTGAAAAGTTACGTGGGTTGCAGACCACAGAAACACCTGATCGTGAAGCCACGGTAAGGCTTGCGACGGCGGTTTTGCTGGTGGAGATGGCGCGCGCCGACTTCTTGGAACATGCCGAAGAGGCCGAGGCAATCGAGCAGATGCTGGGCAAACATTTTGATCTGGATGCGGCCGCCAGCGAGACACTTGCCGAAGAGGCACGCGACGAGGCGGATCGCTCAGTGTCCCTGCATGATTACACGCGCAGCTTGCACCAAGCGCTCAACGATTCCGAAAAGGCGCGTGTTGTAGAAATGCTGTGGGAGGTCGCCCTGGCAGATGAGCAACTGGACAAGTATGAAGATTTCCTGGTGCGCAAAGTAGCCGATCTTCTTTACGTTCCCCATGCCGAGCTAATTCGGCTCAAGCACCAGGTGCGCGACCGAAAAGCAGCGCAATAAAAAACGCCCGGCCAGGCCGGGCGTTTCTCATATAAAACCTGGAATATGGATCAGGCCATTTCTTTCAGGTTTTTCAAAGGCAGTACTTTCACCACGCGACGGGCGGGCTTCGCCTTGAACATCATTTCTTCGCCCGTAAACGGGTTGATGCCCTTGCGTGCCTTGGTGGCGGGCTTCTTGTTCACCTTGATCTTCATCAATCCGGGAACGGTAAACACACCGGGACCGCGACGACCGATATTCTTTTTGATCAGGCCGCTGAGTGAGTCAAATACTGCCGAAACCTCTTTACGGGTCAGGCCCGTATCATCAGCAATGTGGCCGAGTATCTGGCTCTTGGTAGGCGGCTTGGCGGCGGCCTTTTTCGATGCTGGCATCTAAATTCTCCTTCGCTTTCAGGCTAAATAAACAGGGCTAGGCCCCAAAATTTCGGGCGAAAAATAGCACAACCAAAATCCCAATGTAAGCCCGATGCCCGAAAAAACAGGGTTTTTTGTTACTCAGCCATGTCATCCGGTGAAGAATTGTTTCTGGAAGCGAATTTTGTAGCTGACCTTTTCACCCGCCGGAGTGACCGCCAGGTCAAAAATCAAAGTTTCACCATCAGTCACCGGGAATTCTCCAATGTAATAAATGGCGGCATTCTCACCCTCTCCTTCGACAATTTCTCGCAACTTCACAACCTTCAGCTGCCCGGTCAGATTAGCGGCGTTTACCGAAACTTTGCCCTTCACCGCTTGGCCAATTCCCTGCTCGGCCTTGCGTATAAGGCTGACATTCAGCATGCCGCGACTTTTACTGCGTACGATGCCATAAGCCTTGGCGACCTGCGGCGCCAGGCTATCGGTGTTAAGAGCATTGAAATGAATCCGGTAGTCGCCAAAGTCCCGGTGCGCCTCCAGGCTGCTGGGCGCCTCTTCGGATAGCTTCGGCTCAGGCTGCTGGGATGAATCGCCGCAGGCTGCGAGCAACAGGCCGGCGATTAGGCAGCAGGAAATTCGGGCTGTGACTGGCAAATTCATGGTCTTGGTGCTCCATATGGATACATTATTACAATAGCCGAGGGGGTGACCCGGACAATCTGAGGGGGTCCGGCAAAGCCGCCGAGCCTGGCCCAAGGTTGATGATAAATGAACGGGACTGCGGTGGTAACTGCATTATTGCCTGCAGACCGGCGCATCTACCGCGGTACCCGGAATCTGTAATCACATCAGGCCGGGCGGCAAAGAGATCAGCATACGCAGAGCCTGCAAGCCAATCAGCACGAACAGCGGTGATATGTCGAGTCCGCCGATTGGCGGGATCAGGCGACGGACCGGGGCCATTACCGGCTCGGTGACGGACCAGATGATTGCTGTCACGGGGCTGTGAGTGCCGGGGTTGACCCAGCTGAGAATTACCCGGATCAAAATCGCAAAAAAGAACAGGTTGATGAATGCGACCAGTGTTCGCAATAGCGCATACGCAAGGACCGGAGCAGCTGGCGGCGGCCAGGGTGCGTCGTAGAGCCACCACAGCAAAACTATGGCCAGCAGTTCCAGCAGTATGATGGCCAGCAGGGTGCCTGTATCCAGTTTCCCAATGGCAGGCAGCACCCGGCGAAAAGGCACAACCAGCGGATTTGTGATGCGCACGATGAATTGTGAGAAGGGATTGTAGAAATCGGCGCGCGCCCATTGCAGCGTCAGTCGCAAGACGTACGCGAGTATGTACAAATCGATGAGGGTCTTGGTTATAAAGATGATAGCTTGCATGGCCTGGAAAGCTGCGCAGCGAAAATTTCCCGGGCTCGCAGTCTATGCTTTGCCGAAGTCTTCTGCCAGTTCCGTGGCGCGTTGGCAGGCTGCGGTGAGCGCTCTGTTGATGATCTGAGCAAAGGCTGGCTCGGACATCACCGATAGCGCGGCTTCAGTGGTGCCGCCCGGCGAAGTGACCCGGCGCCGCAATTCGGCCACCGGCTCGTCGCTTTCCAGCGCCATCCGCGCCGCGCCCATTGCCGTCTGCAGGGTTAGCAACCTGGCCGTGTCCCGGTTGAGGCCCAGCGCGATTGCCTCTTTTTCCAGCAATTCCATGAAATAGAAAAAGTACGCGGGACCGCTGCCCGAGACCGCTGTAACCGGGTCAAGCAGTGCTTCTTTGTCCAGCCACACAGTTACCCCAACGGCGCGCAGGATCGCTTCGGCGGTTTCGCGTTGCGCCCGCGACGTGGCCGGGCTGGCATACAGAGCCGAGACCCCGCAGCCCAGTAATGCCGGCGTGTTCGGCATGACCCTGACGATGGCCGGTTCGCCGCCGGTCCAACGAGCAATATCGCCGACCCGAATCCCTGCGGCAATGGAGACAAGCATCGGCTGACGGGTCTGCACGGTCGCGCTCAATTCCCTGGCGACCGTCGCCATGGCCTGTGGTTTGACCGCCAGCACCACCAC
>JBFIQI010000122.1:0-6858 GCA_041609715.1 Gammaproteobacteria bacterium
ATGGCGCCGACCTTGAATCCCAGCCAGGGCACGAATGACAGGCTGAGTTCGCCGTCTATGGTCAGTTCCCGGCCGGTTTGCTCTGCCACCAGCGCAATGACCTGGGCCTTGACGCGTTCCGGATCGGCCAGCAGCTTGAAAGCGATGATGCCGGCAATAGCCAGCAGCAGCACAAGCCCCAAAATACCTGCGAAAAATTTTCCCAGCGTTTTGATCATGACGCCTCTTTGCAATTTATTCGTTGTGTCTAGGGCAACCGTGCGGAGCCGGGCATCACCCGATTCGCGGTGCACTTATAATGTTTTGGACAACCCCACAGATCACTTTGCTCACCGCAAGGATCATATTGTTACTTTAGGCAACTCGCGCAGTGGGGAACAGGCCGGCTTCGTGAACTTTTGCAAGCCCGAAAAACAAGGGCCGCGATTGGCGGCCCCCGTTTTGCTGTGTTGCTCTGGTTCAGCTCAATGAAGGCGGCGGCGTCTCCATGCGACTCCCGCGAGGAACAGCCCCAGCAATAAAGTAAACGGCCCCAGGGCACCCGAGCCGCCGTTGGCGGGTGCCACAGTCACCGGCACCGATATCGGCGGCGGTGGCGTCAGGGACTCCTCGGACTCTTCCATGACAGTCATGGCCACCACTTCGTGCACGCTGGCCGTGGGGTGCACCGGATCCCAGAACAGGTAGGTGTTGGGGTCGATGGCCGGATTTAAGAAACAACCCGTTTGAACACATGGATCGGTCACGTTTTCCAAGCCGAAAGCCGCCGGGTTGGCCACGGCGCCTCGCAGCAGCGCAGCCGCGTCGACCTCGATGATATTCACGCCGGGCAATGCGCCCTTCAGGCTGGCCAGTGACGCTGCCAGGAAGCTGTTGTATCTGGCCACCAGCTGGGCAAAAGCAGCCTGCAGGGCCGGGCCACCGGCGGCCGCGGCGGGTGAGAGGCTCAGGTCCGGCAGGTTCACCACCGCAATATTGCGCGCGCCCAGCCCGTAAAGCAGGGGCACAGCACCGGCGGGCGCCTGCACGGCGCCGCCCAGGTAATTGATGGGCACGGCGCTGGTGATATTGGTCAGCGCCAGGTTGACGATCTTGAGGCCCAGGTTGGTCTGGAAATTCGGGTCAAAAGGATCCAGGCCAAGACTCGCGCCAAAGGCGCCCAATACCTGGGGTGGTTCGGTGAACGCCAGAAAATCATTGCCACCGGCAAACACGACATACAGGGCGCCGGGATCCGGGATGATGGCGCCCGGCGCCGTCGGCCCGCCCTGCAGCGCAATCTGCACGCCCGTGGCGTAGGCCAGCACCTGGCTCATCATACCGGGCAGCGGGAAGGTGCCTGGCTGGGGCGCGGTGGTGGGAAACGGTGCGCCGGGATCATAAATCGAGCCGGAGCCCCCCGTGGGATTCACCGGGTTACTGCTGTTGGTAATGCCGGTCAGCGCGCCACCATACGCGTAATTGGTGAGGGGGATGCCCCAGGTACTGGCCGCCACTTCGGGCCAGACCAGGCCATTGCTGAAGCGACCGCCGAAATAAGGCGCAGGCGGTTGCCCGGTAACGGCAAAGACATTTCCGTCATCCGACAGGCTGTCGCCAAAGACGATGATCTGAGTAAAAGGCGCTTGCGCCAGCACCACCCCGGAAACCAGGAGCAGCGGCAGGGCGACCAGGCCGGCCAGAAATCTCTTCATGTGTCTGATCCTCCACGCGGCGGCAGCGGGCGACTGCGCGGCGTTGTCATTTTATTCTCAAGGGGAGGCTACCCCGACCTTCGAGGATAGCATGGGGAAGAAGTCGGAATCGAGCAAGAATGGGCCTTTGTGTGCCCCTGGCAGACGGCTGGGTAGGCTTAATCCCGACCTCCTGGTGCGAGGCTGCAGCTGATATCTTATGTTGCATTGCAAAACCCGGCCTCCGGAACCGATGATAGGATAAATCCAGCCATGGATGGCAACACGGCCCGGGCGGCAGGGAGCCGGGGGGGCGGGCCTTCAGAGTGACCGCATGTACAAGATCGTTGTCATCAACGCCAAGGGCGGCTCCGGCAAAACCACCGTCGCCATCAACCTCGCCAGTTACTACGCGGCCCGCGCCTTCAGGCCGGCGTTGATGGACCTGGATCCCCAGGCTTCGGCCACCCGCTGGTTGTCCAAGCGACCTGAAAATCGCGCAGCCATTTATGGTATTCCGGCATTTCGTCGTGATCTCAACGTCACCGCCAGCTGGCAGATGCGGGTCCCGCCGGCGATCAACCGCCTGATCGTGGATACCCCGGCGGCCATGGAACCCCTGCGCATGGCCGAGGCAGTGCGAGGGGCCGAAGCCATCCTGGTGCCCATTCTGCCCTCGGATATCGACGTCCATGCAGCCACCCGCACGATTCGGGACCTGTTGACCGTCGGCCAGGTGGATCGCAAGCGCAATAATCTCGCCATCATTGCCAACCGGGTGCACATCAATACGCTGTCTTACCAGGCACTGATGCGGTTCCTGGAATCCATGGATATTCCCATCGTCGCCACCCTGCGAGACACCCAGAATTACGTGCAGGCAGCAGATCGCGGCATCGGCATTCATGAAATGAAAACCCGGCTGGCGCGGGAAGAAACCGAGGAGTGGGGCAGCCTGATCCATTGGCTGGAGGCCCGCCGCGCCCGGGCCCTGCAGGAATCGGGAGATTTTCGATCTGCCACCAGCGCCGCGCCCTGATCGCGGCACGCTGATCGCCGGGCTTTTATTCCAGCAACAAGGGATCGGGCAGCGGCGCAAAGGTTGTTATGAGTACCGTCTGGTAGGCCACTACCGCGATATTAACCATCAGGACAAACAGCAAAACCCGGCGCACGCGGACTAATCCGAAGACCTTGTAATTGGCGTGACTCACCAGCACCACCAGGACCAGGGCCGTGATCACCATTTTCCCCCAGGCAAATGCCCACACATCGATGTCCAGCAGCATCCGCATGAGCGGGTTCAATTCTTCGGCGCCGCGCGCCAGCAATTGCAGCGTGAGAATGGAATCCAGCGCCGCAAACAAAAGCAGGCTCATGGCCGTTAACAGCAATGGCGCGTCGTAGCGATCCGTGTAGTAACCCTGCTCCAGGTCTTCGCGCCGTCGACCAACCTGACGCCGCAGGGCATCGCTGCTGGCGGCCAAACGAAATGCGCCGCGCGGCGAGCGCCGATCGGTACCGGTGCGACGCTCGATAGTTTGTCCTTGAGAGTCCGGCTGTTGTCGACCTTCCATGGGACCTCCGTTCATTGCCTGGCTGCTTGCCCCGCCTTGCCCTCCCAAGGGCGGGTGACGGGATGTTTGTCTGTCAAAGAGCGCCCAAGCTAGCGCCGATCAGGATACGGGTCAATGCGAGGCTCAATTCACTGGACATAAGATGCCAGGCCGGCCTGATTTAAGTTAAAAAAGAATCTGACATCCATTGACGAAGGCCTTTTCATGACCGGGATAGAAATCCCGACTCTCCCGAACCGGGAGAATTCATCCAACGCCACAGGCCCGAAGCACCGGACCAGGGTATTCGGGCGGATCGTCCGACCAAATTCCAGAGCATACAAATTTAATCTTTTCCCGTGCGCTCCGCTACCGGCCAATTCGGAAATTACCAATGCCAGACTCGTCTCGCCGGTGCGAAGATATCAACCCGCGCCTGCCCTGTTAGAATAGCGCCACGGAATGAGCAGGCGCGGGCAATCCGGGCCGGTACATACAGCAAACGGAGTCTTCAATATGAGAATCGGTGTCCCCCGGGAAATCTCCCCGGGAGAGAAACGCGTGGCCACCAGTCCGGAGGTCGCGAAGCAACTCATCAAGCTGGGATACGAAGTCTGCATAGAAACCGATGCTGGTGCCGCGGCCAATTTCTCCAACGCCGCCTTTACAAAAGCCGGCTGTACCGTAATTGACACCCCGGCCGAGCTATACGCACAAGCCGATATCCTGCTCAAAGTTCGGGCACCGCTTGAGAATGAAATACAGCTCTTGCGCTCGGGCCAGGTGCTGATCAGCTTTATGTGGCCGGCACAAAACCCCGATCTGCTCAAAAAGCTCACCGGGCTTGGTGTGACCGCGCTGGCCATGGACAGCGTTCCGCGCATATCCCGGGCACAGAAAATGGATGCCCTGAGTTCCATGGCCAACATCGCCGGATATCGGGCCGTGGTCGAGGCCGCTCAACACTTCGAACGCTTTTTTACGGGGCAGATCACCGCCGCCGGCAAGGTGCCCCCTGCCAAGGTGCTGGTGATCGGCGCCGGCGTTGCCGGCCTCGCCGCCATCGGCACCGCCAAAAGCATGGGCGCCATCGTGCGCTCCTTTGATACCCGGCCCGAGGTGAAGGAACAGATAGAAAGCATGGACGCCGAGTTCCTGATGCTGGATTTCGAAGGCGAGGACGGGGCCGGTGAGGGCGGCTATGCCAAGGTGATGAGCGACGAGTTTATCAAGGCGGAAATGGCATTATTTGCGGACCAGGCCAGGGACGTCGACATCATCATCACCACCGCGTTGATTCCAGGAAAACCGGCGCCGCGACTGATCACCAGGGAGATGGTCGAGTCCATGCGAGACGGCAGCGTAATCGTGGACCTTGCCGCCGAGCAGGGTGGCAACTGCGAGCTCACCCGCGCCAACGAAGTCGTCAGGCACGGCAAGGTGACCATCATCGGGTATACCGATATGCCCAGTCGTCTGGCCACCCAGGCCAGCCAGATGTATGGCACCAACCTGCGGCACCTGCTGGGCGACATGACACCGGAGAAAGATGGTCAGATCGTGGTGGACATGGAGGATGAGGTCATCCGGGGCGCAACAATTTGCAAGGACGGCGAGACCACCTGGCCACCACCGGCGCCCAAGCTGTCGATGGCGCCGGTAGAGCCTGCGCCTGCCCCTGCGCCGGTCGTGGAAAAAAAGAAAAAGTCCGTCGCTGGGCCCATCGTCGGCATGCTGGCCGGAGGCCTGGCGCTGCTGGGTCTTGGTGCGGTAGCACCGCCCTCGTTTATGGCGCATTTCACGGTGTTCGTGCTCGCCTGTTTCGTCGGGTACATGGTGATCTGGAACGTGACGCCGGCCTTGCATACGCCGTTGATGAGCGTGACCAACGCGATCTCCAGCATCATCGTCATCGGCGCGCTCTTGCAGATCAGTTCCGACAATCAGCTGATCAAGTGGATCGCCGCGGGCACGATATTGATCACCAGCATCAACATCGCTGGCGGCTTCGCCGTCACGCGCCGCATGCTCGAAATGTTCAGGAAGTAGGCCACCATGATTAACGCTGGAATTATTACCGTGTCGTACATCATTGCGACCATCCTGTTCATCCTCGCATTGGGCGGGCTCTCCAACCAGGAAACCGCAAAACGCGGCAACTGGTATGGCATTTCAGGCATGGCTATCGCGCTGATCGCGACAGTGCTGGGTGTGGTCACGCAGCATTACGTGATCCTGATGATCGCCCTGCTGATCGGCGGGGCCATCGGCCTGTTGGCGGCGCGGCGCGTACAGATGACCCAGATGCCCGAGCTGGTCGCCATTCTGCACAGCCTGGTGGGACTGGCGGCTGTGGCCGTCGGTTTCGCCAACTTCCTGGATCCCACTTCGCACTTCGAAGGCGAGGAAAAGACCATCCACGACATCGAAACCTACCTGGGCATCCTCATCGGAGCGGTCACCTTCTCCGGCTCGGTCATCGCTTTCGGCAAACTCTCGGGGCGCATCGGGGGGTCCCCCATGTTGTTGCCCGCCCGGCACTGGCTGAACCTGGTGCTGTTGCTGGTGGTGATCTGGTACGGTCGCGAATTCGTGCTGCAGTCGGCGGCCGGTGGCGGTGTCACGCCGCTCATCGTGATGACCGTGGTCTCGCTGCTCTTCGGCATCCACATGGTCATGGCCATTGGTGGCGCAGACATGCCGGTGGTGGTCTCAATGCTCAACAGCTATTCGGGCTGGGCGGCGGCCGCAACCGGCTTCATGCTGAGCAACGACCTGCTGATCGTCACCGGCGCATTGGTGGGCTCCAGCGGTGCCATCCTCAGTTACATCATGTGCCGGGCCATGAACCGGAAGTTCCTGCATGTGATTGCCGGGGGCTTCGGCACTGGCGGCGGCACTGCGGCGGCAGGCGCGGGTGGAGATCAGGGTGAGGTCGATCCCATCGAGCCGGAAGAAACCGCCGAGCTGCTCCGGGGTGCCAAAGAAGTCATGATCATTCCTGGCTATGGGATGGCGGTGGCCCAGGCGCAACACATCGTGTACGAAATCACCCAGGCCCTGCGCAAGAAAGGCGTCAACGTGCGCTTTGGTATCCACCCGGTGGCCGGTCGCATGCCCGGGCACATGAACGTATTGCTGGCGGAAGCCAAGGTGCCCTACGACATCGTGTTTGAGATGGACGAGATCAACGAGGACTTTCCGGATGTGGATGTCTCGCTGGTGATCGGCGCCAACGACATCGTCAACCCCTCGGCGCTGGAAGACCTGGACGGGCCTATCGGCGGCATGCCGGTGCTGGAATGCTGGAAGGGCAAGGTGACCATCGTCATGAAACGCAGCATGGCAACCGGCTACGCGGGCGTACAGAATCCGCTGTTCTTCAAAGACAATACCCGCATGCTGTTTGGCGATGCCCGGGAAAGTCTCGATCAGGTGTTCAAAGCCATCTAAGCGGCAATTGCAGTACAGCGCCGGAGTCTGAGACGGTTTACAGGTCGCGATAAGGATATGGAGCGGGTGAGGGGAATCGAACCCCCGTCTTCAGCTTGGGAAGCTGAGGCCCTACCATTAGACGACACCCGCCGGATAATGCGCGCCAATAGTCTACTGCGTGAGACGGTCAAACC
>JBFIQI010000123.1:0-6848 GCA_041609715.1 Gammaproteobacteria bacterium
CTCGGTGCCGGTGCCGGCCAGTGCGGAGAGTTCCCATACTGGTCCCGCGTGCCCGAGGGTCTCGGCAAGCTGCTCGCGTCGTGCGGCCAGCGTCTCGGCATCCAGCATGTCGATCTTATTGAGCACCAGCCAGCGCTCCCGTTGGGCGAGCTCGGGGCTGAATTTTTCCAGCTCCTGAATCAGTGCGGCAACCTCGCGTCCAAGGTCGACTGATTCATCCACAGGCGCCACATCCACCAGATGCAGCAGCAGCCGGGTGCGCTGCAGGTGGCGCAGGAAACGATGCCCCAAACCTGCGCCTTCTGCGGCGCCTTCGATCAGACCAGGGATGTCTGCCATTACAAAACTGCGGTAGGGCCCTACCGAAACGACACCGAGATTAGGATAGATAGTGGTGAAAGGATAATCGGCCACCTTGGGCCGGGCTCCCGATACCGACCGAATCAGTGTGGATTTGCCGGCATTGGGGTAGCCCAGCAGACCCACGTCTGCGAGCAGCTTGAGTTCCAGCTTGAGCAGGCGAGACTCGCCCGGGGTGCCGGGCGTAAATTTGCGAGGTGCGCGATTGGTGCTGCTCTTGAAGCGGGTGTTGCCCAGCCCGCCCTTGCCGCCTCGCGCGACCAGCAGCTCCTGGCCATCCTTCGTGATATCGCCAATCAGTTCTTCGGTTTGCTGGTCAAAAATCAGCGTCCCCACCGGCACCGCCACCTTGAGATCCTCCCCGCTCCTGCCGGTGCAATTGCGACCCCGGCCCGGCTCGCCGCTTTCCGCCTTGTAGGTTCTTTGCACGCGGAAATCTGCCAAGGTATTGATATTGCGGTCCCCGACCAGCAATACGCTACCAGCCTGACCGCCGTCACCGCCGTCGGGGCCGCCAAAGGGAACAAATTTTTCACGCCTGAAACTAGCGCTGCCGTCACCACCGCGACCCCCTTTGACCTGGATTTTCGCTTCATCGACGAACTTCATCGCTAGGGTCCTGGTTCCGGATACAGCAACTGCGGAAAACAAAAAACCCCGGTGGGAACCGGGGCTTTGAGCTTCCTTGACTTTAGCCTCAGTCCGTAACGACGCTCACATATTGACGCTTTTTCGCGCCCCGCGTCTCAAAACGCACCTTGCCGGTCGCCTTGGCAAACAGCGTATGGTCGCGCCCCAGCCCTACGTTATCGCCGGCATGGAAACGCGTGCCGCGCTGCCTGACGAGAATGTTGCCCGCCAGCACCTGCTGGCCGCCAAACTTCTTCACGCCCAGGCGTTTGGATTCGGAATCTCGGCCGTTTCTGGTACTGCCGCCCGCTTTTTTGTGTGCCATTTCAGATTACTCCGCTTTCTCAGCCAGCCGAAATGTCCGTGATTTTCACGCGAGTATACGACTGACGGTGCCCCAGGTTTCGCTTGTAACCCTGGCGGCGCTTGAACTTGACGATCTCGATCTTGCGGGCACGGCCCTGCTCTTCGACGGTGGCGGTAACCTTGCCGCCCTTCACCAGCGGGGTTCCCACGGTGACCTTGTCACCGTCGCCCACCAGGAGCACTTCGTCGAACTCGACCTTGCTGCCTTCCTCGGCATCCAGTTTTTCCACCCGCAGCACGCCGCCCGCTTTGACACGATACTGCTTGCCTCCGGTCCTGATTACAGCGTACATTTGCGCCTGCCCTGTCTAATGAATTCAGTCATTTACGCCATCGCTGGCAAAGAGCGGGAATTCTAAAGACTTGTTACTCTCCGGTCAACGGAAATTAGACCAAAAGCCGATGAAATGGGGCTTCGGACCCAGAGCAAGCCAATAAAATGAGCGCCGATCCAGCACAACCCAGCCGCACTTTAAGCCTTGACTCGATCCGCCAGCTGATCGGCACCGATTTTGCTGCCGTCAACGACACGATCCGTGCCCGGCTCGCCAGCGATGTTGTGCTGATCAACCAGGTAAGCGAATACATTATCGGCAGCGGCGGCAAGCGTCTGCGGCCAATGCTGGTGCTGCTGGCCGCGAGGTCCTGCGGCTACCAGGGGCAAAAGCATATTGAAGCGGCAGCCATCATCGAATTCATCCACACGGCCACCCTGCTGCACGATGACGTGGTGGACGCATCGGAGTTACGGCGCGGCCAAGACACCGCCAACAATGTCTTCGGTAATGAAGCCAGTGTGCTGGTCGGCGACTTTCTCTACTCACGAAGCTTTCAGATGATGGTGGGCCTCGGCAAGATGCGCGTTATGGATGTGCTGGCTGATGCCACCAACACCATAGCCGAGGGAGAAGTCCTGCAGCTACTCAATTGCCATGACCCGGATACCGATGAAGCGCGTTACCTGCAGGTTATCCGCCGCAAGACCGCGCGGCTGTTCGAAGCCGGCACCCGGATTGCGGCCATCATCTCGAACCAGCCGCAGAGCATCGAAAATGCTCTGGCGCACTACGGCTCGCACCTGGGCATTGCTTTTCAGCTGGTGGACGACGTGTTGGATTACCAGGCAGATACCAGTGAGACCGGCAAACGACTTGGAGATGATCTCGCCGAAGGCAAACCAACCCTGCCCCTCATCCATGCTATGTCAAAGGGCACGGCCGGCCAGCGGCAACTGATACGTGAAGCGATCGAAAGTGGCGGGCGCGAACAGCTCGTGGAAGTGATGGAGGCCGTTGAATCCACAGGGGCCATCCCGTACACTGCGCGCCTCGCCCAGGCAGAGGCAGAGCGCGCAATTGAGGCCATTTCCGAACTTCCCGACTCGGAATATAAAAACGCACTTCTCTGGCTGGCGCAATTTTCGGTCGAACGAACCAGCTAGTTTGGCCAGGATATCGGGGTGTAGCTCAGCCTGGTAGAGCACTGTCTTCGGGAGGCAGGGGCCGGAGGTTCAAATCCTCTCACCCCGACCAGTTGTCAATCCGCCGTTGCCAGGCAACGCCTTACCCGATCGTATCGATCTGGCATTTGTGATTAATTCCAGTGCTCAGCTCCAAGCTACATTTTAGTCGCAGGACCCTCCGCGAGCTGCTGCGTCTCGCATTACCCATGGTTGTCTCCCAGGGAACCTTTGCCGTGATGATTTTCACGGATCGCTATTTCCTGTCACAGATCGATCCCCTCAACATGGCTGCGGCCCTCGGCGGAGGCGTGGCATCGTATTTTTCCTTCTGCTTTTTTCTCGGGGTGATTGCTTATGCAAACGCTCTGACGGCGCAATACCTTGGCGCTGGCGAACCTGAAAAATGCTCGAAAGTGGTGACCCAGGGCATGATCATCATGCTAATGAGTGCCCCGTTCCTGACGCTGATCACTTTCCTGGTGGCGGGGATTTTTGCAACCATGGGCCATCAACCCGAACAGGTGGCTTTGGAACGCACTTATTACCTCATCCTGATGTCGGGCGTACTGGTGACATTGGCGAAAGTCTGCTTGTCGTCGTACTTTGCCGGCATTGGCCGCACGCGAATCGTCATGTTTTGCGATCTTTTCGGGATGTTTGTCAATGTGCCGTTATGTTACGTAATGGTATTCGGCAAGTTTGGGTTTCCGCAGCTTGGTATCGTAGGAGCCGGAATATCCACGGTCGCGTCTTCGATTCTCGCGCTGGCGCTTTTTGCGGCTTTCTATTTCGAACGCGGACACCGGTCGCAATTTCATGTGCTGCAGTCATTTAAGCTGGACATGCCGATTCTGCGCCGATATTGGCGACTCGGCCTGCCGTCCGGCCTCGAGCAATTTCTCAACGTAGCCGCATTTAATCTTTTCCTGCTGATGTTTCAGTCTTATGGGATCGTCGAGGCCGCCTCGGCTGCAATCGTGTTCAACTGGGACGTGCTGTCGTTTATTCCCATGATCGGACTGCACGTTGCCGTGATCAGCCTGATCGGCCGCTTCGTCGGAGCCCGCGATATGCGGCGCACAAACGAAGTTATTAGCGCCGCATTTCTCGTTGGCCTGCTGTACTCAGCTACACTGGCTGCGATTTATGTCAGTTTTCGCTTCCCCCTGGTGGACGTATTCGCCCCGCCGAGCGGCGACTTTTCAGCTATCCGCGGCCTGTCGGCTTTCATGATGATAGGCTTGGCCAGTTATGCAATGGCCGATGCTGTAATCCTGGTTTCCGGCGGCGTGTTGCGCGGCGCTGGCGATACGCGCTGGCTGATGCTTACATCAGTTTCACTGCACTGGATCATGCTGGTTGCCCAATTTTTGATCATCCGCGTCTTCGAATTGGGCCCGCGGGTGTCGTGGCTGGCATTTATTGCCATGATTTTTTCAATCGCTTTGATCTACCTCCTGCGACTCAAGGGAGGAGCCTGGCGCGATCCCCGCGCTCTGGCGAGGGTCATGGCGGAATAGCCGGACAATTTCCCATGCGCGGACAAGACTGGCACGCGCTGACCGGGCCATGCTGAAATCCGGGCCACAATCGACTACACTGACCATGGGCAGACCGGAGGGTACGTCGCGCGCCAAGACCCCTCCCGATACTTAAACGGTCATGGGATTTTCCCAGGAGTGTCGGGTTATGCCTCAATTTCAATCTGCCTTGATCAGACAGCGCGCCTTCCAATATCACCATCGGCTCGCTCGCGTGCGCGACTTTTGCGAGTCGCATCTCGCCGAAAAAATCACGCTTGCAAAAGTCGCTGAAATCGCCGGGCTCGAATACACTTATTTCTCGAGCTATTTTCATAGCACGGTGGGTGTGCGCTTCGGTGACTGGCTCCGATACCAGAGAGTGCTGAAAGCGAAAGAGTTGATTCGGGAAACCAGTCTCCCGATATCGCAAATTGCCGCCCAATGCGGCTTTAATAACCTGAGAACCTTTCAGCGTGCGTTCCGCAGGATGACCGATATGACCCCGCGTCAGTTCCGGCGCGAGGTGAAGCTCGGGTTTGCGGCTTACAACGCACCTCGGGCGTTGCCAGGCTTCAGCTTACGCGAGCTTGCCGATGCTTCAGACCCTTAAACCAAGTCGAGATCAACGGGGGCGCGGATCTCAGCTGCAACCGGCCATCGGTCTTGTAAAGACCGGCTCCTGCCTCAGCTCTCCGGCCAGCAGTTGTATCAGGACCTTTGTGAACAGCTTCTAAAGTTTATGTAGAAATAGCTTGTAAAGCATTGAAATTGTTTTTCGATCATCCGCAGCCTGCGCATCCGGGGAAAACCAGAAACACCGGTCTTCGGATTCTTATTACGCAATCCTTGTGGTCAATCTTGTTTAACAATTCTGTAATTCAGAGCATGATAATCTCGGGTATCGGACAAACCCCCGGAATATGGTTGCAATGAGCAATTTTGTGCCCGCCAGTAAGCATCTGCTAAATCGCCGCACGAGTTCGGGGTGGGACAGCCATGCGGTCTGCAAGACCCTGGTTCTGTGGTATCCGGAACTGCTGCGTCCCGGCAAGATTCACTCGGATATGCGGGAGTCGCGCAAGGCCATCGAATTTCTCGGCTGTTTGCAGGAATACCCCGCGGACCTGCAGGACATTCTCATCCTGCTGGCGCAGCGCTACGGAATCCAGCGCGCAACCCTGGCTTTGGATAATGCGGTGCGCAGGTGCCTCGAGCACCAGGCGCCAAGAAAATCAGACGCAGCAGGTGAGCTGACGGCAGAAGATTCCGAGCGCCTCACGGCTTAGGCGTACTGAGGGGCGAATCCAGCGCCGCATAATAGGCGGCTAAATCCTTGATATCCTGCTCGGACAGTCCGGCTGCAAATCCCGCCATGATGGCATTTTTTCGCGAACCATCTTTGTATTGCAGCAGCGCCTGCTCCAGGTAAGAGGCGTACTGTCCCGCGAGAATTGGAAATTCCGGGGCTGTACCCAGGCCATCTTCCCCATGGCAGGCTACACAGGTGGCGGCTTTTTTTTGTCCGGCTGCAGCATTGCCGCCGGCGGTAGCCGGATGACTGACCAACGCGAGTCCCAGCAACCCCAATATCAGTGGAAAACGCCCGTTTACAGGTACTCGCATCATGCCGTTGGTCCTCGATTTCACTGCTTGTCCGAATAGCTAGCAAGCCAGGCAGCGAGGTCGGCGATGTCCTCGTCACTGAGTGAAGCCCCCTGGGCCTGCATGGTGGGATGCTGGCGCTCTCCCGAACGGTATGCCTTCAGCGCCGCCACCAGATAAGTTTCGGTCTGTCCGCCAATTTTCGGGACCCGGTAGCTGGGATAGGCATTTCTGTAGCCCTCTATCCCATGGCATCCGAGACAGCCTTCGGCCTTCAGGCGTCCGGCCGCCGCAGCGTCGCCCGCGTAGGCTGTCGGCGCCGACAGGACAGCAAAACCCAACCCGATTAACGTGCTTGCGATCATCGCGGAGCGCATGTGAGACCCTCAAGAATGTAATCGGCAGAACAAGTCTGCCTCGATGAAACTACCGCTTCCGGGCCGCAAGTGTAACGAAAGCCAGCGGTTCAACCAATGCTCAAAGACAAAATGTCACCCATGCGGACCCTCAGGCCCTGACCGTGGGTCTTACCGCGGTGAAGCCCCCGTCTATGGCCATGGTTTGCCCATTGATCCAGCCCGCCTGGTCCGAGAGCAGCCAGGCGATCAGTTCCGCCACCTCTGCCGGGTTGCCGAACCGTCCGAGCGGGATGCGCGCGCGGAACTTCTCGAGCACCTTTTCCGGCACCGTCGCGAGCATCGCAGTATCGATCGGCCCCGGCGCGACGCAGTTCACCGTGATCCCGTCGGCGGCGAGCTCGAGGGCGAGCGTGCGCGTCAGCCCGATGACGCCCGCCTTCGACGCCGCGTAGTTCGACTGACCGCGGTTGCCGAACGCCGACGTCGACGCCGTGTTGACGATGCGACCACCGCCGTGCTTGCGGAGCTCCGGGATCACCGCCCGGC
>JBFIQI010000124.1:0-6776 GCA_041609715.1 Gammaproteobacteria bacterium
GATTTCGGGCATCGACGGCAGCAAGGATCGTTTCGTTGATGACGGACCGGCCGGTGCCTATCTGGTTCTGGGCAGACAGATTTCCGATATGTGGAAACTGGAGTTCGCCGGATCCGGCATGTCGCTGGACGGCTTTGAGCCACAGGATCAGTGGGGCGTCGAGGCCGACGTCCTCGGCGAGTTCTGGCCGGATGCCCGGTTTTCCCCGTATGTCTTGTTGGGCGCCGGTTACCTGAAGACCCAGCGCGAAAAGGGCGACCCTGACCGGGATACCGCCAACCTGATGGCCTCGATCGGCGTCGGCGTTTATTCGCGCTTTACCGAAGGCTCGGACGTGCGCCTGCGCACCGAAGTCCGCTACCGCAGCGATCTGGACACCCCGTCACTGAACGACGTCATCGTCAATGTCGGCATCCAGGCACCTATTGGCCAGGCTTCCGCCCCGCCGCCGCCGCCAGCTCCGGCTGACAGCGATGGGGACGGCGTGCCTGACAGCATGGACAAGTGCCCCGGCACGCCCCGCGGCGCCCGCGTGGACAGCAATGGCTGCGAGCGCGATAGCGACGGCGACGGCGTTGTCGACAGTCGCGATCGCTGCCCGGGAACACCCGCCGGCACCAAGGTCGATGCGCGTGGCTGCGAACTGGATAGCGACGGCGACGGCGTTGTCGACAGCAAGGACAAGTGCCCGAACACCAAGGCCGGCGTGCGCGTGGACGTCAATGGTTGCGAAATCAAGGCCGTCATCAAGCTGCCAGGCGTCAATTTCGAGCTGAACTCGGCACGCCTGACGGAAGGCTCGATTCGCGTGCTGGACGATGCCGCTGCGACGCTCAAGAAGCACAGCGACATCAAGGCGGAGGTTGCCGGACATACCGACAGCACCGGTGATGCTAGCTACAACCAGCAGCTGTCCCAGCGCCGTGCAGAAAGCGTCATGCGCTTCCTGGTATCCAAGGGCGTTGATGCAGGACGACTGAATGCCAAGGGCTATGGCGAGAGCAGCCCGATTGCCGATAACGGCACCCGGGAAGGCCGCGCCAAGAACCGTCGCGTGGAACTGCGGGTTCTCGACTGAGCGATCGGCGTTTAGCTGACTAAAGCAAGCCCGGCAGGAAACTGCCGGGCTTTTTTTGTGCTCAGCTGTTGCTGCCGGATAACCCGAAAAGACTGCTGATACTGCGCGCGATCTGGCCCGCGCGGCTCATCAGGTCATCAGCATTTGATTCGCTGGCGGACTGCATGGCGGCCTGGGTCCGCATTACGCGTTTGGCCATGGTTTGACCCAGCACCTCGGCAATTTCCGGACGCGCGTGCAAAATCATTTCAAACGCTTCGCGGCGCAATTGCAGCACAAATGCATTGGTCAGCGCGGTTACCGTAGCCGCGCGTGGCTCGCCGGTCAGAAACGACATCTCTCCCAGAGCCTGGCCCGGTTTGATGGTGCCGACTTTCTCTTCCGGATTGTCTCCTGAGCGCGTGGACGCCTGCAGGGTGCCTTCCACCAGGACAAATAGCGAGGTGCCCTGCTCGCCCTCGCGCACCACGACTTCTCCGGGTTTGAACTCGCGCTCGATTACGTCCTCGGCCAGTTTGTCGAGCTCGCTATCGTTCAGCGCTTCCAGCCAGTGAATGCGGCCCAACAATCGCCGCGTGCTCAGGCGTGATTCCCGCCGCCGGGGGCGCTCCCTGGACAAGAACACTTCCTGCTGGCCATACGGAATCGGGATGCCAGCCTGCTGCAGATGATGCAGGACATTACGTGCAACCTCATGCCGCTTATCCGCCCGGTCAGCATAACTGTGCAGGAAAAACCGCAATTCATAGATAACGCCACGTTCGCTGAAGTCCTTGATCCGGACGGAATGCGATGCGCGTTCCACCAATCCGCGCGTTGCCAGGATCGCCGCCAGCAGAATATTTTCCGCGCGCCGTGGGTCAGTGGTGAAATTCAATACCAGTTCCATGGATTCGCGATACTGGGCAGTCGGCATGCTGAAATTTATGAATTGCCGACTTGCCAGGTTACTGTTAGGCACCACGACAACCTTGCCTGACTGGGTTAACAGTCGGGTCGAGCGCCAGTTGAGTTCCGTGACACGGCCCACGAGATTGGGTTCCAGCTCCACGTAGTCGCCGATGCGATAAGGCCGTTCCGTATTCATCGCGATGCCGGAGAAAAAATCGGCAATCATCTCGCGGATAGCGAAACCAATGATGATGGTGACCACGCCCGAGGTGGCGATCAGGCCTGTGACCGGGCGGTCGAAAACGTAGCGCACGATGCCGAAAACAGAAAGGATGAACACCGCTGCGCCGACGCTGTTGGCCAGAATTCGCGGCGCGGGAGAGCCGCTGCGGCGCCCCGTCAGGGGGTTGAGCAGCAAACCGTTGATCAGGCGCGTTACCAGCCAGGCTCCGGCCAGCCAAACGAGGCATCGCAGCACGTAAACCAGAATGCGGGCAGCATTGGCGCCGGCGGCAGCTGCCAGCGGTTCCACAAAGCGGTCAGCGTAGGCATTAAGCACCAGCACCAGCACCAGTAAAATAACGGGAGGTGCAATGCGGCCGATCAGTGAGGATGCGCGTTCGGGCACGTTTGCGACTCGGTTCCTGCCTGGCCCTGAAGGTCCATACCGTGGCATAAGCTCACCGGCGGCGCAAGCAACCGCTTACCACATTTCACCCAGGCTTCTGGCGATGTCCATCAGGGGTTCCCCGGCTTCCCCTGGCGTGCTCTCTGCCCGCATCGAAGTCGGCCAGCTTGAACGGTCGCAATGCGCGAGCATGGCATCGCTCATGAAGCGACTGCGGGCGCCGTAAACATGCCGGTCACCATGGCGAGCCTGCTGAGGAACATAAAATCGTAAAGGTGCTATCAGGTGTAACTGTTTTTTTGCGCGGGTCATGGCCACGTACATGAGCCGCCGCTCTTCTTCAATCTGCTCCGGGTCGCCGGTTGCAAATTCCGAGGGGAAATTGCCGTCGGCGACGTTCAGCAAGTAGACGGAATCCCATTCCTGACCTTTGGCCGAATGTACCGTTGACAATACCAGGTAATCCTCATCCAGCAGCGGCGGCCCCGCCAGATCGCCCGCGGCGACTGGCGGGTCCAGGGTCAGCTCGGTAAGAAATCGTTCGCGACTTGGGAATTGCCCCGCCAGCTGCTGCAGTTGCTCGATGTCGGCTTCGCGTACCCGGGCATTCTCGTAAAGATCAGGCATTTGCCTCTTGTACCAGCTGGCAGCCCTTTCCATGCTGGCAGGCCAGCTGGCCTGCTCGCCACCCAAACCTTCCATGAGCATCGCCATTTGCAGCCACTGCTCGCGCATCGTCGCCCGCATGGGGAAATCTGCCAGTCGTGACAGTTGCCAGCCAGCCGTCGCCAAAAACTCATAGGTCTTCGCTGCAGTTCGCGGCCCGCACCCCTCCAGCAGTTGCACGACTCGAAAAAGAGCCAGCCGGTCGCGCGGATTTTCAGCCCAGCGGAGAATTGCCAGCAAATCCTTGACATGTCCCGCTTCGAGAAATTTCAGGCCGCCGTATTTCACGTAAGGAATATTGGCGCGGGTCAACGCCAGCTCCAGCCGGTCACTGTGGTGCGTGCTGCGAAACAGAACACCCTGTTGGCACAGCAGTTGACCGCGTTCACGGCCTGCCAGCACGCCCGCGATTACGTATTCAGTCTGTGCGTCCTCATCCGCGACGCTAACGTAATGTGGTCGGGCACCACCTGTGCGGACAGCAGTAAGTTTTTTTTGGTAGCCGCGCGGAGATTCCGCAATCAGGGTATTCGCCGCATCCAGGATGCCCTGCACCGAGCGATAATTTTGTTCCAGAGTAATAACCTTGGCCGGTACCGGAAAGCTGGACGGAAACTCCAGAATATTTTCGATGCAAGCGGCACGGAACGAATAGATGGACTGGGCGTCGTCGCCGACAACGGTGAGTCCTCGGCCGTCGGGCTTCAGCCGCAGCAGAATTTCGGCCTGCAGACGATTAGTGTCCTGGTACTCGTCTACCAGCACGTGATCAAAACGCTGGCGAACCGATTTTGCCAATGACGCTTCCTGCATCAGCAAAGACCAGCACAACAGCAGGTCATCGTAGTCCAGCACATCCGAGGATTGCTTGGCATCGGTATAGCGGCGGAACAGCTCACGCAATTCTGCCCGCCACTCGCTACACCACGGAAAATGTTTTTCCAGTACTTTTTCCAGGGGCATCTGCAGATTCAGGGTGCGCGAATAGATATCCAGACAACAGTGCTTGCGCGGAAAGCGACGGCGCCCCTGGCCCAGGAGCAGGTCCTGGCGAACCATGTCCATGAGATCAGCGCTGTCGGAGCGATCCATCACGGTAAAATCAGCTGCCAGCCCGATGCGTCGCGCATACCGCCGCAGCAGCCGGTTGGCTATGGCATGAAAGGTGCCGCTCCAGGGCAAACGCAGATTGCCCGGAACACTGGCTGAGGCAATCCGCACAGCGCGGCGAGTCATCTCGCTGGCAGCTCGCCGGGAAAAGGTCAGCAGCAGAATGCGTTCCGGTCTTGCGCCACAAACCAGCAAGTGAGCCACCCGATAGGCCAGGGTATTGGTCTTGCCCGTGCCTGCCCCCGCAATGATCAGCAGCGGCCCGCGACTGATGGCGGCCCCGGGCCGGGCGTCAAAGGCGGCGGCAGCACGCTGCGCCTCGTTCAGCGGCGCCAGGTAATCGTCAGCGACTGCTTCTGAAAGCGGCATTTTGTGAATATATACAGATACTGTATAAATATACAAGTCACGACCTTTTTACCCGACCCGTGAGCGGCGGCCTGCAAGCACCGGTTTCCCAGCTGTTTTTCGGGTATGTTTAGCCCCTTCGTGCCACCAGGAACTTCGCCTTGAGCCATCCGGACCCCTTGATCACCAATGATGCCGTATTGCTGGGTTTGCTGATGCTGACCCTGGGCGCGGTGTTCACTATGTACAGCAGCAAGCACCCGGCGCTGACGCGCTTCACCCGCTTGGTCCCGGCCTTGCTGCTTTGTTACTTCATCCCGTCCCTGTACAACACGTTCAATCTCATCGATGCCGAGAACTCGAAGCTTTATTTCGTGGCTTCTCGCTACCTGCTGCCGGCGTGTCTCGTGCTCTTGACCCTGAGCATCGATCTGCCCGCTGTGCTGAGATTGGGCTACAAGGCCATTGTGATGTTTCTGACCGGCACCATGGGCATTCTGCTGGGTGGCCCGCTGGCCATACTTGCAGTTAGCTGGATCAATCCCGAGATCGTCGGCGGCAGCGGTCCGGACGCCGTGTGGAGAGGTCTCACCACCGTAGCGGGTTCATGGATCGGCGGCGGCGCCAACCAGGCAGCCATGAAAGAGGTATTTGAAGTCGGCGACGCCCTGTTTTCCCAGATGGTAGCCGTGGATGTTATCTGGGCAAACATCTGGATGTTTTTCCTGCTGCTGGCAGCGGGTCAGGCGGCGCGCATCGACAGCTGGATGGGCGCTGACACATCGGCTATCGAAGATCTCAAACGCCGCGTGGAGGCCTTCCACGACCAGCATGCCAGGCTCCTCAATTTCCCGGATCTGATGAAAATGTGCGCTTTGGCTTTCGGCATTACGGGATTGGCCCATGCCCTCGCCGGACTCATCGTGCCATGGATAGCGACTTCAGCACCGGCGCTTGAACGGCTGAGCCTGACCAGCGAGTTTTTCTGGATCGTGGTGATAGCTACTACGGGCGGACTGCTGCTGTCATTCACGCGCGCCCGGGCTCTCGAGGGAGCGGGCGCCTCCACGGTCGGTTCGGGCTTCCTGTATGTGCTGATCGCCACCATCGGCATGAAAATGGACATCATGGCGGTGTTCGACAACCCGGGCTTGTTCCTGGTGGGCGGGATCTGGATAGGTATCCACGCGGCGGCCCTGTTGTTGATGGCGCGCCTGATCCGCGCGCCGGTCTTTTACCTGGCGGTGGGCAGCCAGGCGAACGTGGGGGGCGCTGCATCGGCCCCGGTGGTTGCCAGCGCCTTTCATCCATCGCTGGCCCCCGTGGGCGTTTTGCTGGCGGTACTTGGCTATGCCATTGGCACCTATGCGGCCTGGATCTGCGGGCAGCTGATGCGATTGGCGGCGCCCGCATAAAAACTGGCCGGACCCGAAGGTCCGGCCTAGTAAGATCAGAAACACCACAATCCCTGGTACATCGGGGGGGCCGCCACGTCCCTGTGACGGACGCTATGATAATGGGCCAGGCGTGCGCAGTATTCCATACGTGGTGGCACGTAGATTCAACCGACCTCGCCTTCGGTTTTCAACGCGAAACGCAAGTCAATCGGGAATTTTGTGGATACCGCAGCGCACCGCCAGGGAAACCAGCTCGGGCAGGGTGCGCACCGCCATCTTCTCCATCATTCGGGTACGGTGCAGCTCCACCGTGCGGTAGCTGATGTCCAGCAGCTTGGCGATTTCCTTGTTCTGGCGCCCCCTGACGACGTGATCCAGTACTTCCCGCTCGCGGGGTGTAAGGCTGTCGAGCCGCTCCAGGATTCCGAGCGTCGTCCTGGCGCGCTGGCTGTTCTCGAGTCCCTCGAGCTGAGAGGGGCGAATTCTGCCGAGGGCGCTCTCGGCGCTGACGAACAGGCCGTTGAGGACGACCAGGAGCGCGCCGACGACCAGGGTGGTGGTCGGAGCCAGCGGGGAAAGGTCGAGCGCTGATGGCCCATCGATGGCCATCACGAACGAGTCGCCGAGACGACATCGACCGGGCCACTCGGCCCCTGGC
>JBFIQI010000125.1:0-6748 GCA_041609715.1 Gammaproteobacteria bacterium
ATCGAGGTGTTCGTTGGCCGCTTGCGCCGTAAGCTCGATCCGACACGCCAGATTAATCCCATTGAAACTTTGCGGGGTCGCGGCTACCGACTGGCATTGGAACGCAGCGCCGGATGATGCAGTCGCTGAGCGCACGCCTGCTGATGGCCGTCTGCCTGTTACTGCTGATCTTCTTCGGTATCACGGTATATGTACTGGACCTGAGTTTTCGCAGCGCTGCCGAAGAAGCCGTGCGCGAGCGTCTGGACGTGCACGCGATTGCGCTGCTGTCGTTTGCGGAGCCCGAGAACGGCAGCCGGCTGGCACTGCCCCAGCCACTGCCGGAGTCGCAATTTGAAAACCCGGGCTCCGGCCTGTTTGGCAGCCTCACGCGACAGGGTGGGGACCCGATCTGGCGATCGGGCTCACTGGTGGGCACAGGCATCGATTTCCCGCAGCAGGTTCCCACCGGCGAGCGCATATTCCGACGCATGCGGGCAGCCGACGGCAGCGAAATTTTCGCCCTCAGCCTGGGCATAGAGTGGCAGCTTTCAGGATCCGAGAATCTGCCGCTGATCGTCAATGTGGCAGAATCCATCAGCGCCTTCAACGCCCAGGTCAACAGCTTCCGGCGCCAGCTGTTCGGCTGGTTCGCGGGCCTGATGGTGCTGCTGCTGACTGCTCAGGCGGTGTTGCTGGGCTGGGTACTGGCCCCGTTGCGGCGGGCCGAGAACGAAGTGCGCGCGATCGAGCAGGGCGAACTGGCCTCATTGTCCGCCGACTACCCGCGGGAGCTGAGCGGCCTGACCCGGCATACCAATATCTTGCTGGACACGGAGCGGGCCCGGGTCGCCCGCTACCGGGACACCCTTGGCAATCTTGCCCATAGCATCAAGACACCGCTGGCGGTGATCCGCAACTCGGTGACCAACCTGGAAGCCCAGGGTAGCGAAGGCAGGATCATCGACGAGCAGGTTTCGAGGATACAGCAGATTGTCGACTATCAACTCAAGCGCGCCACGGCCACCCGGGGGAGCCTCTCGATCCACGCTGTGGACGTGCGGGCGGTGTTGGAAGAACTGCTGACGGCCCTGGGCAAGGTGCACGACAAGCCTGGTCTCGAGGTGATCCTGGAGCTGGAAGATAATCTCAAGTTTCTGGGAGATCGCGGTGATTTCCTGGAAATTCTTGGCAATTTGCTGGACAATGCCTACAAGTGGGCGGACTCTAAGATCCGCATCAAGTCCGGACCTGCCGACCAGCCCCTGGCCCATGGCCACGCCATGGATCTGATCGTCGAAGATGACGGGCCGGGCATTCCCGATGCCTGGCGAGATCTGGTGATGTCACGGGGCGGTCGGGCTGACGAACAGGTGGAAGGTCACGGAATCGGTCTCGCCGTCGTCAGGGAAACGGTCAAGCTCCTGGGGGGCTCCATCGCCATTGACCGCTCGGCGCTGGGCGGCGCGCGCGTAGCCCTGCGCTTGCCGGCACGGTAGCATCTCAGCCTGCCCGGTTTCACCACCGGTCATTCCATCAGCAGGCACACAGCCATTCCCAAGGCAGGTGTATGGGCGGCTCGAGCTTTTCGAAACGAGATAGAGAGCGCCTGGAGCGCGCCACCTCGCATTGCCTGCTGAGGGACCGGCGTGTTCTGCGCCGGCAATTACGGGAAGCAGTGCGCGCGGGCAGCCCCAAGTTGCCAGAGGTTATTGCAGAGAGAATTGCCGGTTCTCGCGCCGTCGCCGGCGCGCGGAGCAACGCAGATTTCCGGCTGGCATACGACGATGAGTTACCCGTTGCCCGCGAGCGGGGCAGGGTCCTGGCGGCGCTGGAAAAGCACCAGGTCATCGTGTTGTGTGGAGAAACGGGCTCCGGCAAGACCACCCAGTTGCCAAAGTTTTGCCTGGAACTCGGGCGGGGTATTTTCGGGCAAATCGGTCATACCCAGCCGCGGCGAATTGCCGCGCGCTCGGTGGCGCGCCGCGTGGCTGCAGAGCTCAACACTGAAGTCGGAGACGTGGTTGGCTACCAGACGCGCTTTGACCGGCAGTTCAGCGAGAACAGTCGGATCAAGGTAATGACTGATGGCATCCTGCTTGCAGAACTGCGCCATGATCGTTACCTGGAGAGCTACGATACCCTGATTATCGACGAGGCCCACGAGCGCAGCCTCAATATCGATTTTCTGCTTGGCTATCTGCACAAACTGCTGCGAAAAAGGCGCGAACTCAAGCTGGTGATCACCTCGGCCACGCTGGAAACCGACAAGTTCTCCAGGCATTTTGGCAATGCACCGGTTCTGGAAATTTCGGGACGCACTTATCCCATTGAGCTGGAATACCTGTCGGCAGATTCTGAGGATGCGGATCTCAGTGATCTCGTCAGCGACGCGGTCGACGAGATTTTGCACAAGCATGTGCGGCGCGGTGATGGCGACATCCTGGTGTTTTTACCGGGAGAACGTGAGATCGGTGAGTGCCGCGATCAGCTCAGGCGCCGGTTTTCCGAGGGCCTGGAGGTGTTACCGCTGTTCGGCCGCCTGAGTGCCCATGACCAGGACCGGGTGTTCGGTGGACGTAGACGCCGGCGCTGCATTCTTGCAACCAATATCGCGGAAACGTCACTGACCGTACCAGGCGTGCGTTTCGTCATAGATTCAGGGCTGGCGCGCATCAGTCGTTACAGCGTGCGCAACAAGGTGCAACAACTGCCGGTTGAAAAAATCTCGAAGGCCAGCGCGCGACAACGGGCCGGACGCTGTGGGCGAATGGCAAACGGGCTGTGCATTCGACTTTTCTCGGAAGAAGACTATCTCGCGCGCGGGGAGCACACGCCCCCGGAAATCATGCGCACCAACCTGGCCAGCGTCATACTGGAGATGTCCAGCCTGCGGCTGGGCGAAGTTGAAGAATTCCCCTTCGTGGACAAGCCCGACTCGCGATTCGTACGGGACGGTTATCGACTGCTGCAGGAACTGCAGGCAATTGACCTGCAGGGTCGGGTGACGAAGACCGGTCGCGAGATGGCCCGCTTGCCGGTTGATCCCCGGATTGCGCGCATGCTGATTGCAGCCAGGGAGACAGACTCATTGCCCGAATTGCGAGTGGTGGCTGCTGCATTGAGTATCCCGGATCCGCGGCAGCGATCCGCGGAGAATCGCCAGAATGCCGATCAAAGGCATGCCGTCTTTGCCGAGAAAGAGTCTGACTTCAGAACCCTGCTTAACTTGTGGGTAGCCTGGCGCGACCAGCAGGCTTCCGGTTCCCGCAGCGCCTTGCGTAACTGGTGCCGGGAGAACTTTCTGTCTTACCCGCGCATGCGGGAATGGCAGGATCTGGTACACCAGTTACACGCACTGACCCGCCAAGCCGGCGAACGGGCGCTGCGGCCCTCACCCGATTATGAATCCCTGCATCGCGCCATCCTGCCCGGACTGCTGGGACATATAGGCTGCCGTGACGAAGACGGTGCATATCGTGGGACCCGCGGGCGCACATTTTTTATCTTCCCGGGCTCGGCGCTCAAATCCAGCAAGGCACAGTGGGTCATGGCAGCGCATTTGATCGAAACCTCGAGATTGTTCGCCCATATCAACGCGCGCGTGAAGCCCGCCTGGATTGAAGCCAGCGCCGGGCACCTGGTCAAGCGTGATTACCATGAGCCGCGCTGGGATGCGAAAGCCGGACGGGTCATGGCCAGGGAGACCGTGACACTGTACGGATTACCCCTGATAACGGCGCGGCGCACGGACTTCGGGCGAATAGATCCGTATGCCGCCCGCAAGATTTTTATTTTATCGGCGCTGGTGGATGAGAAGCTGGGCGCAGAAGTGGAGTTTCTTACTGCGAATGCCAGGACCAAAGCCGAAATCCGGGATATCGAAGCACGTCTGCGGCGCACCGATGTGCTGATAGACCGCGGGACGCTTGCGGATCTGTATGCCAGCATTATTCCTGCTGAAGTAATCGACCGGCCAGGCTTATTGCGATGGTTAAAAAACGCGCCCGGCGTCACCCGGAACCAGCTGCATTTCGACAGACAGACGCTCATGCAGGAGCAGCCAGAATCGCTGGAGCAATTTCCGGGTCAGTTGCGGGTGGGCGCCAACGAGATCGAGCTTGTATACGAGTTTGATCGCGACGGTGAACGCGATGGCGTCACCGCGATGGTCCCGTTGCCGCTGCTCAATCAACTTCCCGAGCATGTCTTCGACTACCTGGTGCCAGGCCTGATTAAGGAAAAAATCCAGGCCATGTTGAAGGGGTTGCCGAAAAGGCTACGCAAACAGTTTGTACCCGTTCCGGACTACACCGAGGCGTTGTTTCAGGATCTGCCGGATGATAAACCCCGACTTAGCGTCTGGATGGCCAACAAGCTCGGTAACATGAGTGGAGCGGAAATCACGCCCGCGGACCTGGAAGAAGTCAGCCTGCCTGAGCATCTGCGCATGAACTTCGAAATTGTCGACACCGGTGGCGCGGTATGCGGTACCGGGCGCAGTCTGAGTGAGCTCAAAGCGGAGCTCGGGAAGCAGGCGCAGAGCAGCGCCACGGCGCAAGCCACGGGACACCGGGGTCGGGAGAACATCAAAACCTGGGATTTTGGCAGGCTGGCCCGGGAAATTCATGAGCAGCGTGAAGGTCGTTCATTGACGATATTTCCGGCCCTGGAAGATGCGGGTGATTCAGTGAGTATGGTGTTTTGCGACACCCCCGAGCAGGCAAACAGTCTGTCCGAGCAGGGCGTGGCGCGCCTGGCGTGGCTGGCCCTGCGGCAGCAAGTACAGCTGATCCAGCGCAGTGTTCGTGGGCGCCGCAGCCGTTTGCTGGGATGGAGACGCCATGGAGATGAACCCGAACTGGTCAGGCAGATTTTTTTTCACCTTGCGTCAGCGGCAATCTGCCGGCCGGATATACCGCGCTCGGAGGCGGCATTCTCCGCCCGCCTGGGGCGCTTTCGTGAGACTCTGGTGCCGTCCGCTGAGGAACTGCTCGGCTGCGTCGAGCAAATCCTCGAACGGGAAATCGCAGTGCAGACCGAGATGGCGCGGCTCGAGAAGACACCGGGTGCCAAACCACCGGCGGACGCCTGCAATCAGCTCGAGCAGTTGCTGGGGCCGGATTTTGTAGCTGGCACCGAAGCGGCGTGGCTGACGCGCTTCCCGGTGTACCTGGAGGCCCTGGAGTTGCGCTTGGCCAGACTGCCCCGGGAAATCGCCGCTGACCAGTCATTGCAGGGGCAGCTGGCACCGTTGCAGGCGCGTTGGGACGAGTTGCGGCGAATGGCGCCGGAGTGGTCGATACGACCGTCCTGCCGCGAATACCGCTGGCTCCTTGAGGAACTGCGGGTATCCCTGTTTGCTCAGAAGCTGGGCACCATCCGCAAAGTTTCGGTGCTGCGACTCGATCGTTTCTGGAGGTCTGAAATCGCCAGGCCACTGGCTGAAGCTGGCCACACCATCGGGCTTTGAGTAAAGTCTGGGGGTCTGCCAGAAAAAACGCCAGGGAAGCTCAAGGTGAATACCGGCATAGTCATCGATTCCGTTTGCGATTTGCCACGCGCATTTGTGGATCGCTACGGTATCGAGATTTTGCCGGTCAGCCTGCATTTTGGCGATCAGGTCTTTGAGGACATCAGGGACCCGGAGGCCACCAAGGCTTTTTATCGAACTTACCTCAGCGAGAAGAACACCACCTTCAAAACCCGGGCACTGGGCGTCGAAGCCATCAGTGAATTGTTTCTGGATCGCCTGGTGCTGAATTACAGCAAAGTTGTCGTAATCGCCTGTTCCGCGACGCGCAGTCGGCTGTTCCAGAACGCAACCCAGGCCTCTTACGCCTTGCTGAAACTGCAGCGCCACAGGCGCCAGGCGGCGGGACTGCCGGGGAGCTTTGCCTTGCGTGTCGTAGACAGCAAGAGCCTGTATGCAGGCGAAGCCATCGTTGCCCACGAGGCCGTGCAGCTGATGGATGAGGAGGATTTCAAGCTGGAGGCTATGCGCCAGTCCCTGGAAGATCTCGGCGAACGGGTCGTAACCTACCTGCTGCCCGAGGATCCCTATTTCCTCAGGTTCCGGGCACGGGAAAAGGGTGAAAAGTCGCTGGGCCCGCTTGGCTACGCATGTGCGCGCATGTTTGACCTGAAACCCATCGTCAGGATGCAACGGGGCGAGTCGAAAATCGTTGCACGCTCCCAAGGATTCGAGAACGCCCTGAACAGGCTATTCGATATCGCTCGCGATGCCATCAGCCTGGGACTTAGAAAGCCCGTTGTGGCAATGAGCTATGCGGGCGAACCCGCCGACATCAACCAGCTGCAGGCCTACAGGTCTTTCGCCGCTTTTGCAGAAGGGCAGGGCGTGGAACTTTTGCTGGCCGTAATGAGTGCCACCTCCGGAATCAACGTCGGTCCCGGCGCCTTCTCGCTGGCTTACGCAGCCTAACTATCTTTGTTGCCAGGCGATTTCTTGGCCAGCAGTGGCTCCAGCAGGTCCATGGGCAGCGGGAACACAATGGTCGAGCTTTGTTCCCCGGCCACTTCGGTCAGCGTTTGCAGATAGCGTAACTGAATGGCCTGCGGCTGGGTTGACAGTTTTTCCGCTGCCGCCACCAGTCGTTCCGACGCCTGCTGTTCGCCCTCGGCGTGAATTACTTTCGCACGCCGCGCCCGCTCAGCCTCGGCCTGGGCAGCAATGGCCCGAATCATGCTTTCATTGAGATCGATATGCTTGATCTCTACGTTGGCGATCTTGATGCCCCACGCGTCC
>JBFIQI010000126.1:0-6714 GCA_041609715.1 Gammaproteobacteria bacterium
CTCGGTAACCGGTGCCGAGGCCCGGGTACGCCTGCTGCCGCTGTTTCGCAAGCAGATCGAGGTGGGCACCCTGGTGGTGAGCGGACTGACACTCGATCTGGTGGAGAATCGGGCGGGCCAGACCAACTGGGATGATTTCATGCCCGGGGAGCAGGCGCAGGCAGCAGAAGCGGCAGAAGGCGGATTTCAAGCGCGCGGCATCGCCAACATCCAGATAAACAATGCCGACATTCGCTATCGAAGCCTGGCCAGCGGCAGCGATTATCGCCTGAGTGACGCGAGTCTGTCCGCGGGGCCCCTGACTCCCGGTGAGCCCTTCGATGTGGACCTGGTTTTTGATGCCGCCGTGGACGACACACTGGCGGTGCGCACCGAGGCCAGCGCCCGGTTGGCCACCGATCTTGATGCGGGCATCGTACGCTCGGAACGCGCCAGCGCGCGACTGAATCTAAGCGGCAGCGCGGTGGGTGAGCAGGCCGTGCCCATGACCCTGGATATCGGCGAGCTGGCACTGGACAGCGAGGCTGGCCGGCTGGATCTTAAGGAACTGGTGGTGCGGGTTCATAATCTGACCGCGAGAACCAGCTTGCAGGGTCAGGATATATTCGCGACACCCGTGTTTCGCGGTCCGCTGGTAGTGGAAAAATTTTCGCTCCGGGACTTGCTCGGGAAGTTGGCCGTGGAAGTGCCCGACACGGCAGATCGTTCGGTGCTGCGGGCTGTGACTCTCAAGGCGAACCTGGAGGCGGGATCGGACCGGCTGGCTCTGGACGGGCTGGATGCCCGCGTGGACGACAGCGCCATGACGGGTCGTTTTGCAATGGTGGATTTTACGCGGCGGCGCATGAGCTTCGATCTGAGCATCGACACCCTGGACGCTGATCGCTACCTCCCGCCACCGGCCAAAGCAGGCGCTGGCGATGAGGGCGTGGCAGCCGAAGGCGAATTGCCCGTTGAGTTGCTGAGATCCCTGGACGCCAATGGCACGCTGCGCATCGGCAGCCTCAAGGTGGCGGGGATTCAGTCCACCAATGTGGTGGCCACAGTCAAGGCGCGTAACGGCGAACTCCGGGTAAACCCCTCCCAGGCCCAGCTCTATGGCGGGGAGTACCGGGGCGACGTGCGCCTGGCTGCCCGGGGCAAGGCGCTGAACATTGCCATGAATGAAAAAGTCACTGGTGTGCAGGCCGGTGCTCTGGCGGGGGACCTGTTCGATGCCCGCCGGCTGTCGGGTACCGCTGATGTGACGCTGCGTCTCGACGGATCCGGCCCAACCATGGCCGCGATCCGCGAATCTTTGAGTGGCGATCTCGCCTTCGCATTCACCGACGGATTCGTGGAGGGCGTGGATTTGTGGTACGAGATTCGTCGCGCCAAGGCCCTGTTCGGCAAGGGTACGCCCCCAAGCCCCAGCGATCCGGCGCGGACCCGTTACAGTGACATGCGGGGTACCGCGGTGGTGCGGGATGGGGTGCTGCGTAACGACGACTTCACAGCCCAGTTGCCCTTCGTGAAATTGAGCGGACGAGGTGCCATTGATCTTGCCAGGTCCACCATTGATTACAGCCTGACCGCGCTGGTCCTCAAGCAGCCCGAGGTTGTCGCCGAGGAGTCGCTGGCGGACCTGGTGGGCGCACGCATTCCGGTGCGCATCAGCGGCGATTTGCTGGCGCCCAGCGTGGCGCCGGACATCGGCGCCTGGGCGCGGGCCAAGGCCGAAGAGTCGGTCAAGAAAAAAGTGCTGGGCAAGATTTTCGGCGAATCACCGGCGGCAGCAGCCGGTGAGCCCGCGGAGGCGGTGCCGGCCGAGCAGGCCGATACCGAAGCAGCGCTGAAGCAGGAACTCGAAAACAAGGTCAAAGGCAAGCTGCGGGGCCTGTTTGGTGGCAGCCGTGATGACAAACAAGAAGAGCCGAAGGATGAGGGTGGCGGAGGCGGCGGCTAGGTCTATCGCTGCCCTGCTCTGGCTGCTGCCGCTGACCGCGCCGGCGGCCGAACTGCTCAACTTCGAGTTCGCCCGCGAGGGCGGCCGCTACACGGTGCAGTCTCAGGCTTACATCGATGTACCGCCGGGTGGTGTTTATGCCGTGCTGACCGATTACCAGGGCCTGCACCGGATTTCCAGCCTGGTGGTCAGAAGTGCCGAACTCGAGCCGGACGCCGACGGTGAGCGCCGCGTTTACACTCTCAACAAGGGTTGCCTGGCGCTGTTTTGCCGCAGCGTTGAGAAAACGGAGTATCTGAAGTCCACGCCTTACCGCCTGATCGAAACCACGGTGATTCCCGAACTCAGTGATGTCGCACATAGCCACAGCACCTGGCGGCTGCAGGCAGAGGGTCGGGGTACCCGCCTGGATTACTATGTGGAAACCGAAATCAATTTCTGGGTGCCGCCGGTGATCGGCAACTATCTTTTGGCACGCTGGTTGCAAAAGGGTGCCCATCAGGCTTTGCAGCGTATCGAGTACTATGCGTGGCACGCACTCTATGGACGCAAACCACAAGCAACATCCACCGAGTCCGAAAGCGCAGCCACTGATGACCGGTAACCCTGACCAGAACACCGACACCGGCGACGACTTTGCCCGGGCTTTGCTGACGTGGTATCGGAAGTCCGGGCGCCACGACTTGCCGTGGCAGACAGCGCCCACCCCTTACCGGGTCTGGATTTCCGAAATCATGCTGCAACAGACCCAGGTACAGACGGTGAAACCCTACTTTGAACGCTGGATGGCGCGCTTCCCGGATGTCCGGCTGCTGGCCGCTGCCAGCGAAGACGAAGTTATGCACCTGTGGTCGGGATTGGGTTATTACGCCAGGGCGCGCAACGCCCACCGCGCCGCCAGGATTATCTGCCAGGCGCATGAGGGCCGTTTTCCTGCAGACCTCGAGACGCTCATGGCTTTGCCGGGCATTGGCCGTTCGACAGCTGGCGCCATCCTGGCGCTGTCCATGGGCGAGCGCCACGCCATCCTGGACGGCAACGTCAAGCGGGTGTTGAGTCGTTTTCATGCTATCGAGGGCTGGCCCGGCAATAGCGCCGTGAGCAAAGCGCTCTGGACGCTGGCGGAGGCCCACACCCCTGCTACCGACGTGGCGGCTTATACCCAGGCCATCATGGACCTGGGCGCCACCACGTGTACCCGCAGGCACCCGCGCTGTGACGACTGTCCCGTCAGCACCAACTGCCAGGCACACCAGCGGCAGATTCAGCACCTGTTACCGACGCCCAAACCCCGCAAAGAACGACCCCGCAGGCAAACGGTCATGGCCATGCTGCAGGATCAAGATGGCAAGGTTTACTTGCAACAGCGAGCTGCTGCCGGCATCTGGGGCGGGTTGTGGAGCTTGCCGGAGTTTGCCGGCCTGGCAGAGCTGGGCGAGTACCTGGAAACCGCGAAAATGTCGGCCTTCGACATGCAAATCTGGCCCGACATTGAGCACGGCTTTACCCACTACCGGTTGGCTATCAAGCCGGTCAGCGTTCGACTGGCTGGCAGCGAATGTGGGGTCGCGGACTCGACGAGCGGTCGCTGGGTCTGGCCGGCACGATTACCGGAGTTAGGACTGGCCGCGCCGGTTGCGACGCTGTTGCGCCAACTGGCAGCTGGTGAGCCGGCAGGCAGTGATAAGGTCGTGAAGACCACCGGTGTGGTGTCGTAGAATAAGCAATTGGGCACATTGTAGTAATGAACATCATGGACAGGTCAAATGGCGCGAACCGTTAATTGTGTGATGCTGGAGCAGGAGGCCGAGGGCCTGGACTATGCACCTTATCCCGGGGAGCTGGGGCAGCGAATCTACGACAACGTTTCCAAGGAAGCTTGGCAGCGCTGGGTGTCACACCAGACCATGTTGATCAACGAGTATCGACTCACCCCGATAGAGCCCAAGGCCCGGAAATTCCTGGAACAGGAAATGGAAAAGTTTTTCTTTGGCGAAGGCTCAGACAAGCCCCAGGGATATGTGGCGCCGGAATAGGCGTTTCAGGGCCGCACGCAATCGAAGTACTGCACGCTGAACAGCGCTCGCGGGTCGGTCCAGTAGCGGCGCCTGGCAAAGCCCGCCTGAGTGGCCAGTTGGTCGAATTCCTCCAGCGTGAATTTGTAGGAGCACTCGGTGCGAATGCTCTCACCAGCAGCGAAATCGAAGCACTCACCTGCAATCTGCACTGACTGTTCCCGATTACTCACCAGGTGCATTTCGATTCGACCTTCTGCGGCGTTATAAATTGCCTTGTGCTGAAACTGGTCAAGCTCGAAATTCGCCGACAGCTCCCGGTTGAGTCGCTTGAGCATGTTCAGATTGAATTTCGCGGTGACGCCGGCCGAGTCGTTGTAGGCGGCTTCGAGAATTGCCGGGTCTTTCTTCAGGTCCACGCCTATGAGCAGACCGCCACCGGTCTTGGCGGCCGATGCCATGACCCGTAACAGACTCAAAGCCATTGGCGGCGCGAAATTACCGATGGTTGAGCCGGGAAAATAGACCAGATTCTTTTCCGGCATCACCCGGGGCGAGGGCAGCTCGAAGGGCTTGGTGAAGTCCGCGAAAACCGGCAGCATTTCAATATGGGTGTAATCCTGCTGCAGCCCGGCCACCACCTCCAGCAGGAATTCGCGGGAGATATCCACCGGCACGTAGGCCGCCAGTTCACGCAGCTCGTCCAGCAGGATGCGCGTTTTCATGCTGCTGCCACTGCCGAATTCAATGAGCGAAGCCCGTGGGCCTGTCAGCTCGACTATCTCATCAATATGGGTGCGCATGATTCGCAGTTCGGTGCGCGTCGGGTAGTACTCCGGAAGTTCGGTAATCTGTTCGAAAAGCTGCGAGCCGCGCTCGTCGTAGAAGTATTTTGGAGACAGAACCTTGGGGTCGGCGCGCAGGCCCGAAAGTATTTCTGACGCCATGGTGGCATCAGCGGGTTTTACCTGGGTGAGGCGCAGGCTCGCGTCGTCAGTCATGTGCGATCCGCGGCAAGGCGAATACCGGAAAATTGCCAGCGAGCATGTGGGTAAAAGAAGTTTCGGTAGGTGGGCCGGATATGCGATTGCGGAGTCGCGCAGGATCCGCCCCGCAACACCACCTGATTGCACATGAACTTGCCGTTGTACTCACCCAGCGAGCCGGCCAGCGGCTTGTATCCCGGGTAGGGCGCATAGGCGCTCTGGGTCCATTCCCAGACATCGCCAAAGAGCTGGCTCGCCCCCGACGCCTGGCTGACACCGGCCACCGGATGCAGCTGGCCGGACTCCACGAAGTTGCCATCTATTTCAGCCGTCGCCGCCAGGGTTTCCCACTCGGCCTCGCTCGGCAGGCGGGCATTGGCCCAGCGGGCAAACGCGTCCGCTTCGTACAGGCTGACATGGCAGACCGGCGAATCCGGGTCGATATCGCGCTGCCCTGTCAGCGTGAAATAACTCTGCTGGTCTTCGCTCCAGTAAAGTGGCCGCTGCCATTTTTCCTGGTTGACTACGGCCCAGCCGTCGGACAGCCACAGTTCGGCGCGACGGTAGCCGTCATCATCGATGAAGTCACGAAATTCGCTGTTGGTAACGAGACGGTTCGCGAGCGCGTGCGCTTGCAGATAGGTGCGATGCCGCGGCGTCTCATTGTCGAAACAAAAGTCGTCGCCGGCGAAACCAATTTCGATAATACCCTCCGGGTGTGACACAAACTCCATCTTGCCCACACGCGTCTGTGGCTGGCTGACGGGATCCCGTAATGCGGGTTTCAGGGGATTGTGCGAAAAGACATGCTTGATATCGGTGAGTATCAGCTCCTGGTGTTGCTGCTCGTGATTGATGCCGAGCGTAACCAGGAAGGCCAGCTCGTCGGAAACGCCGCCATCCAGCAAGGTCTGCATATGAGCGTCGACATGCTGGCGGTAAGCCATGACTTCGGCCACCGTCGGGCGCGAGAGAAACCCACGCTGCGGCCGCAGGTGCATTTCGCCCACCGTGTAATAGTACGAGTTGAACAGATAAGAATACTGCTGATTGAAAACCTGGTATCCCGGCAGGTGGTTGCCGAGGATGAAGTGCTCGAAAAACCACGTGACATGGGCCAGGTGCCAGCGCGTGGGGCTGACATCTGCCATGGTCTGAATCACGCAGTCTTCCGGCTCCAGGGTCGCGGTCAGCGCCTCGGTGGCTGCGCGTACCCGGGCATAACGCCCGGCCAGGGAGCTCTCTGCTTCAAGGTTCGGCTTGCCTGTTTGGGCGGACATGCGGGCAAAATCATCCTTCGCGGCGCACACAAATCTGGTGCTGACCGCGTTGTGAGTTTTTTTGGGGGTTAACCACGATTCTACTAGATCGCCCAGCCTGGCACGATTTCACGCCCGGCCAGAGGCGGGCATTTTGGTGAAAAACCCTGATAAACCGGTCATTTATCCGCCTCTCGAATATGCGCCACTTGCTTGACTAGCAACACCGGCTTGGTTTTAATACGCCGCTCGCTGATGACCGCCCAACGCGGGGCGGAACCCAAAGACCGCATTGGGGCCAGGTAGCGGGGTCGCGTAGCGACAAGGTAGACAGTGGGCCGAAAATCCGATTTTCAGTCAGGTGAAAAGTTAGAAAATTTTTGTAAGTGAAAAATTTGGCCAGGTAGCGGGGTCGCGTAGCGACAAGGTAGACAGTGGGCCGAAAATCCGATTTTCAGTCAGGTGAAAAGTTAGAAAATTTTTGTAAGTGAAAAATTTGGCCAGGTAGC
>JBFIQI010000127.1:0-6689 GCA_041609715.1 Gammaproteobacteria bacterium
AACCCGTCAGCGCTGAGCGGCTGGCGCCTGCCGAGATCGGTATCGAGCTTGATTATCTTGTCAGCATAGGCGTTGAGAAAAGCCGCAGCGACAAGCAGTTCGTGGCCGAAGTCGTCGCTGCCGAGCCAGGCGTGATGGCGGGGCCCATTATCATCCCCCCCACCGTTGTCTGGGGGTTTGGTCAGCAGTGGACCAACACTGCCGCAATCAAGACCCGGGTTTTTTCCGCCCGCACGGGAAGACTCACTGGGGAACTCAGTGCGGACCTGAGTGAGGAAGCGTTCTGGGTCCTGCCGGTGATCACCGTCATTCCGCTGATACCGGTCGGCTGGTCTCCCGATGTGGAAACAAAATCCTGCAAGGAGATGGGCGAGGCGCTGGGCAGGTTTTTCTCCGGCGCAGGCAACCAGTATCTGGAGTGAATGAAAAAGGGGTCAGACACCTTTTCGCCTGCTAAGCATTCATCGCAACGACATGCGCCGCCAGGAAGTCGTGCACCTGCCAAGACTGCGCCCCGTCGTCCTTGACGAAAACTCAATCATAAGTATTGAGTATAATTCACCAGACAAATAACAAGATGAACCCATGGAAAAGCTATTTGAAGAACTGAAACGACGGAATGTCATCCGCGTCGCGGCGGCCTACATCGTTGGTGCCTGGGTCTTGTTGCAGGTCGCTGACCTGGTGTTCGATAACATTGGCGCGCCCGACTGGGTCATGAAGGTTCTGCTTCTGATCTGCACGCTTGCCTTTCCCCTGGTGGTGGCCTTCTCCTGGGCATTCGAGTTGACGCCCGACGGCATAAGGCGGGAAACCCAGGTAGATCGCTCCTCTTCGATCACGCATGAAACGGCAAAGAAACTCGACCGCATAACCATAGCGCTGCTGGTTCTCGTCATTGTGCTGATCGCCGTCGACCGGTTTGTTCCGGCGTCTTCGCCGCGTGAAGCTCCCGACACGATGGCCGCCGTATCGCCGGAACCGGCTGTCTCTGAAAAATCCATCGCCGTCCTGGCTTTCGAAGATCTGTCGCCCGAGGGCGACCAGGGTTATTTCGCCGATGGCATTTCGGAAGAGCTGCTGAACACGCTTGCAAAAATGCCGGACCTCAAAGTTGCCGGGCGCACGTCGTCTTTCGCTTTTCGTGATCAGAATCGTGATTTACGGGAAATCGGCGAAATCCTGGAAGTTGCACACATATTGGAAGGGTCGGTTCGCAAGTTCGGAAACCGCATCAGAGTTACCGCGCAGCTTGTTAAGGCTTCTGATGGTTATCACGTGTTTTCGGAAAACTATGATCGGGAGCTTACTGATATCTTTGTGGTGCAGGACGATATCGCGCAGCAGATTGCCGCCGCGCTGCGCTCTGTCATCATGGGCGAAGAGGCCCCTGATACGGCCACCAGGACTGATCCGGCCGTCTACAACAACTACCTGCGCGCACGGCAATGGATTCATACCCGCGATAAGGATTTGATGACGAAGGCATCGGAGCTGCTTGATCGAGCCATTGAAATCGATCCGGCTTACGCGCCTGCCTACGCGCAGCAGGCCACGGCCATCCTGCTTTTGTCTGACTATGTCGGCTCTTATGGCGATATACCGACCAACGAAGCGCTTGCCAGCAGTCGCCCGTTAATCGACAAGGCGCTCGCGCTTGATGCGAATCTCGCGGAAGCGCATGCGGCCCTCGGCCTGTGGTATTCGATGAAGGAAAAGGACGGCGACAAGGCAATCGAAGCATTGCGTGAGGCGCTCAGAATCAATCCCAATTTGACAAACGCGCAGCTTTGGCTGGCCAACGAGCTGAGCGTTCTGGGCATGCAGAAAGAATCAACCGAACTGGCCGAGAGCCTTATTGAACGCGATCCATTGAATCTTCCGGTGTTCGTCAACCTGGTGTATCGGTATCTGCATGCTGCACGCTTTGACGAAGCCGAAGCCCTGATACATCGAGTCGCACGCTTTACAGGTGACAGCCCGGGTGTGCTGGTGGCACGTGGCGGACTAGAACTGGCGCTCGGCAATCTCGCCAGCGCTGCGGAGTTATTCGGTGCAGCGACGGCAGCCGCACCCGGCGCCGGGCTCATACGTGCCTGGTATGGATTTGCATTGCTCAGGATCGGTGACTACGTCACCGCCGGCCAGAGCGCGCTGCCTTCCCAACGCGTCCTGGCACTGGAGCTATCAGGCCAGCACGAAGAGGCCGTCGCGCTTTTCGAAGCATTGCCAAACACCAAAATGCAGGACGTCGATATTGGCAACATTGCCAGCTGGTTTCAGATTCAGAAGCGCCCGCAGGACCTCATCGATTTTCTGGAAGACCGTTATCAACCCGAAGGCGGGATGCTGCAGGGTCTGCCGAGAAACCGCCAGTTAATCGGCAATCTGCACTTAACCGAGGTTGCTTACGCGCTGCAACAGGTCGGACGCGGGGAAGATGCAGAAGCGCTGCTTACCGAGATCCGGCAATTACGGAATGAGATCGCGAGCAACGATGCAGATAATGCTTTGTTTTGGTTTTTTTGTGCCGAGTACGCTGCGATAATCGGGGACGAAGCTGCCCTGTACGATGCCTTGCGGCGCGCTACTGAGCGCGGCTGGCTTTCTGCCAGTGGGTTTTATGAAGCCCCGTTCGATCCTTATCGCAACAACAGCGAATTTATTGCGCTGGAAAACGAGGCAATTCGGCGAGCGCAGGAAGAGCGCAAGAAGCTGGATAGCAAAAAGATTGCGGCAGCTGACTGAAACGGCGCCCTTTCGAAAAGGGTCAGAGCGCGTTATTTGGCCGATGAGTGGGCCTCTCTGAAAAGAACCGGGACAGCAAGTTTTCAAGTCATCTTGTCATTCCTGAGGAGTAAAGCTCCTGCGCCCGGAATAAAAATCCAGGCTTGTGTGGCCCTGCGCTTGAGACGGCTTAAAGGCTGCAATTGCACTCCGACCCCTATTTCCCGACCCCATTTTTTCCATCCCTCCCGAGTGAATTCTTCTCAACTGCCCGGCCAGTTTTTTTCGTTTGTCCGCCGGCACTTGCGTCTCTAAATTTGCAGGCCTGAGTTTTTCTCAATACGGGAGTCGATAGCAATGACCTGGTGCAATTCGGCCAACAGCAAAATTTTGGGCCTGAAAGTGAGCCTTGGCGTGAGCCTCGCCTTGCTTGGCGGAATCGCAGTGGCGGAACCGGCCCAGGGCGCGTTCACCATGATGGCGGTCATTGACCGGGCTTCCGGCGCCAGCTTGCTGGCGGGCAAGCATGAAGAGGCAATTCGCGAGCTGAGCAAGCGGCTGCCCCGCAGGGCAGAGGCATTTGAAGTGAACAACAATCTTTGCGTGGCCTATGTACAGGCTCGCGAGATTGAGAAAGCCGAGGCTGCCTGCGACACGGCAGTTGAGAAAAGCAAGCGTGGACCGTCGCATGAGCAGGCGATTGCGCTGTCCAACCGCGGTGTGCTGCGCGCGCTCAGCGGCGATCACTTTGGTGCTCTGTATGACCTGCTGGCAGCGACCCACCTCAAGACTCACTCGCGCGTCGCACAGCAGAACCTCCACCGCATGCACAGCCGAATCAGCTCACCCGACTTTCTTGCAGCCGACTAATCCCCCCCAGCCTGGCTGCGCTGGCGCCGCTTCGGCGGCGCAATTTTTTCTAAAAAGGGCTCCGGCATTTAGTTCTTTGTGAGGTGATTAATTAAACCCCTTGCGTAAGTGCCCGTAAAAAAAAACCGGCCTGCATGTGCAGGCCGGCTTGTTTCAGCGTCAGGTCAGGTTTGCTCAGTCGCCGCCCTGGTAAGCCAGCTGACCGCGGATGGCACCTCCGGGGTAATCAACGTTATGCACGTTGATGTAGTAATCAGAAGGGTTTGAAAGGATTTCAGCCACCGTGGTGCCCATCGGGAACTTGCCCATCTCGCCTTCGGTCAGGCAATCAGCCGCGTTGCCGTCTTCCGGCCCGGCCAGTACTGCCACCGTTTGGCGTATCGAAAACTATATATAGTAAGCCACCCTTCGCACCGCCTCCCGGTCGGCCTCAAAATCCAGGGCTTTCTCAGCCCTTGCAAGGGCTTGACGCGCGTGGTGTTCGACGACTTCACGTGTGCTGGCATCCCCGATGGCTGCCAGGGATTCGAAAGCTTTCTGCAAGCGAATGGCAACTTCGACTGTACCCGCCCCATCTCGAGCGATTGCCTGGAAGGCATCCACATACATGTCACTTAAGGATAACTCGGGCACCGCAATCCGGTCATAGACAACCTTACGCTGGTCAGCTTCCCCGCAAGGCTGTTGCCAGTGCGCAAACAGTCGCACGAACGATCCGATAATATCTATTGCCGTACCCGGATCATTAACAGCTGGCGACAGCGCCCGGCTTGCTATCTCTGACAGAACGACCATACCGAACCTGGGATCCTCGTCAAAGGTCCGGCTATCACCAATGGAAAATGCCGGCGCTATACAATCCAGATCCTTGTCCCCCAAATCACCCGAGCCGTTTTCCACATAGGCAATCGCACGATGTGGGGAAATAAAGCTGCCAGGCAAGGCTTCCACTGTGATGTAAACCTCGCACTCCTCTGCATGCGCCTGTAGTGCTGCCAGATCAATTCGCTGCACATACCCTATAGACTGTGAGTAAATTAACCGGCCCCCGTTCTGACGCGGCTTTACTGAAAGGCCACCAAGGGTCGGGGCACTGCGCCTTCGTTCCAGGGCTTTAACTGTTGCGGCTTCGGCTTTATCGACGGTTGATCCGAGACGCCCAAGTCTAGCGATGCTATCCACCCATTTGACGAAAGTCACAATAACTATGGCAAAGAATCCGGCAGTTATACAAAACAACGCAAACCGGCCCGCTTTATCGTAGTAACTATTCTCGATAGCGACCAATGCGACAACGCTGAAGATAAAAGCCCCTACAAATGTTGAAAGTGCGTTCTGCGATACATCATCGGCAACGACCAAGGGAAACGTGCGCGGAGTTGCGGTGCTGCTGGCCGAAGCATAAGCGGAAACCATCGATGCGACGGAGAACGTGGCAATAACCAGCATGCTCGCCGAAATAATGGCCAGCAGAGTATTTATTGACTTAGAAGTAATATCCGGCACCAGGTTGCCAAGCGCCGTATGGTCAGCAGTTCGCGCAAGGAAAACGAGGGCAATGGACACCAAGGTCATAAAAAGAGGCCTGACCCAAAGGCGCTCATTGAGGCGATTGATTAGAAAACTGATGCGATCGCGCATTGCTTGGTCCTCGGTGGTTGAAATTGGCTGTTGCCAGAAAAGTGACGCTTTTCAGCGGATGCAATAGGTATCAGGCTTCAGGCCCCCACGCCCATCTTGTGACAAAGCCGCGATCCAGTCACGCTGACAGAGCGATAAGGGCAAAGAAAAAGGTGTCAGAGTTATTGTTCTTAAAAACATTTTTCCTGAAAATCTAACTCTTCCAAAATGGTGCGAAATGGGGTCAGAGTACATTTCTTGAGTGACGCGCAGCCTGTCTGCGAAATGGGGTCAGAGTGCATTTCTTGAGTGACGCGCAGCCTGTCTGTCAGGCATTGTGAGAAAGCGGGAAATGTACCCTGACCCCTTTTAAATGCCGCCGGGGGGGTGAATGCCTGAAAAATGTACTCTGACCCCATTTTCGCATGACCCCATTTTCGCACTGACCCCATTTTTGCCCCATTTTTGTAAAATAGCGAGCTCACTCCTGATCCTGGACTGCCCATGAAGACAGTTGTTATTGCGTTTGCATTATCGATTTTGCTGACAGGTGAAGTCGGCGCGGAGTCGCCGTTGCCTGTCCCTGACGGACCACATGGCGTGGGTACTACCGTATGGCACATGATTGATGCACAGCGTGACGATCCATTAACCGACCCGGAATGGGACCGTCGTGAGCTTATGGTTCAGGCGTGGTACCCGACTGACGATGTGGCAAGCGAGCGCGCACCCTATGCACCGGTGCAAGCGGGTATGGGCGATGTAAAAACTCACGCCATTCCGGGCGCATCGGTATTGAACACCCAAGGCCGCTTGCCGGTGGTACTCATCGCACCGGGTCGCGGAACGCCGGCTTTCTCTTACACCGCCGTGGCCGAATCTCTCGCCAGCCACGGTTTTGTAATGGTTGCCATCGACAGCCCGCATTCCGGTCGCGTTTACTATCCCGATGGACGCAGCGTGCCGCCGTCACCGCGCTTTGAGCCAGATCGCGCGCTGTTTCGTGGCCCCTATTCAGAAGTTGACAAGTTTTTTGAACCTGCAGCCGAGTCGGGCCGCAAAGATCTGCTTTTTGTCATGGGAGAGCTTGCGCGCCTCAATGCCGGCGACCCGGCCGGCCGCTTTACGGGAAAGCTGGATTTAGGTCGCAGCGGCGTTTTCGCCCATTCACTGGGCGGACGTATCGGCGGCGCCGCGGTGGCGTCGGATCAACGCTTCAAGGCTTTCATGTCCATGGAAGGCGTGGCGCCCCGGGCGCCGCGGCGTGCCGGCCTCGATGCCGCCGTTGCCATGCTATTAAGTGCCGGCACCTATCCTTACGCGATTGAAAATGTGGCAGAGCTGGTGCCGAAGCGGCGCAATGACGTGTTCATTATCAAGATTGCTGGATTCGGCCACAATGCGGTCACCGATGGGCCCCTGCTGAAAAGTGACGCCGACACTCAGTCCGCCGCGCTTTATAATCTGCAATT
>JBFIQI010000128.1:0-6679 GCA_041609715.1 Gammaproteobacteria bacterium
ATGGTAATCAGGCTGAATACCATGACATTATTCTTGCGGTCGAATTCGGAGGACTCGGCATCCAAAGAAATCGGCAGACCCGGACGCGCCAGCTGGGCGAGGGCGCTCGCCGGTATTAACAATACGAGTACGGCCAAAAATCGCATATCAGGGAGTAAAGCGACCACTGACATCGGCCTTCAGGCGCACACGTTCATTGAGCAAATCTGCCTCCATGCCGCGCGCTGTCAGAACCACACCTGGTTGCGTAATGCGCACCGCGGCAGTGGTGCTGGCAAAACGCTGCCGCGGCAGAAACTCAAGCACATCGGTCTCTATGCGCACACCCTCCTCGGCGGCGCTGCTGTCGCGCAATTGCACGTCTCCGGTCAGCAGGATGCCGCTGCCGCCGGCTTCGATGCTGCCCGCGCGGGCTCGCACCAGCCAGCTCGTTTCATCGCTGTCGCGGTAGCGTACCACTACCGACTGCATGGCCACCCGGTCTTCAGCAGGCAGATGCTGTATGGATTCGGCCTCAATCCGATAGAGTCGCAAACCCTCATCGTCGGTGCCGAGAATCGCGGCATCCAGCAGGTAATAACCGGGCGCCTGCTGGCCGTGACCCGGCAGCGGCGCGCCGGGCGCCAGGCTGCTTCGATAAAGAAACCAGCTGCCACCAGCCGCCAGCAGCAGCAAGACGAGAGTCAGTCCGGTGCGTGCACTCATTGTGCCTCCCGTGCTGCCAGCAATAACTCACAAATTTCCCGAACTGCCCCCTGGCCACCGCGCTGCTGGGTAACCAGGTCAGCCCCGGCGCGTACTCTTTCATCCGCGTCGGCAACCGCGATACCCAGTCCGGCTGCGAGGATCACCGGCAGGTCCGGCAGATCATCTCCCACGTAGGCGGCCTGGGCAGCGCCCACACCGGTCTCGGCGAGAATCTTTTCGAACACTGGCAACTTGTCTTCGTGCCCTTGGTATACGTGTTTGATGCCCAGGGCCGCGGCGCGTTCCGTCACCACCCGGGAACTGCGTCCCGAAATGATGGCCACCTGGATACCCGCTTGCAGCAGACGCTTGAGGCCCAGGCCGTCGCGAGCGTGAAAAACTTTCAGTTCCTGGCCATCGGGAAGCAAATAGAGACGGCCGTCAGTCATCACCCCGTCAACATCGAAAACCGCCAGCTCGATGCCCTGTCCCCAGCGATCTCCGGGGGCGTTCACATAACCCCCGCACGCAACAGGTCGTGGATATTGAGCGCGCCGATGAGCTGATCCTGGTCGTCCACCACCAGCAGGGCATTGATTTTGTGGGTTTCCATCATTTTGACGGCGCTGGCTGCCAGCTCTGAACCGCGGATCGTCCTGCAGTTGCCAGTCATGACCTCGGCAATCCGGGTGCTATGCACGTCGACCTGTTTGTCCAGGCTGCGGCGCAGGTCGCCGTCTGTATAAATGCCGAGCACCTTTTGGTCCTGCCCGACAATGGCCGTCATTCCCAGCCCCTTGCGGGTCATTTCCAGCAGCGCCTCGCTGAGCACAGTGTCTTCCAAGACGCTGGGCACTTCTTCGCCCTTGTGCATGATGTCGCCCACATGTAGAAGCAGCCGTCGCCCCAGGCTGCCGCCGGGATGTGAACGGGCAAAATCTTCCTCGGTGAAGCCACGCAGCTTGAGCAAGGTAATCGCCAGCGCGTCGCCCATGGCGATACTGGCGGTGGTACTGGCCGTCGGAGCCAGGTTCAAAGGGCAGGCTTCCTCGCTCACCCCGGCATCCAGATTGCAGTCCGCCTCCCGCGCCAGCGTCGAACCCTCTTTGCCGGTGATGGTGATCACGGGCACACCGAGTCTTTTGAGCAATGGCAGAATGGCGATAATCTCAGCTGTCTCACCGGAATTGGAAATGGCCAGCACCACGTCCTCACCGGTGATCATGCCCAGGTCTCCGTGGCTGGCCTCGCCGGAATGTACGAAAAACGCCGGGCTGCCCGTGCTGGCCAGGGTCGCAGCAATCTTGCTGCCCACGTGGCCGGATTTGCCCATACCGGTTACCACAATGTGTCCCGGGCAATTAAGACACAGCCGTACCGCCTCGCCGAAGGCCGCGCCCAGGCGCGGCGCCAGTCCGCGCAGCGCAGCCGCTTCGATCTCAAGCACTTCTCGGGCCGTGCTGATGGCCAGATCCCGGTCGAATTGTTTCAGCGCCGTTGCCATTTTGGTTTCCTCAACGGATATCCGCGAGTATGAATAACTGGTAGGCGACAAATGTTACCAGCAGCGCCAGTCCTTCAAGCCGCGTGATCCTGCCTTTGCCGTGATAGTTCAGAGACATCACGAACAGCACCAGGGTCAGCGCGATCATCAGCGGCAGGTCCCGGAGCAGCACATGGCGATCAACTGCGAGGGGCGCCAGAACCCCGGCAACGCCCAGTACTGCCAGCAGATTGTACATGTTGGAACCGATGACGTTACCAATGGCGAGATCATGCTCGTTACGCACCGCGGCGGTCAGTGAGGCAGCCAGTTCCGGCAGGCTGGTGCCGATGGCCACAATGGTCAGCCCGATTACCAGATCACTCACGCCGAGTGCCTCGGCGATGCCTACCGCCGCCCACACCAGGGCTCGCGACGCTCCCAGCAGCACCAACAGGCCGATGCCGAGCCACAGCAGCGCAGCGCCCAGTCCCAGGTCGTGGCGAATCTCGGCCTCGACTTCCGCCACCATGGGGTCACTGACCCGGCTGCTCAGACTCAGGCGAACGAGCCAGTACAGCATCACGCCGAGCCCGGCAATCAGCAGCAAGCCATCGACGCGACCCAGATGGGCATCTATGAAGGGCAGCGTGGCGGCGAAGGTGACCACCAGCAGCATGCGTAGTTCGCCACGCAGGGTGGCGGAACGGATGGTCAGCGGAATAACCAGTGCAGTGGCGCCCAGGATCAGCGCCACGTTAGCAATATTGGAGCCGATGGCATTGCCAATGGCGAGTCCCGGATTGCCGGTCAGGGCGGCATTCGCGGAAACCAGGATTTCCGGTGCAGAAGTGCCAAATCCCACGACGGTCATGCCAATAAGCAGGGGCGGTACGCCCAGGTTTTGAGCGGTTGCCGAGGCGCCCATGACAAAGCGATCCGCGCCCCATACGAGCAGCAGGAATCCGGCAACTATTGTCAACGAAAAAACCAGCATGGCGTGCGGCAAGGCTCAGAGCTTGATCAGTAAGGTCGCGTGCGGCCGACAATCATACACGTTTGACCGGATGCGGGCGGCAAGCCCCGTCATGCGCTAGTATCCCTGCCGAAAGCGGCGCCTCGGCCGGGTCGGGACAGGAGATCAGCAGCGGTGGATAAGGACGGTATCAGACGGCAGATTCTGGCAGCATTGCCCGGTGCGCAAGTCCTGGTCTTCGGGAACGATGGGGCGCATTTTCGGGCGCGGGTCGTCAGCGCGGCCTTTGAGAACCTGGGCACCCTGGCGCGGCATCGCCTCGTGTATGCCGCCCTGGGGCAGGCCGTCGGCCGCGAAATCCACGCCTTGTCTCTGGAGACCTTGACCCCCGGGGAAGCCGGAGACGAGTCGGCAGCAGGCTGATGGACAAGCTCCTTATTTCCGGGGGTCAGCGCCTGGATGGCGAAATCCGCGCGTCGGGCGCGAAAAATGCGGCGTTGCCAATTCTCGCCGGGACCTTGCTGGCGGCCTCTCCGGTGCGGGTTTCAAATGTTCCCCATCTCAAGGACGTCACCACCACCATTGAGTTGCTGGGCCGCATGGGGGTGCGCGTAACCCTGGACGAACGCATGGGCATAGAAGTGGATCCCCGCAGCATCCATGAGCTGGCGGCACCCTATGACCTGGTGAAAACCATGCGGGCGTCGATTCTGGTGCTGGGTCCGCTGCTGGCGCGCTATGGTGAGGCGCGCGTCTCACTGCCGGGCGGCTGCGCCATAGGCGCGCGTCCAGTGGATATTCATGTCGCTGGCCTGCGCAGCATGGGCGCAGAGATCGATGTTGAGAACGGTTATATCGTGGCCCGCGCGCGGCGATTGAAAGGCGCCAGGCTGGTGATGGAGACGGTCACGGTTACCGGCACGGAAAACCTGCTGATGGCGGCGACGCTGGCGCAGGGGGAGAGCATTCTCAAGAATGCGGCCCGCGAGCCAGAGGTGGTGGATCTGGCCAATTTCCTGGTGGCGATGGGCGCGCGCATCGAAGGCATTGGCACGTCCACGCTCAGGGTCGAGGGAGTAGAGGAGCTCTCGGGAGTTGATTATGCGGTTCTGCCTGATCGCATTGAAACCGGGACTTACCTGGTTGCCGGAGCGATGACCGGCGGCCGCGTTCGGGTGCGTAACGCCTGCCCCGGAGATCTCGAGGCGGTACTGGATAAGCTCGCCCAGAGCGGGGCCGAAGTGACCCTGGGCGACGACTGGATCGAAGTAGACGGTCGGGGCCAGCGGCCCCGGGCGGTATCTCTCAAAACCTCGCCGCATCCGGGGTTTCCCACCGACATGCAGGCACAGTTCACGGCCTTGAACGCCATTGCCGAGGGAACCGGCGTCATCACCGAGACGATTTTCGAAAATCGTTTTATGCATGTACTGGAACTGCAGCGTATGGGCGCGGACATTCGCATCGAGGGGAATACGGCCATCGTTCGTGGTCGCGAGCACCTGGAGGCGGCCCCGGTGATGGCCACCGACCTGCGAGCGTCCGCCAGCCTGGTGCTGGCGGGGCTGGTAGCCCGTGGCGATACCCTGGTGGATCGCGTTTACCATGTTGACCGCGGTTACGAGCAAATTGAGGAGAAGCTGGGACAGCTGGGTGCGCGCATCCGCCGGGTCCCCACCTGAATTCGCGGTCAGCTGCGCGGCGCCGGACGCTCCGAAATACGCACCCGGGCGCTGAACTGCACGCCGCCCCGGGTACCCTGCAGATTCACGATGTCGCCGGGCGGCATGCCGGCGATGAGATTCAGAGCCTCCTGCCCGTAGATGATTTCGCGGCCATTCACATGGGTGAGCACGTCGCCGCGCCTGAGACCCGCTGCTTCCGCGGGCGTGCCGGGATAAACTTCATCGATCCAAAGCCCCCGGGCTGACTTGAGACCGGCGGCTTCGGCCAGTTCGGGAGTCAGCTCGAATGAACTGACTCCAAGCCAGCCTCGAATCACGCGGCCATGCTCGATCAGCTGGGCCATGACCCCGCGTGCCATGTTAACGGGAATGGCGAAGCCGATGCCGGTGCTTTGAGCGCGCATGCGCTCCGAAAGCACCGCGGTGTTGATGCCCACCAGCTCGCCCCGGGTGTTGATCAGTGCACCGCCAGAGTTGCCGTCATTGATCAGAGCATCGGTCTGGATGAAGTCTTCAAAAGTGGAGAGTCCGAGCCGGCTGCGACCGGTGGCGCTGACGATTCCCTGGGTCACCGTCTGGCCAAGTCCCAGGGGGTTGCCGATTGCCAGCACCACGTCTCCAACATGTACGGATTCGCTGCGCCCCAAACTGATGGGCATCAGATCCGGCAGGTCGATGCGCAGCAGTGCCAGGTCGGTATCCGGGTCGCTGCCCAGCACTGCGGCTGCGGCGTAGCGCCCATCGGCGAGCAGCACGGCGATTTCCAGCGCCTGGTGAACGACGTGATAATTGGTGAGGATATAGCCATCCTGACTCACGATTACGCCGCTGCCCAGGCTGTTTTCAAATCGCACCAGGGGCGGACGGGCGCGGCGCTGGGGCAATGCCGGTCGAAGCGGTGCCCCTGCGGCACTGTCGGTGGCGGCGTCGCCGACCACCTGCCGGCGCGTATAAATATTCACTACGGCCGGCCTGGCCGCGTTCACCGCCGTGGCAAAGGAGCTGGCAGTTGCCTGCGAAACGGGCGGCAGCGGCGAGGATGTGATCAGCTCCGGCCGCAGCAATACGACAATGAAAGCCACCGCCAGACCGGCAGATACCCATTGCAGCAGAAACAACAGGGTCTTGTTCAAGGACTATTCCCTTCCGGCAGCTCGCTGTGCCGCGATTCTATCAGCTTGCCAGGGCCTGCGATGTCCGGCGGCAATGGTCAGGCCGATGTTCAGGTGTGTATAATCTGCTGCTGTTTTGCCCCCGTGGGTGACCTTGTGGGTAGGTGACCCGGGTTGGGGCGCTCCGAAAACCCAAAAAAAGTCAATTCCGGGCGTGCGTCAATTGTGGTTGGTTTTGCCGAAATACAGGTGCCCGGTTGAAAAGCCGCCGGATGCATTGATGTTATTAAATGCAAACGACTAGTCATCAGGAAATTTTACAGGAGAATGCTCGATGAGCGAGCAGAGTCTTGATCTCGGCCGCCGCCGCTTCTTAACCGTGGCGACGAGCGTCACCGGCGGCGTTGGCGTAGCCTTGGCCGTCACGCCGTTTGTCGCTTCAATGAAGCCCAGTGCCCGCGCGCAGGCCCTGGGCGCTGCCGTCGAGGTGGATATCAGCAAGCTGGAACCCGGGGCGCTGCTGCGGGCCGAGTGGCGTGGGAAGGCAATTTATGTGGTCCGCCGCACCGACTCGCAGCTGCAGCGGCTGGCCGCAATTGATGCCTCGCGATTGCGTGACCCGCAGTCAGAAGCGGCCCAGCAGCCTGCCTATGCGCGTAATGAGTTTCGCTCCGTCAAGCAAGACATACTCGTGCTGGTTGCCGTATGCACCCACCTGGGATGCGCTCCCGAATAC
>JBFIQI010000129.1:0-6673 GCA_041609715.1 Gammaproteobacteria bacterium
ATCCACCAGACCGAGAAACTCCAGCTCCCCTGGGTCGGCAATTCTGTATAGATCGAGGTGCAGCACTGTCCTGCCATCCACTTCGTAGGGTTCCATCAGCGTGTACGTGGGACTGACGACCCGACCCCTGTAGCCCAGGCCCCTGAGCAAGCCCCGTACCAGGGTGGTTTTGCCGGCACCCAGCGTACCCCTCAATGCCAGCAGCAACGGCGGCTCTGGCAGGGCACGACCGATGCGAGCGCCCAGCGCCAGTGTCGCTGCCTCATCTGCGAGCGAGATATTCCGCGACTCAGCGACAATTGACATGGGTGACAATGTGGGCAAAAAGGTCGCTGGCCAGGATGCCCCGCTCGCCGCCGCGGGCGGCGGCGTCGCCGGCGCTGGCGTGGACCCAGGCACCGGCCCGGGCGGCCGCGAACAGGTCCGGGCACTGGGCTGCGATGCCGGCGATGACCCCGGTTAGCACATCACCCATCCCGGGCGCCGCCATCCCCGGATTGCCGCGGTCCACAAACCAGGGAACATCACCGTTACGCGCCACAATCGTACCGGCACCTTTCAGCAGCACTGTGCCCCCATAGCGCTCCATGAGTCGCGCCACCGCGGCGATACGATCGGCCTGAATTGCTGCCGCACCCGACTCGCCCAACAGACGCGCGGCTTCGCCGGGATGAGGCGTCAACACCCAGTCATCGCGCTTGCATGGATGTTTGGCCAGCAGGTTGAGCGCATCAGCATCCACAACCAACGCTTTGTCCGCAGCGAGTACCGCATCGAACAGCGACCTGGCCCATGGATCCTGGCCAAGACCCGGACCCAGCGCAATCACCGTCGCCCGCGCCAGCAGGCCTTCCAGGTCGTCGGCGCTCCGAACACCGCGCGCCATCAATTCGGGACGGCCGGATACAACCACCGGCACATGCTCGGGTAAGGTGGCGACGCTCACCAGTCCGGCACCGGCATGCAATGCCGCTTCCGCCGCCAGGCGAATCGCCCCCGGCATACCGGGGCCGCCCCCCACCAGCAGCACATGTCCGCAATCGCCCTTGTGCGCCGTGCGTGGACGCCGCGGCAAGACTTCCGCCACCAGGCGCGCGTCAACTCTGCGACCGGCGTTGGCCATGCCGGTATAGACATCGGCCGGTATGCCCAGGCCGTCGAAGAATATCTCGCCACTGTATTCCGGCCCATCGCCCGTATAGAGGCCCAGCTTCAGGCCGACAAATGTCACCGTCACTGCGGCGCGTACCGCCATCCCCATGGCGTGCCCGGTATCGGCATGCAAGCCCGTGGGAATGTCCACCGCCAGCACCGGTCTGCTGGCCTTGTTGAGGGCCTCCACCACTGCCAGGGGTTTGCCTGCGAGCTCGCGTGTCAGGCCAGTGCCGAGGATCGCGTCCACCACGACGTCGCAGCTTTGCAACAAGCGCGCATCCCACTCTTGGACAAGCCCCCCGCCCTGGCGATAGAGGTTCCAGGCCAGTTCGGCATCTCCCTGCAACTTGTCCGGGTTGACCAGCGCAACCGTCACGACCTGCAGGCCGCTCCGGGCGGCCAGGCGTGCCACCACGTAACCGTCACCCGCATTATTGCCGGCACCGCATAGCACCAGCAGCCGACGGGCGCCCGGCCAGCGCTGTCGCAATATAGACAATACGGCCTGACCGGCCCGGGACATCAGCGTGAACCCCGGGATTTCGCGCTGCTCGATGGCGGTGCGGTCAAGCTCCCTGACCTGCGCGGCACGATAGTTGCTGGTCGGCAATGTACTCATGGCTGGCATTATACTGGCGCCCTGATCTCGCAGCCCAAATCAGGTGGACCATTGACGTCAGCCATCGACACACAAGCCCTGGCCGCCAACATACTCGACTGGGGCCAGGCACTCGGTTTTCAGCAAATCGGTATCGCCGAGCCTGGGCTCGAGGACGCCGAGGGTGACCTGCAGGCGTGGCTGGAAAAAGGGTTTCACGGAGAAATGCATTACATGGCCCGTCACGGCAGCAAGCGCAGCCGGCCTGCGGAGCTGGTCCCCGGCACCGTCAGCGTAATCAGTGCGCGCATGGACTACTGGCCGGGCACCGCCCGCGACCCGGTTGCCGTGCTGGCCGAAGACCATACTGCTTACATCTCCCGCTACGCCGTCGGACGCGATTACCACAAACTCATGCGCCGGCGACTGCAGCAACTCGCCGACAAAATTACGGCGGTAATCGGCGAATTCGGATACCGGGTTTTTACCGACAGCGCGCCAGTGCTGGAAAAACCACTGGCGTCCCGAGCGGGCCTGGGTTGGACGGGCAAGCACACCAACCTCATTAACAAGAACGCGGGCTCCTGGTTTTTCCTGGGTGAGATATTCACCGATTTGCCGCTGCCGGCATCGACAATTGCCAGCGACCACTGTGGTAGTTGTCGGGCCTGTCTGGACGCCTGTCCCACCCAAGCCATCGTTGCGCCTTACCAGCTTGACGCGCGCCGATGCATCTCCTACCTGACCATCGAATTGCAGGGCCCGATCCCTGAAGAGTTTCGCGAGCCCATGGGCAACCGGATATATGGCTGCGATGACTGCCAGCTGGTGTGTCCCTGGAACAAATTCGCAAGGCCTACCGCGGAGGGTGACTTCGCCCCGCGCCACGGCCTGGACGACCCGGAGCTGGCTGACCTGTTCGCCTGGAGTGAACAGCAGTTTCTCGCGCGCACCGAGGGCAGCGCAATCAGGCGTATCGGCTACGAGCGCTGGTTGCGCAATATTGCCGTAGCGCTCGGTAACGCCACGCCGACGGCACGAGTGCTCGCCGCTCTAACCGCCCGCCGGGACCATCCATCGCCACTGGTTCGTGAGCATGTGGCCTGGGCCCTCAGCCGCCATGCGCGTGCCGCCACTGATTCCGAAACTTAAACAAAGGAAGCCGCAATGTTTGCAGCCAAACCGCATCGTTACCTTGTACCGTTCGACGGCAGTTTCGAACTCGCTGCTGCCAGTCCGCATCCCAGTTCCACCGATGTTGTAAAGCAGGTGCTAAAAAAGCGCCTGCGAAGCTCGGTTGAAAACATCGGCGAACTGCAACGAGTGCTCTACGCCGACAACCGTTACGCCCTTCTGCTGGTTTTCCAGGCCATGGATGCGGCCGGCAAAGATGGCACCATTCGCAAAGTCATGAGCGGCATAAATCCGGCCGGCTGCCAGGTTTATTCTTTTAAGAAGCCAAGTGAACTCGAGCTGGATCATGATTTTCTCTGGCGCACCGCCAAACGTCTGCCAGAGCGCGGTCGCATAGGCATTTTCAATCGCAGCTACTATGAAGAGGTGCTGATTGTCAGGGTCCACCCCGGCATCCTCAGATATCAGCGCTTGCCCTGGCAGAGCGAAACCATCTGGAACGAGCGCCTCGCATCGATTCGGGACCATGAGCAGCACCTGGCCCGAAACGGTACCATCATCCTCAAATTCTGGCTGAACGTTTCCCGCGAGGAACAAAAAAAGCGATTTCTTTCGCGCCTGGACGAGCCCGCCAAAAACTGGAAGTTTTCTTCCGGAGACGTCAAGGAGCGAGGTCACTGGGACCGGTACATGCAGGCTTACGAGGCGGCGCTGACGGCGACTTCGAAGCCCTGGGCCCCCTGGTACGCCATTCCCGCCGATAACAAGCACTATATGCGCGCCACGGTGGCGGACATCGTGGAGCAAACTCTCGCCACCCTGGATATTTCCTACCCTGAGGTCGACGAAGCAGAGCGGATCCGCTTCGCGGAAATGCGGGAGATTCTCACCTCCGAGGAGTGAGCCCCCGGGTTTCGTGAACTGGTCGATTGCGCCTGTCTGGCCGGAGGCTGTATTCTCTCCCCATCGCGGGCGCTGCGACCCGGGGGTCAGGCTGGGAGAATGACACTGGAAGAAGTCATCCAAGACAGGGATTTGTTTGCGAAGCTGGACATTTTTCGCAACGTCCCGCCCGAATCCATCGAGATTTACCTCGAGCGCTGCTCTATGCGCCAATTGGCTGCCGGCGAGGTACTTCTGAATCCCGAAGAACCCAACGACTGCATTTACGTGGTGATCACCGGCGCACTCAGCGTGCATCTGGACAGCAAGGATAATCCACCGCTGACGGTGCTGGGCCCGGGAGATTGCGCGGGCGAAATGTCCATCGTTGAAGAGACCAATCCCTCAGCCTACGTCATTGCCGAGCAGGACTGCGAGCTGCTGGCCATCGACAATGAAACCCTGTGGGACATGATCAACATTTCGCACGGCGTGGCCCGCAATCTGCTGGCGGTGTTGTCTTCCAGGGTGCGCTCGGATAACCGCATCATCGCCGATAGTGTCGTAATCATGCGGCAGTACGAAGAGAGCGCCACCACGGATGCCCTTACCAATTTGCATAATCGGCACTGGATGCAGGAAATGTTCCGGCGCGAGGTGGAACGCTGCCAGCAGGGCGACATGCCTGTTTGCCTGATCATGCTGGATGTTGATCACTTTAAACCCTTCAATGACATTCGCGGACACCTGGCCGGCGACCACGCGCTCTGTAAAGTGGCTGATGCACTCAGAAACCAGCTGCGGCCGACAGATCTGATAGCGCGTTTCGGGGGAGATGAGTTTGCGGTGCTGTTGCCCAACACCGAGCTGGAAGTAGCCATGGAAGCGGCCGAGCGCATCCGCAGCGTTTTCTCAGGCGTACCGTCAGATTCGGATGCCACCGACATCATGTTGCCGGTCACTTTGTCGCTGGGCGTCACCGAAATGGAAGACGGTGATACGCTGGATTCGCTGTTGACCAAGGCAGATGCCGCCCTGTATCGCGCCAAGGAGCGCGGCCGCAACCGCGTTTCAAAATAAACCCTCTCGCCGACGCTAAACCCGGACGTTATCGATAAGTCGGGCCCGGCCCAGCTGGGCGGCGGCCAGCACCACGAGTTCCTCGCTGTCGGAATGTGCCTTGCCGAGATCGTCCGCGTCCCGCACTTCCACGTAGTGAGGACGAAATCCAGATTCAGCCAGGCGCGCAGCCGCCCAATCACACAGATCAGCGAAATCGCTGCGGCCCTCGCGAATATCCCGCGCCACATCGGATATGGTTTGGTGCAGGGTCGGAGCCACTGCCCGCTCCTGGGGAGTTAAATACTGGTTGCGGGAGCTCATGGCGAGCCCGTCGGCTTCGCGATGAGTCGGTGCCCCCAGCACTTTTACCGGCAAACACAGGTCCAGAGTCATGCGCCGGATGACCACCAGCTGCTGGAAATCTTTTTCACCAAAAATCGCATAGTCCGGCTGCACCAGGTTAAACAACTTCGCCACCACCGTGGCAACCCCCACGAAATGCCCGGGGCGCTGCATGCCGCACAGGATGTCCGAGATTCCTGGAACCTCCACCTTGGTGCCCTGCTCCCGGCCCAGGGGGTACATTTCCTTGACCCGGGGCGCGAACAGCAAATCCACGCCCATCTCCGTCAGCATGCGCTCGTCCGAGTCCGGGGTTCGCGGGTACTGGTCGTAGTCCTCGAAGGGTCCAAACTGCAGCGGATTGACAAAGATGCTCGCAACCACGCGGTCGGCAACTTCCCTGGCTTTGGCCAGCAATGTCAGGTGGCCGGCATGCAGATTGCCCATAGTGGGTACAAAAGCCAGAGTCTCCCCGGATAGCCGCCACTGGGCAACCAGGTCGCGCAAGGCGCTGCGTGTATCAACGGTTTGCATGGGCCGCTCAGAAGCAGTGTTCGGGGGCCGGGTAGGAACCGTCACGCACTGCCGCCACATAAGCGCCGACGGCCTCGCCGATATTTCGCCCGCCCGTCAGGAAGTTGTTGGCAAACCGCGGCTTGCGCCCCGCGGTGATATCCAGGATGTCGTACAGCACCAGTATCTGGCCGTCCGTATCCGGGCCGGCGCCGATGCCGATCACCGGCACCGATAACTGTCGGGTAATGGCGGCACCCAGCACGCTGGGCACGCATTCCAGCAGCACGATGTCGGCCCCGGCATCCTGCAGCGCCAGGGCATCGCTTTGCATTTCTTTGGCCGCCGCCGCCTCGCGGCCCTGGACCTTGAATCCACCCAGCTTGTGCACATATTGCGGGGTGAGGCCAATATGCGCACACACCGGCACCCCGCGATCCGCCAGGTAGCGCACCACCTCCACCTGGGTGGCGCCGCCTTCCAGCTTGACCATCGCGGCCCCGCCCTGGGCCATCAAGCGCCCGGCATTGAGCAAGGCTTTTTCCGGCGTGGAGTAGCTGAGAAATGGCATGTCCGCCACCAGCAAAGCACGTTCGAGGCCGCGGGCTACGGCCTGGCAATGGTAAATAACGTCTTCAACGGACACCGGCACCGTGGTGTCATGGCCCTGGATCACCATGCCCAGCGAATCGCCAACCAACACGAGATCGACACCTGCGCCATCCACCAGTTGTGCAAAACTCGCATCGTAGGCGGTCAGGCAAACGATTTTCTGCCCCTCGCTCTTCATGCTCGCAAGCGTGCTGAGCGTAACGGGGCGCATGTCGCGATCCTTATTTTTGTCACCTGCGTACATAGCGTTCCCAGAATATGGATCTGGCCGAGAGCATGATCCATGCTCTGCCCGGGCGCAACAGCTTACTGGCTGAAAACATCCGCGCCGGGGTTGAAATAATGTCGTCCGCGCCTGACGGCAAGTATCTGACG
>JBFIQI010000130.1:0-6492 GCA_041609715.1 Gammaproteobacteria bacterium
CCGCAGCATCTTGAGAAATTCGACGTGGGCGGCAAGGCCGTTTTGCTTTGCACCGGGTGGTCGCGCCACTGGGGCAGCGACCAGTACAGCCGGGATTATCCGTTTCTTACCGGCGCCGGTGCCCGCTGGCTGGTGGAGCGGGGCGCCGCACTGGTCGGCATCGACTCCCTGAATATCGATGACAACAAGGACGGTGAGCGGCCGGCCCACACGAGCCTGCTGCGCGCCGGCATACCCATCGTCGAGCATCTGCGAGGCTTGCGCAGCCTCCTGGACCGATCATTCAGGTTTTACGCGGTCCCGTGCCCGGTGCGGGGCCTGGGTAGTTTTCCCGTCCGGGCCTTCGCTTGTGTGGACGCCTCAGGGTCTGAGCCGGGGGGCCGGCCGTGAGCAGCGCGCGGCTGATTATCGGTAATTACAATTATTCTTCCTGGTCATTGCGGGCCTGGCTGGTGGCCAGGGCCAGCGGCCTGAAATTCGAGGTTTTGCGATTGCCCCTGGATACACCGGAGTTCATGCGGAGGATTCCTGAATATTCTCCAAGTCGCTGCGTACCGGTTCTGCACCATGGGGGCCGGGTGATATGGGATTCGCTGGCCATTGCCGAGTATCTCGCCGAGCAGTTCCCCGCTGCTGCCTTGTGGCCCGCAGATCCCGCAACGCGGGCCGCGGCCCGCTCGGTATCTGCAGAAATGCACGCCGGATTTGGGGCTTTGCGCCAATGCATGCCCATGAATTGCCGAGCCACCGGCCGGCGGGTCCTAGCAACGCCGGCATTGAACAGTGACATTGCGCGGATTGGTGAAATCTGGGCCGATGCCCTGAGCAGCCATGGTGGACAATTCCTGTATGGTGATTTTTCCATCGCCGATGCCATGTACGCACCCGTCGTGCTGCGTTTTGAAACCTACGGTGTTGAACAGCGTCCGGAACTGGCTGCCTATGGCAGGCGAATCATCGCCTTGCGCTGGATGCAGGAGTGGGTCGCCAATGCGCGACAGGAAGCAGAGACGATTGCGGGAGAGGAGGTCGGCATCATTAAAAATTCGTAAGATACTGATAAAAATAATTAAAAAGCCCAAATACCTCCGTCTCTGACCCTCTTTTGCTGACCGCCGGTGCCGCTTTATGAGCATCCTGCCTTGACTAAAGATGATAAAACTGATAGATTTAGAAAAAATGAAATAACGAGGCCGGGGGATTCTTTGTGAAGCAAGGTAACTGATTGTTTTACGGAGAGAATATCCATGAATGCCAATGTTGAAAAGGTCTGGGGTGATGAACCGGCAGGCCACAGCCTGGGGCGACCAGGACACCAGCGCGTCAGGATCCGGACCCTGGCCAGGGTGCGGCGTGCCTGGGACCTGTGGGCCTGGCGCCTGTCCGCGAGCGGATGCGCCGCGCTTGCCAGGATGCTCGATCTGGTCGGCGCCACATTGGCCGGCGTCCTGCTTGCCCCTGTGATGCTGCTGACCTGGCTTGCGATTCTTTGGGAAGACGGTGGGCCGGTTATTTACGTTCAACAACGTGTGGGCAAAGACGGCAAGCTGTTTTCGCTATTCAAATTTCGATCCATGGTGCTGGACGCCGAGCGCAGGCAGGCACAGCTTGCGGCCCACAACGAGTCCGGCACGGGCGTGCTTTTTAAAATGCGCCGGGATCCCAGGATCACCCGGGTCGGGGCCATCATCAGAAAACTGTCAATAGACGAGTTGCCGCAATTGCTCAATGTCTTGCGGGGAGACATGTCTTTGGTGGGCCCACGGCCGGCATTGCCCGCCGAAGTCGCGCGCTACGCCCAAGCTCAGCGAGCACGGCTGAGCGTGCGTCCCGGTATCACCTGCCTGTGGCAAATAGGTGGCCGCAGTGACATAGATTTCGACGGCCAGCTGCAGCTCGATATGCGCTACATCCGCGAGCGCTCATTTTGGAATGACATTTCAATATTGTTGCGCACTATCCCCGCGGTGCTCACTGCCAGGGGGGCCTACTGATGCGCGCCCATGCTCGGGTCCACAGGGCAGTGCTGTTTGATCCCTGTGTGCAGGGTCCCATGGCCGCGCTGACCACGGCGCGCCCTTTCGGGTTGCTGCCCGTCGCCAACCGACCATTGCTCCATCACCTGATCTCCCGATTGGCGGTACTTGGCGTGCGGGAAATCGATGTATTCACTGCCAGCTTTTATGAAGCGGTGAGCGATTATCTGGGAAGCGGAGAGAGATGGGGCGTAAGTGTCAGATGTCATTCACAAACCGATATCGCACCCGCTCAGTTCGAAGCCAGGCTTGCAGATCCAACTCCGGGTTGCACCTTGTTCATGCGCATGGATTGCTGGCCGGGTTCGCTGGCACTGCGTGCCTTTCTCGAAGGCAGCAGCGGACGCAGTCGCCAGCTGTTGAGCGAGGATGGGCCCTTACCCTGCTTTTGCGGTGATCCGAAGGCCTTTGCCGAAGGTGGTCGTGACTGGCCAATGGTTTTTTGTTCCACCGCGTACCGGCTGGACAACCCGGCCAATTATCTGCGCGCCAACCTGGACGCCCTGGCCGAGCTGCCAGCTTCTCATCACCTGGAGCATTCACCCGATGGGGAGCTGTTCCTCGGCGCCGCCTGTCGCATCAGCGAAAGTGCCAAATTCGAAGCAGGTGGGCTACTGGGAAGCAACTGCAATATTGGTAAAAGCGTCAGGATAGGTGCCGATGTGGTGATCGGTGACAGGGTCTTCCTGGATAGAAACTGCAGTCTCGAGCGGTGCGTGATTCTGAGCGATACCTACGTTGGGGGCGAACTGCGTTTGCGCAACAGAATTGTCGATGGCCGCCGCATGATCAACTGCCGGACCGGAGAAGTCACCGAGGTCGAAGACCCGGCGATGCTTTCCGGGTTCGCGGCAAATGCTCCCGACGGGCGCATGGCGCGCGGCGTTTTCCGGTGGCTGACTGCCAACCCGCGCAATGCGGCCTGACCGCGATTCCACTGGTCCCTTCTTACCGAGTAATCCGCCATGAAATTGAGACGCTTTTACGAAAGCCTGCTGGCTTTGCTTTTTTTGCTGACGGCGCTGCCAGTCATATGGTGCCTGCGGATTCTGGGGCGGCCTGCCAGCAGAACACTGACGGTCTATGGCCGGCTCGGGCGTCCGGTCAGCTTTCGCATCGAACGTCTGTTTGGGGCCGGCAGTCGTCTTCGTTTCCTGAACTACTGGCACATCGTTGGCATGGTTCTATTGGGCCGGTTTGGTTTAACCGGGCCGCGGCCGGTTCGGGTCACCGCCGCGCGCCCAGCTTACTCACGCTACGCGGTTCGCCCCGGCCTGGTCAGCCCTTATGAGCTGCAGCGCCGCATGAACATCGCCTTTAATGACCCGGATACCGTTGAGGAGCGATTCATTCGAGGTGCGACCACCGCGAGCCATGCCGGCCTGTTGCTGCGCTACCTGTTTTCGATGCTGGTTGGCGGTAAACCGCAGCGCCCGGGGAAGCGCATTAAGTTGCTGGATGTCACCCTGCACAATCACAGCATGAAATCGGCGCTGCGGGAAATCCGGCAATTCTGCAAGGGCGCCGAGTGTCGACAGATAGCGTTTGTGAATCCTCACTGTCTGAACATTTCTGCCCGTGACCCGCAATACCGTGCCTTGCTGCAGGGCGCGCCAATGGTCCTGGCAGATGGCATCGGCATTCACCTGGCATTGAAGTTTTTCACCAGCGATGCGCTGCGGGACAATGTGAACGGCACCGATCTTTTCCCTCCATTATGCCGGATGGCTGCGCGGGAAAAACTCAGCTTGTACCTGCTTGGGGGTCGGCCGGGAGTAGCTTCAGCAGTAGCCGCGGGAGCCCAGGCGCGCGTACCGGGACTGGAGATAGCGGGTACGCATCACGGGTTTATCGATGCGGCTGAAAGCGACGCCGTGGTAACGCAGATCAACCGCAGCGGCGCTGACATCCTGCTGGTGGCCATGGGCGTGCCTCTACAGGAGAACTGGATTGCCGCAAACGTGCACAAGCTGAATCCGCGGGTCGCCATGGGAGTCGGCGGCTTGTTCGATTTTTACTCGGGCCGGATTGCCCGAGCCCCGTTGTGGATGCGCGAAATGGGCCTGGAGTGGCTTTATCGCCTGCTACAGGAACCCGGGCGGATGTGGCGTCGCTATGTCATTGGCAATCCGGCTTTCCTGTGGCGGGTGTGGCGCTGGCGCCGGAGTGCTGCCGTGCCTCGCGCAGGCAAAACCCTGCAGCAAGACTGTCTGGCCGGACGCTGAGATGCCGCCTTCGCTGCTCAACAGCGCGGCCGCCGGCGCGCGCTGGGTGATGGTGGAAAACCTCTTGCGTCAGGTGCTCGGACTGGCTGTGTTCCTGGTGCTCGCACGCCTGCTGGGCCCTGAAGCGTTCGGCTTGCTGGCACTGGCAGCGGTCGCGGTGGCCTTCGGCAGCCTGTTCACGGAAGGTTCGCTGGGCGATGCCATTGTGCAGCGCCAGAGCCTCGATGACGGGTTTCTTGATTCGGTGTTTGTGACGGCCCTGAGCGCCGGTTTTGTATTTGGGGGTCTGCTGTTGCTTGCCTCCGGTCCTTTGTCGCAGTTGCTGGACCAGCCGCAGCTGGCGCCACTTTTGCGCTGGCTGGCACCCGTCGTGGCAATCAATGCCCTGTGCGTCGTGCAGCAAGCGCTGTTGCAGCGCGCATTTGCTTATCGAACCCTGGCAATCCGCACGGGCGTGGGCATCGTTGCCGGCGGCGCAGCCGGCATCGGGATGGCGATGGCAGGTCAGGGGGCGCTCAGCCTGGTTGGCCAGCAACTGGTCCAGGCGGGGATCAACCTGGTTGTGCTCTGGACGGCATCATCCTGGCGGCCAGGGCGCAGCGTGTCGCGAGTTCACCTGCGGGCCCTGGCAGCGTTTGCCGCACCCCTGGTAGCCAGGAATCTGCTGAATTTCGTCAACCGCAAGAGCGATGACCTTCTGATCGGCATCGTACTCGGGCCGGTGGCCCTGGGGATATACACGCTTGCCTACCGGGTGTTGCTGGTGTTGGAGGAACTGGTCTCGCGGGGATTTGATGGCGTTGGCTTGTCAACTTTTTCCCGCTTGCAAAACGATGAGCGCGCATTGCGGGAGACCTTTTTGCGATTCACTCGCCTCGCGGCCACTGCGGCGGTCCCCATCTTCCTGGGAGCGGCAGTGGTGGCGCCACTTGCCCTACCTCTGCTCTTCGGCGAACAGTGGCGCCCGGCTGTGCCGGTTTTCCAGTGGCTGGCCGGAGCCGGCTTGTTGCACGCTGTCTTCCACTTCAATCACGCTGTTTTCAAGGCCGGTGGCAGACCCGGTCTCAGTTTCGGCGTTACCGCCTTGAATGCCGTGAGCAACCTGGTCTTGCTGATTGTGGTTGTGCAACTGGGGGTGGTAGCCGTCGCCGCCGCCTATACCCTGCGAGCCTGGGTTCTGGCGCCGGTCGGCCTGATCATCCTGCGCCGCTTGATAAGGCTGCCGCTGTTGCACTACCTGCGCCAGCACAGTTTGCCGCTGGCGGCCGGGCTCGTCATGTGCGCTGCCGTCGCACGGCTGGCATGGTCGCCCGGGTCCGCAACCGACCTGCTGCTGCAAGTCACTGTCGGGGTGGTTGTTTACTGCGCTTGCCTGGCAATCTTCCTGAATCTGCGCATATGCATGCCCGGAGAACTACCGGGCGGGAGGCGTTCGGCGCATTAATCGCAAGGCGGCCGCCCGCCGAAGCCGGTGACGCTACTGCCGGCACGTGTACTCAGGCGATTCGACCGTTAACATTGGCGGGGTTACAAGCAAGTGCCGGAAGACCCATGCTGCTGTTAATCATTGCCGTCGCCGTCGTTCTTGTCGTTTCTTTTCTCTGCTCGATCTTCGAGTCAGTGCTGCTTTCTCTGCCGCGCTCCCATGTCGAGTTGCTCGTACAGCGTCACCGGCGTGCCGGCCGGATGCTCAGGCGATTCAAGGAAAACATTGACGTACCCATCGCTGCCATCCTGATACTGAACACCGCGGCGCACACCATCGGCGCAGCCGTTGCCGGTGCCAGCTACTCAAGCGTTTTTGACGCTGGCACGCTGTGGTTGTTCACCATATTGTTCACCATCGCCGTGCTGCTGTTTACGGAAATCATTCCCAAAACGATGGGTGTGACCTATGCCCGCAAACTGGCGGTACCGGTTGCTTATGGCATCGGCTGGTTGACGTTACTGCTGCGCCCGCTGGTGGCGCTCAGTGAGCGAGTCTCCAGGTCTTTGCGGGGCAATGTCAAAATACCCGTCACCACCGCAGAGGAAATCCGCTTGCTGGCCATCCTCGGGCGCAGCAAAGGCGTTGTTGGTGTCGATACCGCCGGGATTATTGTCGGCGCCACGCACCTCAAGCACCTGCAAGCCCATGATGTCATGCTGCCCAGGGACGATGTGCGATTTATGTCTGGAGAAATGGATCGCGCGCAGGCCATACAACTGGTTCGCCGCACGGGCCATAGCCG
>JBFIQI010000131.1:0-6450 GCA_041609715.1 Gammaproteobacteria bacterium
GCTGCGCATGCCCGAAAAGGCTCGCTTGTTCGAAGCCGGCGGGACCGTGCATGTGGTAACGACCGATGCGGAGCGGGCCGGGCCCGAAGGCGCCCGGGTACATCGCCTGGCAGCGGGGCCCGGCGGCGTTGACCTCGAAAGGCTGATGAGCTTGCTGGGGGAACTGGAATTCAACGAAATCCTGGTGGAAGCCGGAGCCATCTTGAAAGGCCGGTTACTCAGGGCCGGCCTCGTCGACGAATTGCTGGTCTACATGGCGCCCGTGATCATGGGCGAGGGAGCGCGTGGGCTCGCCGATATCGGGATCCTGGGCAACATGGCCGAGCGCCTCCATTTCGATTTGCTGGACTCCGCGGTTGTGGGATCTGATTTGCGGCTGCGACTTCGGCCCCGCAAGGAGACCTGAACGATGTTTACCGGGCTGGTTGCGGGCAAGGGTCGTGTCACCGGGCGTGAAATGCGCGGGGGCGATTTGCGCCTTGGCATTGATGCCGCGGTTTTGCAGGCACCGGCGCTGGCGTCTGGTGAGAGCATCGCGGTGAACGGCGTCTGCCTGACCGCAACGGCCGACGACCAGAACATGCATTTTAAAGCTGATGTTTCCAATGAGACGCTCTCGGTGACGACTCTTGGGCAGTTGCGCCCCGGTGACGAGGTCAACCTGGAGCGGGCCCTGCGCGTCGGTGAGCCCCTGGGTGGACACCTGGTGACCGGCCATGTGGACGGTGTGGGCGAGGTTTTGGCGCTGCACAGTGACGGCCGTTCCTGGCGGATGACGGTTCGGGTGCCGCAGAGCTTGTCCAGATACCTGGCTGCCAAGGGCAGCGTCTGCGTGGCGGGCGTCAGCCTTACCATCAACGAAAGCGAGGGCGATCGCTTCAGCGTCAACATCGTGCCGCATACCATGACGGTGACCACTTTGGGCCAGATGACCCGGGGCACGCGGGTAAACATCGAAGTCGATATAATCGCGCGTTACCTGGAGCGATTGCTGGCGGCTGGCCAGTCTGCTGCAACCAGCATCGACAGTGACCTGCTCCAGCGACTGGGTTTTGGAAAAGAGGACGCATGAGCGCGGAATTCAACAGCATCGAGGAAATACTGACCGAGCTAGCCGCCGGCCGCATGGTTGTGATCATGGATGACGCGGATCGTGAGAACGAAGGCGATCTGGTCATGGCTGCCGAGCATGTACGTCCTGACGATATCAATTTCATGGCGCGCTTTGGCCGCGGTCTCATCTGCCTGACGCTGACCCGCGAGCGCTGCGAACAGTTGCGCCTGCCGCTGATGGTCAGCGAAACGGATCGTGTTCACGGCACCAACTTCACTATGTCCATTGAAGCAGCCCAGGGCGTGACGACCGGCATCTCGGCCCACGACAGGGCCCACACCATCCGCACGGCCGTGGCCAGGGATGCGGTACCTGAGGATCTGCGCCAGCCAGGCCATATTTTTCCCTTGATGGCGCAGCCGGGCGGTGTGCTGACCCGGGCTGGCCATACCGAAGCCGGCTGTGACCTGGCGCGCCTGGCGGGTGGCACAGCGGCAGCGGTGATTGTCGAAATCCTTCGGGAAGATGGTTCCATGGCGCGCCGGGGGGACCTGTTCGAATTTGCCGAAGCTCACCAGCTGAAAATCGCCAGCATTGCACAATTGATACGTTATCGACTCGACAACGAGGATTCCCTGGAAGTCATACGCGATGTGCCGGTGTCAACGGTGCATGGCGATTTTCGCATGGTCTGTTTCGAGGACCACATTAACCGCACGGTGCATCTCGCGCTGGTGCACGGGAACATCGAGCATGGTGAACCGGTGCTGGTCAGGGTGCATTTGCAGAACACTCTCAGTGATGTGATTGGTGCCGACTGGACCAGCCTGGGACGGCCCGTGGACAGCGCCCTGCGTCGCATCGTCGAGGAAGGGGCAGGCGTCCTGGTGGTGCTGCGCAAGCACGAAGATCCCGGTGAGCTGATCGAGATCATCGATGAGGCGACCAGCGCCGCCAAGCCCTCCATCACCAATGGCGATCAGGTGCTGCGCACCTATGGGATTGGTGCCCAGATATTGTGCAAGTTGGGCGTCAGCAAGATGCGGGTGCTGAGCGCCCCCAAGAAGATGCATGGTATTTCGGGCTTCGGGCTGGAAGTTGTGGAATACGTAGAGTGATAGACTAGGCGCAATTTTCCAGGTGGCAGATTCCCGATGACAGAGTACAGAAATCTCGAGGGCGAGCACGACGCTCGCGACCTGCGCATAGCGGTGGCCGTGTCGCGTTTTAATGAACTCATCACGGACAGTCTGTTGAAGGGCGCTTTGGAAGCCCTCGGCCAGCTGGGCGCTGCAGAACGCGATATCACCGTGGTGCGGGTTCCGGGTGCCTGGGAGTTACCTCTGGTCGTCGACAAACTCTGCAAGTCGCGTCGTTTCGACGCCGTTGTTGCGCTGGGCGCAGTCATCCGGGGCGCAACGCCCCACTTTGATTATGTTGCGGGCGATTGCGCCCGCGGCCTGTCAGCCACGGCGCTTGCAAGTGGCGTCCCGGTGGGCTTCGGCGTGTTGACCACTGATACGGTGGAGCAGGCACTGGAGCGCGCCGGAACCAAGGCGGGCAACAAGGGCGCCGATGCGGCCAGAGCCGCAGTAGAAATGGCGCGGCTGATGCGGCAACTGGATAACTGATCATGAGTACCGCCGATCGGGGCGACAGGGGTTCGAGGACCCGCGCCAGGCGCCTCGCCATGCAGGCGCTCTATCAGCAACAAATCAACCCGGACGACTGGCGCCGGCTTTATAAACAGTACGCAGATTCCGAGTCGGCCCGGGGCGCTGACCTGGAATATTTCAAAGCTCTTTTGCGGGATGTTTCTTCGGCCGCTGAAGAGCTCGCCGAAGACCTGGATGCGGAGCTGGACCGCCCCTTTGCGCAACTGGATCCGGTGGAGCGTGCCATATTGCTGCTGGGCGCTTTCGAGCTGGCGCAGCGGCCGGAAGTGCCGTTTCGCGTGGTCATCAACGAAGCCGTGGAACTTGCCCGGCGCTACGGTGCCACTGGCGGTCACCGCTATATCAATGGCGTGCTGGATAAATGCGCGGCCCGATTGAGAGCCCCGGAAACCACTGCCGGTCCTGCGACGGATTAAGCGCGGCCCGTTATGCCAGCGACGGAATTCCGGTTGATCGAGCTCCTGCGGGGAGCGGGCGCCGATCGCGCTGACGTGCGAACAGGCATTGGTGACGATGCCGCAGTGCTGGATCTGCCCGCCGGGGCGCGGCTGGTGAGCAGCGTCGACGCCCTGGTGGCGGGCGTACATTTTCCTGATGATTGCGCCGCTCAAGACCTGGGCTGGCGCGCGCTGGCAGTCAACCTCAGTGATTTTGCTGCCATGGGAGCGGAACCGCGCTGGGCGACCCTGGTGCTGTCACTGCCAACAGCCGATGAGAATTGGACGCGCGATTTTGCCGCGGGCCTGTCGCACATCGCCCGCGCACATGAGGTGGCGCTGGTGGGTGGTGATACGGTGCGCGGTCCCCTGGCGGTATCTCTGCAGTTGATGGGCGTGGAGGCGCCCGAGGGCAGCTTGTTGCGCAGTGGTGCCCGGGCTGGCGATGACGTCTGGGTATCCGGATCGCTGGGGGATGCCGCGGCGGGCCTGGCGTTAATTCAGGGTGAATTGCAGGCCCCGCAGGCGTCGGTGACTTTCTTGCAGGATCGGTTTCTGCGACCCGAGCCCCGGGTCGGGCTGGGGCGGGCCCTGGCGGGTGTTGCCACGGCGGCTCTGGATATATCCGACGGGCTGGTCATCGATGCGGGCCGGCTGGCCAGCGCCAGCGGTCGGGGTTTGCAGATTGACATGGGTCGTGTGCCTTTGTCAGCGGCGCTGCGTGCTGCCGTGGACCACGACAGGGCGCTGAATTTTGCCGCCGCCGGCGGCGATGACTACGAGTTGCTGTTTACCGCCGAGAGGGCCCGCAGGGCGCGGATTGAGTCCCTGGCGGCCGCCCGAAATATGTCCTGTACCCGCATAGGATCGGTGGTTGACGGACAAACTGTGACCTGTGTACTGGAAAGTGAACCCTGGATACCGTCTCATACAGGCTTTGATCATTTCGGACGCGGGGCCGGACGGTGACCAGCCCCGTTAGCGCCAGGCAGGTGTTCACGAATCCGGTGCATTTTCTTGCATTCGGGTTCGGCTCGGGGCTCGCGCCCTGGGCGCCGGGAACGGCGGGCACACTGGTCGGGGTGGCCCTTGATGCGCTGCTGCGATCAGCCGGCGCCGAATGGTCAGCGAGGCTGGTGATCGCTTTACTGGTCAGCGCGGCAGGCATATGGATATGCGGAGCGAGTGCGCGCAAGCTGGGAGAGCATGATCATCCGGGCATCGTCTGGGATGAAATTGCAGGCATTTTGCTGACCCTGGCGATAGTCCCGAATGGCTGGCGAGGCGTGTTTTTTGGTTTCGTGCTGTTCAGAGTTTTTGACATTCTGAAACCATGGCCGATTCGCGTGATCGACAGGCGGGTAAGCGGCGGACTTGGCATTATGCTGGATGATCTCCTGGCCGCGCTGTTCGCCATCGCAATAATGCTGGTTCTTGGCAGGGCCGGTATTGTGTTATGAACAGGCGGAGACAGAGGAAAATATTTTGAGTGCTGAACCCGATTTAAAACCCACGGCCACACGCAAACTTGGCAAATACGTCACTATCAAAAAAGTGGGTAGCGGCAGCACCGGCGATGTTTATCTCGCCCACGATCCGTACTATGGGCGCGATGTCGCAGTAAAAGTCTACTTCCGCGAAGGCATGCTGGGCGACGATCCGACGGTTTCCCGCAAGATGTTTTTCAACGAAGCCCATATGGTGGGCATGTTGCAGCACCAGAACATCCTGCCTATTTTCGATGCCGGTGAAGAGAATGGCGAGTACTACGTGGTCATGGATTTTGTCCACGGTGCGCGCACGCTGGCCGCTTACTGCAAGCCCAATAACCTGCTGCCGATTGATGATGTTGTGCAGATAGTATTCAAGGCCGCCAAGGCCCTGCATTACGCGCATGGGCGCGGCGTTGTTCATCGTGATATCAAACCCAGCAATATCATGCTGACTTCAGAAAGCGATGTGCGCATCATCGATTTTGGCATCGCGCTGGTGGCGGATTCGGAAACCTCGATTATCGAGGGCATTGCAGGTTCGCCCAGTTACATGTCCCCCGAGCAGGTTCGCTCTGAGGAACTGACCAACAGTTCCGACCTGTATTCTCTGGGTGTGGTGATGTACGAACTGCTAACCGGCCACCGCCCGTATTCGGCGACCAATCTGTCCAAGCTGCTGCATAAAATCGTTTACTCCACGCCGGCGCCGATGCATACCCTGCGCGAGGGCGTGCCGGAGATTCTCGAGGAGATCACCGGCAGGCTGCTGCAAAAGGAGCCGGAGAAGCGCTACCAGAATGGCAATGAACTGGCGGCTGACCTGACCCGCGCGTTTCATGCTCTGTCAAAAACCGAGAATCAGGTTGAAAAGCAGGAGCGCTTCAACCAGTTGCGTTGCTCCAAGTTCTTCCATGATTTCTCCTACCCGGAAATCTGGGAAGTTATGCGCTCGGGCCAGTGGGTGGAGTGCAAAGAAGGCGACGAAATCGTGCGCGAAGGCGAGATCGACGATCGCTTTTATGTGATCGTTTCCGGCGAAGTCGAGGTCGAGCGTGGCGGCAAGGTCGTGGGCAAGCTGGGCGAGGGCGATTGTTTTGGTGAGGCCGGCTATCTGCAGCAGGCAGCGCGGCGCGCCAGCATCCGGGCAGGTAGCGACGGTGTTGTCCTTATGCGGGTCAGTTCCAGCTTGCTGGAGCAGGCCTCGGCAGCTTGCCAGCTGCATTTCACCAAGGTGTTCCTGCGCACCATGCTGGAACGCCTGGCGCGCGCCGAACGCGCCAAATCAGACAAGTAATATCAAGCCGTTAAAGACCCGCCCTCAGGCCTGTTCTTCCAGGTCCTTGTCGCGCCGTACCAGCGCGTAGGCCGAGTGGTTGTGGATCGATTCGAAGTTCTCTGATTCCACTACATAGGCACGAATGCGCTCATCTTCGTTGAGTCGCACAGCAACGTCCCGCACGATATCCTCGACGAACTTGGGGTTCTCGTAGGCACGTTCGGTAACATATTTTTCGTCCGGGCGCTTGAGAATGCCATACAAATCGCAGGACCCTTCCTGTTCCGCGATATCGATGATTTCCTCGATCCAGACAAATCCCTGAACCCTGGCTTCGATCGTGATATGCGAGCGCTGGTTATGGGCGCCGTACTTGGAAATGCGCTTGGAGCAGGGGCACAGGCTGGTGACCGGAACCACGACCTTGATTTTCATCTGGTTGCGCCCGTCCTTGCGCTCGCCCACCAGCGCGGCCTGGTAATCCAGCAGACTTTCCACGCCGCTTACCGGTGCC
>JBFIQI010000132.1:0-6445 GCA_041609715.1 Gammaproteobacteria bacterium
CCCAGGGGCGCGCGGTTTTCGCGAGCGGCAGCCCGTTCGCACCGGTGAAATACCGGCATCGGACCTTCATCCCCGGGCAGGGCAACAACGCCTATATTTTTCCGGGCGTGGGCCTGGGCGTAATTGCCAGCCAATCAAAACATGTCACCGAGGAAATGTTTTTCGTGGCGGCCAAGACGGTGGCAAGCCTGGTGGATGAAGACGACATTTCCCATGGCCGCACTTATCCGCCTTTCAACAAGATCGGCGAGGTGTCCCTGGATATTGCCACCGAAGTGGCGAGGCTGGCCTGGGAACAGGGTCTGGCGCAGGCTGAGAGGCCCGCCAACATCCGCGAGTTCATCGATACGCTGCGTTATGACCCGGCCTACCATAGTCACTGTTGATAATAGGGAGAGTCGCAGGCCCGAAAGGACGAGCTGCGTTCAGACCGAGGCCCAGGTCCTGAATTCAGTGCCGCACAGGCAGCTGTGTGCGCACCGCATGGCGGTGTCGAGCGATGTTCCGGAACGATTGAACGGGCTGCAATCAGCGTCACCGTCCTGGCGCATTGCCACGATCTTTGAATGTCTTCCCAGGATTTGTCTACACTTCTAGTCACTAATTGCATTCGGGAGTGCACCGATGACCGAACAACCCGAACAAGTCCAGGCGATGGGTCCGCGCACCGCGGAGCATGACAAGCTGAACCCCTTCGAGGGCACTTTCAGCACGGTTGTCAAACTGTGGATGGGCGAAGGTGAACCCATGAGCAGCACCGGCACCATGGTCAATGACTGGGTGCTGGGAAGGCGCTACCTGCGCCAGACTTTTACCGGCGACCCCGTTCAGGGGCCCTATCAGCCCTTCGAGGGCATCGGCTTCTGGGGCTACAGCGCCACCTCGGGCGAATACCAGGCCTACTGGATCGACAACGCCAGCACCTGGATGCAGATGGAAACCGGCTCGGTGGATGCATCCGGCAAAGTCTGGACCATGCACAGCAGCTTTCCAAACCCGGCGGACGGCAAGCCCATGAACAAGCGCACGGTAATCACGCTGCAGGATGATGATCATCACATAATGGAAAGTTACTTCACGGTGGAAGGCGGGCAGGAAGTCAGATCCATGGAAATCAGCTATACGCGCAAGCAATGATCGACGTGATTCTCCGGCGCTTCGAAGAACCGGATGCCACGCAGGTTTTCGAAAAGGGCCGCTTCGAGGTAGTGCAGCTGGGCGGCATGAGCATCGGCCGGGCAAGCTATGAGCCCGGCTGGAAGTGGTCGAAACATGTTGGCGCCAGGCATGGCCAGCAGTATTGCAGCGTGGAACATGTCGGCCTGGTTCTGGAGGGCGTCGCCACCGCAGCCTTTGCCAGCGGCAAAATCTTCGAATTACGTCCGGGGCAGCTCTTTTACATCCCGCCTGAACCGCATGACAGTTGGGTGGTGGGCGAAGTGCCCTATGTATCGCTGCATTTCATGGGTGCGGATCACTATGCGCGCGGCTGAAGACCGGAGCCCCAGGCGCGCCAGCCGCCAACGGCCAGCGCGACCAGCACGCCCAGCTGCACCGGTGCCCAGGCCCGTTGCCAGCCGTTGATTGGTGTCGAGCTGTCGCTGCTCATGGTGACCGCACAAAGATCCAGGGATCCAAGCGTGGTGGCGCTCAAGTAGGGCAGTGTGATCCAGGCTGCCCACGGCAGCAGAATGAGCATGGGCAGCGCGAAGTATCTGAATGTTCGCGCCATGCCGGGCACTGCGTGGGCATAAGTAACGCTGAAGGCCGCGCCCAGCGCCAGCAGGCCGGTGAACAGGCTGACTTTCCAGGCGGTGAAATCCGTTGGGGAACAAGGGGCAGCGCGAACGCTCAACAACAGGACCAGATGCATGTAGATCATCATCCAGGCGACGAAGGTGACTCCCAGCCGCAAGATCAGTTCGGCGAAACTCATGGTTCTGTGGCATCCTCATTTTTGACGGCGCACAATGCCCGACCAACCGCCGCGAATAACACGGTCGCGGAAATTGCCGGGAGCAAACATGATAACTGTTCATCACCTGGAAAACTCACGATCCCAGCGCATCCTGTGGTTGCTGGAAGAACTTGGTCTGGATTACGACATCAAGCGCTACGAACGCGACCCGAAAACCATGCTGGCGCCCGACTCCCTGGCCCGGGTACACCCGCTGGGCAAGTCACCGGTGATTGTTGACGGGCCCCTCACGGTGGCTGAATCCGGCGCCATCATAGAGTACCTGGTAGACAAGTACGGCCAGGACAAAGACATAAAGCCGGCAGCCGAAAAGAACCTGGTCCGTTATCGATACTGGCTGCACTATGCCGAAGGTTCGCTGATGCCGTTGCTGCTGATGAAGCTGGTTTTTGATCGACTGTCCAAACCACCCATGCCCTTGCCCATGCGACCTGTTGCGGCGCTCATTGCCGGCGGCGTCAAAGCGAAGTTCATCAATCCTCGGTTGACCCAGCAACTGGATTTTGTAGAGCGCGAGCTGGATAGATCAAAATGGTTCGCAGGCAGCAAGTTTTCGGCAGCCGATATACAAATGAGCTTTCCCCTGGAAGCGGCGGCGGAGCGCGTTGCGGGACAGGACTCACGCACCCACATTGCCGCATTCCTGGAGCGCATTCACGCACGTCCCGCCTATCAGCGTGCGCTGCAGCGCGGTGGCCCCTATGCCTATGCGTAATCCGCGGGTTATTGCGCTTGCCGATGGCGGCTTGAGCGCGCGGGCTTTCAGTCGGAATGGACGATTTCTGATCGGCCCTCGGTGCTTTTTAGCAGCAGTTTCGCGCTGTTAATCCAGCTGCAATTCTTGCACACGCAGAAAGTCCTGGCCACGCCGGATCGGTGGTTCTGGGAATCAACATAATCAATCGCAAAGCGTAACGCATTTAGCAGCTCGTCTACGGGGCTACTGGCAAGCGCAAGAAAAGGTTCGTTGGATTTCAGCCAGGTGCATTCGTACATGTACTCGCAGGTTTTGCAGCGCGAGCTGTCTGCCTCGAACTGGCCTTCATGGGGGCAGCCGTCCAGCTCCATGGAATCCAGGGCCATTAGCCGCGGAAAAGTAAGCATTTCAATAATTTGCAGCCTTGTTTTTTCCACGGGTACACCTGCGGCAAAAAAACCACCCACAGCCCATTTCATAAGCTTTTTAGGGCCGGTTGACCATAGGTATTTGACGAAGTAGACAGGGCATTCGCCCGGCGCTGGCCATCAGTCCCGGACCTGACACCACCGGTGTGCGGAGGTATTGCTATGATTCGCCTGACGTTTCACCAGTTCGACTGGCAGAAGCGACCAATTCAGGGCACAAATTATGAAAAAGATTTCGAGACGGGAGTTCTTGCGGGATTCAGGTTCGCTGGCGGGTAGTTCCTGGCTCGCCCTGCAAATGCCTGTCATGCTGGCGGCTGGTCAGGTTGCCTGCTCGGCCAAAGAATCCCGGGCAGCGTTTCGGAATCTGACGCCGCTTGAGGGGCGCGAATTTTCCGCCATTGCTGCCCAGATCATGCCCGCCACGGATACTCCGGGAGCCACCGAAGTCGGTGTGATTTATTTCATCGATGAAGCGCTCGGCGGGTTTATGGCGGGTGCCAAGGGTTTCCTGGCGCAGGGCCTTGACGAATTACTGAGCGCCAACAATGGCAGCTTCGCCGAGCTTCCCGCAGATCGCCAGATCAGCGCTTTGCGGGCCATAGAAAATGGGTCCTTTTTCCAGCTGCTGCGCTTGCTGACCGTGGCCGGCATGTTTTGTATGCCGCAGCGTGGTGGCAATCGTGATCACCTGGGATGGCAGCTTATCGGTTTCGACCACCGGCATGCCTGGCAACCCCCCTTCGGCTATTACGACGCCAGGGAGGGCAACGAAAATGACTGACCGCGCGCGTTATGAGGAGAGCGACACGGTTGATTTCGTGATCGTCGGGTCCGGGGCTGCCGGTGGTGTACTGGCCCGGGAACTGTCGGTGGCCGGTTTCAGGATTGTGGTGCTGGAGCAGGGCCCTTACCGACGCAATGCCGACTTCACCCATGACGAAGTGGGTGTTTTTTTTGAGAACCAACTCATGGGCGGCGCAGCGGATCCACAGACCTTCAGGCATGCGGAAACCGAGCAGGCACAGGTGCAGTTGAACCCTCCTGCAGCGCTGTATGCTCGCACGGTAGGAGGTTCAAGCACCCATTTTTCCGGCAACTTCTGGCGCCTGCGGCCCCTGGACTTCAAGGAGCGCACCTTGCTGGGGGATATCAAGGGCACCGGATTTGCTGACTGGCCCGTTTCCTACGAGGAAATGGAGCCTTATTACACGCGCGTAGACTGGGAAATTGGCGTGTCGGGGGCACCGGGACCTTTCGATCCGCCACGCTCCCGCCCCTACCCGGTGCCGCCGCTGCCGCGCAAGTCCTCGGGCGTGCTGTTCGACAAGGGCGCCCGAAAGATTGGCCTGACAACCCAGCCGGCGCCCAAGGCCATCCTGTCCGCGCCCCACAACGGCCGTGCCGCCTGCATTCACTGCGGTTTCTGCCTGGCTTTCGGATGCGAGGTCGGCGCCAAGTCCTCGACATTGGTGACCATGATTCCCCAGGCGGAAGCGACGGGTCGCTGCGAAATACGCGCCGATTCAACGGTTGCCAGGCTGGAGACCAACGCCTCGGGAAAGATCAGCCAGGTCGTCTATTTCGACAAGGCCGGCAAGGAGCATGCACAGAAGACGCATGCCGTCATCCTGGCTGCCAACGGCGTCGAAACGCCACGCCTGCTTTTCTTGTCAGCTACCCCGGCGCAGCCAGATGGTCTGGCGAACTCCAGCGGCCTGGTGGGCAAGTACCTGATGTTCAATCATCACTCGGTAGCCCACGCCTGGTTTGAAGAACCGTTGAACGAATACAAGTCGGTTCAATGTACCCGTATCGCAATGGATTTTTACGAGACAGATCCGCAGCGCGGCTTTTACGGTGGTGGTGTACTGGATGCCAGGCCATTTCTGAATTCTTATCCCATCGCCTTTGGTTTGTCTGGCATCGACCCACAGTTGCCTCAGTGGGGCAAGGAGTACAAGCAACTGCTGGAACAGAATTTCACGCGCAACATGACAATTATCGGCAACACCACTTCTTTGCCGCAATTAAGCAATAATGTGACTCTGGATCCGGATAAAAAGGATGGTTATGGAAGACCGCTGGTGCGTATGACCTACCGGGACCACGCTCATGATCACGCCATGGCGAGCTTTCTGCAGGAAAAGGCATTGGCCATTTTCGATGCCGCTGGTGCCACCCATGCCTGGGGTGAGCCAGTCAGGGATCAGCGCCTGGGTGCGCACCTGCTGGGCACCTGCCGGATGGGTGATGACCCGGCAGCCTCGGTGGTGGATCGTTACCATCGCAGCCACGACGTCAGGAATCTCTTTATCTGCGATGGATCCAGTTTTGTCACTTCCGGGCGCGGACAGCCCACCATGACGATCCAGGCGCTGGCTTTTCGCGCGGCCGAGCATATTGCCCGGTTTGCAAACAACAACGAAATTTGATTGAGGAGCAATTCATGAAACGGCTGCTATTTTTTCTCGGCTTCATGTCGGTGGCGTTGGCGATGGGCTGCAGCGTAACTGTCACCACCGACGAATCGCCAGATCGCCGCGAACGCGTCAGCGAGGGCCATGTTCAAGACACAGCCGTGGAATGGCTGAGTTCCCCGGAGTATCGGGAAATGGATCTGCCATTTTCCGAAGCGGCACGGGTTGGCAATCTGCTGTTTCTTTCCGGCCAACTGGGCCTGGTGCCTGGCACCGGCAAACTGGCTCCGGGCGGCATCGCGCCCGAGACCACCCAGACCCTTGAAAACATCCGCATGACCCTGGAGAAATTCGGGTCCTCTATGGACCGCGTGGTGAAATGCACGGTGTTCCTGGCCGACATGGATGAATGGGGCGCAATGAATGCCGTTTACCGGGAATTCTTTACCAATCCGCCAGCCCGCAGCGCACTGGGTGCCAGCGGCCTGGCGCTCAATGCCAGGGTGGAAATCGAATGCATCGCAGCACTTTAGCGGTTCCTGGCTCACCGGGCAGCTGGCCGGAGCATGACTGAGCATCGCTCCATCGCCATTGCCGGCAACATGGGTTCCGGTAAATCCACCCTGGTGGAGTTCCTGAGCCATACGTACGGCGCGCAGCCTTTCTACGAGCCCAACGAGGCGAATCCCTATCTGCCAGACTTTTATAAGGACATGAAGCGCTGGGCCTTTCATTCCCAGCTGTATTTTCTCAGCAACAAGTTTCGTCTGCACCAGGAGCTGGACCAGACGCCGGGCGTGGTGGTGTTGGATCGCACCATTTACGAAGACGCAGAGATCTTCGCTACGGCGCTCATGGAGATGCGCAAAATTGACCGCCGCGACTGGCAAACCTACCGGGAGTTCTACCAGGTTATCCTGAA
>JBFIQI010000133.1:0-6326 GCA_041609715.1 Gammaproteobacteria bacterium
GGTGGGTGTCCTGGTTTGGGGCTGGTATGGGGCTGGTATGGGGCTGGTATGGGGCCACTTAGGTGGGTGTCCTGGTTTGGGTCCTGGTTTGGGACACTTAGGTGGGTGTCCTGGTATGGGGCCGGTATGGGGTCAGGCGCGGCGAGATTTTTTCTTGCGTGACTTACCGGGTTCGGAATCCAATACCCGGCGCAGGTACTGCCCGGTGTATGAGGCGGGGTTTTCCGAAACTTGTTCGGGTGTGCCGCTGGCGACGAGCTCGCCGCCGCCGTCGCCGCCCTCGGGTCCCAAATCAATGACCCAGTCGGCGGTCTTGATCACGTCGAGGTTGTGTTCAATTACGACCACCGTGTTGCCGTGGTCACGCAGGCTGTGCAGCACCTGCAGGAGCTGCGCAATGTCATGAAAATGCAGTCCGGTAGTGGGTTCATCCAGAATATAAAGGGTGTTGCCAGTATCACGCTTGGACAGCTCCCGGGCGAGCTTTACGCGCTGGGCCTCGCCGCCCGAGAGCGTGGTGGCATTCTGACCCAGCCGTATGTAGGTCAGGCCCACATCCATCAGGGTCTGCAACTTTCTTTTCAATACGGGCACCGCTGAAAAGAATGCGTAGGCATCCTCGACTGTCATATCGAGTACTTCGTGAATGTTCCTGCCCTTGTAACGGATCTCCAGAGTTTCCCGGTTGTAGCGCTTGCCTTTGCACAGATCGCATGCAACATAAATGTCAGGGAGAAAGTGCATTTCTACCTTGATAACGCCGTCACCCTGGCAAGCCTCGCATCGTCCTCCCTTTACGTTAAAACTGAAACGACCGGCCTTGTAGCCGCGCGAGCGAGCTTCCTGCGTGCCCGCAAACAAATCACGAATTGTGGTGAACAAGCCTGTATAGGTGGCCGGGTTCGAGCGGGGTGTGCGCCCGATAGGGCTCTGGTTGATATCGATAACCTTGTCGATCTGTTCCAGGCCCTCAACGCGCTCGCAGGGCGCGGCATTGCCTGAGCCTGCCACGCGATTCAGTGCGCGGGCAGCATGAAGGTAGAGCGTATCGTTGATCAGCGTAGACTTGCCAGACCCCGAAACGCCGGTCACGCACGTCATGAGTCCCAGCGGAATTTCCACGTCCAGACTTTTCAGGTTGTTACCGCGTGCGCCGATCACTTGCAAGGCGTGATCAATGCTGGCCAGCTTTCTTTGTGCGGGGACCTCGATCTTGCGCCGTCCGGAAAGATACTGCCCGGTCAGTGAGGCCGGATTCGCAAGAACTGCCTCGGGCGTTCCCTCGGCGACGACGCGCCCGCCATGCACGCCGGCGCCGGGTCCCATGTCGACCACGTGGTCAGCAGTCATTATGGCTTCTTCGTCATGCTCTACCACGATTACCGTATTGCCGAGATCGCGCAGGTGCGTCAGCGTGCCCAACAGGCGCTGGTTATCCCGCTGATGCAAGCCGATGGACGGCTCGTCCAGGATGTACATGACGCCAACCAGGCCGGAGCCGATCTGGCTGGCTAAACGAATGCGCTGGGCTTCGCCGCCCGATAGGGTCTCCGCGCTGCGGTTCAGGCTCAGGTAGTCGAGTCCGACGTCAGCGAGAAAGCTCAGTCTGTCGCTTATTTCTTTAACGATCTTCTTTGCGACTTCGCCGCGCCAGCCGGGCAGTTCAAGCACCTCGAAAAACTGTTTGGCGTGGCCCACCGACATGCCGGTGAGTTCTGGCAAGCTGTGTTCACTCACGAAAACATTTCGCGCCGATCGATTCAGGCGCTCGCCATTGCATTCAGGGCAAGGCTGGGTGCTCAGGTACTTGGCCAGTTCTTCGCGAACGGTGCCCGATTCGGTTTCCCGGTAGCGCCGCTGCATGTTGGGGATGATGCCTTCGAAGGGGTGTTTACGTTTCGTCGAACCGCCGCGCCCATTGTAGTAGCGAAACTCTATGGGCTGCTTGTCGCTGCCAAAAAGTATCTTTTCACGGACTTTGGCGGGCAGGTCCTGGTACGGTTTTTCGATGTCGAACTTGTAGTGCCTGGCCAGGCATTTGATGAGCTGGAAATAATAGGCATTGCGGCGGTCCCACCCGCGAATAGCGCCGCCAGCGAGACTCAGCTGCGGGTGTACCACCACCCTGTCCGGGTCAAAGAAACTGTCCACGCCGAGGCCGTCACAGGCATTGCAGGCACCGGCCGGGTTGTTAAAAGAGAACAGGCGGGGTTCGAGCTCTGCGAGGCTGTAGCCGCAGATATTGCAGGCGAAACGGTCAGAGAACAGCAGGTGCTCACGCCCTGGTTCGTCCATCCACGCCACGCTGGCGACACCATCCGCCAGCCGCAAAGTGGTTTCGAATGACTCGGACAGCCGCAGGCTGATGTCATCTCTTACCTTGAAGCGGTCAACGATGGCCTCGATGGTGTGTTTGCGCCGCAGGTCCAGGCTGGGCGGGTCATCCAGTTCATAAATTTCGCCGTCAATGCGCGCACGGATGAAGCCCTGGGCCCGCAACTCGTTGATCACCTGAACATGTTCACCCTTGCGGTTTTGTATCACCGGGGCGAGCAGCATCAGGCGCGAATCCGCCGGAAGTGCCAGCACATGATCAACCATCTGGCTGACCGTCTGTGCTTCCAGGTCGACGTGGTGGTCGGGGCAGCGCGGAATACCTGCTCGTGCGTAGAGCAGCCGCAGGTAGTCATAGATTTCGGTCACGGTGCCAACCGTGGAACGCGGATTGTGGGACGTGGATTTTTGCTCGATAGAAATAGCGGGAGAAAGGCCCTCGATGTGGTCGATGTCCGGCTTTTCCATCATCGAGAGGAACTGCCGCGCATAGGCCGACAGTGATTCGACATAGCGCCGCTGCCCCTCTGCGTAAATGGTGTCAAAAGCGAGCGACGACTTGCCGGATCCGGACAGGCCGGTGATTACGATCAGCCGGTCGCGGGGCAACTGCAGGTTCAGATTCTGCAGGTTATGGGTTCTCGCACCTTGTATAAGAATGGACTGCATGGCTGGGCCGTTTCGCCGGGTCAACCTGTTAATATACGCCGCTTCCCGACGGCGACGCAAAAGGACTCCGGATTGAACAAAGGCGGTATGACAGGTGTGCCCATGCTGGGCGTTGAACGGCGCGCCGTGGCGGTATTGGCGGGCGTTTTCTCTGTCCGCATGCTTGGTCTGTTCCTCTTGTTGCCTATCATTGCCCTCTACGCAGATCAATTCGCGGGCGCGACGCCGCTGTTGGTGGGGCTGGCAGTGGGGGTTTATGGCATTACGCAGGCGCTGTTGCAGATACCGTTCGGGCTTATGTCCGACAAACTGGGCCGCAAGCCCGTAATCGTCGGCGGCATGCTCCTGTTTGCCGCTGGTAGCCTGCTGGCGGCCTACAGCGAGACTGTGGGGGGACTTGTGCTTGGCAGGGCCCTGCAGGGGGCCGGCGCTGTTTCCGCGGCCATCACCGCGCTGGTGGCCGATCTGACCAGAGTTGAGGTGCGTACGCGGGCCATGGCGGTCATCGGTGTAACCATCGGGGGTTCTTTTGTGCTGGCGCTGGCTGTGGGCCCGCTGCTGGCCGACTGGCTGGGGGTGTCGGGGCTTTTCCAGGTGACGGCCGGCCTGGCGATTATTGCTGCCGCTTTGATCGTGATGGCGGTGCCGACCCCGCCGCGGCCCGCCCAGCCCGTCACGACGCTTGGAGCCTTGCGAGAGGCGCTTGGCAACGCTGCTTTGTTGCGTCTGAATTTCGGCATTTTCACCCTGCACATGGTGCTCACAGCCAGTTTTGTCGCCGTGCCGTTCGCGCTTGCCAGGGTCTCGACAGCCGGACTTTCCGGCCATGGGCGTCTCTATTTGCTGGCGCTGCTGATTTCGATCATTCCCACGGTGGCTCTGGTGCTCATTAACGAGCGTCGCCGGAGCCCCCCCATGCTGATGGGCCTGGCAATACTGGCGGTGACGGCGGCGGAGCTGATACTGCTGGCCTTGGGAGCGGCCCGCTGGGGTCTGCTTTTGGGACTTGCCGTATTTTTTGCCGGCTTTAATTTCCTGGAGGCCAGGCTGCCTGCCCGCATGACCGAGCTGGCAGATACAGGGGCGAGAGGCGCAGCGCTTGGTGTTTATGCCACCTGCCAGTTTCTTGGCGCATTCGCGGGTGGCGTGCTGGGCGGCTGGCTGCTGGGAGCTGCCGGCGAGGCGGGCGTGTATGTGCTTTGCGCGGCGGCCACCTTATTCTGGTGGGCCGTAGCCGTTGCACCTGCCCGTTCTGCGGTCCGCACGGCCTGAAAGGGGCCGCAAGCCATGAAAATGATGAGTTTTGTATGCCGCGGCGCTATACTATCCGGCTCTTTTTACCGGTGCCAGGAAGGCGCCGATCACTCAGCAAGGTAAGGAGTAACCATGGCACGCGGCATCAACAAGGTTATTTTAGTCGGCAACCTGGGAGCGGATCCGGAAACCCGCTACATGCCCAGCGGGAGCGCCGTCACGAACATCCGGGTAGCGACCTCGGAGTCCTGGAAAGACAAGCAAACCGGCGACCAGCAGGAGCGCACGGACTGGCACAACGTAGCGATGTTCAACCGGCTGGCAGAGGTGGCGGCCGAGTATCTGCGCAAGGGCTCGCAGGTATACATCGAAGGTAAGCTGCGCACCCGCAAGTGGCAGGACAAGCAGGGGAACGACCGCTACACCACTGAGATCGTGGCTAACGAGATGCAGATGCTCGGCGGCCGCGGCGGTGGTGGTGCAGACGCGCCGGCGGCAAGGCGGGAACCGGCAGCCGTAGCCGACCTGGGTGCGGATGACCTGGATGACGATATACCGTTCTGACCTCTTCGGTTAATAATATTTATTGCAACCGCATCGGCCGGCAGGCTCGGTGCGGTTTTGTTTTCAAAGCATCAAGAATACAAGGGATTTGCGCTGTATGAATTCATTAATTGCGCCACACGGTGGTGATCTTAAAAACCTGTATCTAACGCCGGAAGCTGCGAGTGCGGAACGTAAAAAAGCGCTGGCGTATCCGTCCTGGGATATGACGGACCGCCACCTTTGCGATATCGAGCTGATCCTGAACGGAGCCTTCTCGCCGCTTGACGGATTTCTCGGGCGCGAAGACTATGAGCGTGTGGTGGAGGAAATGCGCCTGGCCAGCGGCTTGCTCTGGCCTTTGCCCGTCAATCTCGAGGTCAGCGAAGCCTTTGCATCTGAGCTGGGCAAGGGCGATAACATCGCGCTGCGCGACCAGGAAGGTGTGCTGATCGCGACCATGCAGGTGGATGATATCTGGACGCCTGACAAGGCCAGCGAGGCGCGCAAGGTCTTCGGCAGCGATGATCCGGTGCATCCCGCCGTGCATTATCTGATGCATATTGCGGGCCCTGTGTATCTGGGCGGCAAACTCAGGGGAGTGGAAGCGCCGGTGCATTACGACTTTAGGCATCTGCGAGACTCGCCGGCCGACATGCGCGCCCGCTTTACCAAGCTGGGATGGCGCAAGGTCGTGGCTTTCCAGACTCGCAACCCCATGCATCGTGCGCACCAGGAGCTGACGTTTCGGGCGGCCCGCCAGGTCGAAGCCAACCTGTTGATTCACCCGGTGGTCGGGATGACCAAACCCGGGGATGTGGATCATTACACGCGCGTACGCTGCTATGAACATCTCTTGCAGCGTTATCCGGAACAAACTACCGCACTCAGCCTGTTGCCGCTGGCCATGCGCATGGGGGGACCGCGCGAAGCAGTGTGGCACGCGATCATCCGCAAGAATTTCGGCTGCAGCCATTTCATCGTGGGGCGCGATCATGCCGGTCCCGGGCAGGACAGCAAGGGCCGGGACTTCTACGGCCATTACGATGCCCAGGAGATGGTGCAGCGATTCGCAGACGAGCTTGAGATTGAGATGGTGCCCTTCAAAATGATGGTCTACGTGCGCGATCGTGCGCAGTATGCGGCGGTGGACGAGGTTGTCGAAGGTGAGGAAGTGCTGAGCGTATCGGGATCGGAATTGCGGCGGCGCCTGCAGGAAGGCCTGGAGATTCCCGATTGGTTTTCGTATTCCGATGTTATCGAAGAACTACGCCGCACCCATCCGCCACGCCATAAGCAGGGTTTTACACTGTTTTTTACCGGACTGTCCGGTTCAGGAAAATCGACTATTGCGAATGCCGTCATGGTCAAGCTGCTGGAAATGGGCGGCCGCAAAGTGACATTGCTGGACGGAGATATCGTGCGCAAAAACCTTTCCAGCGAACTGGGGTTTTCCAAGGAGCATCGGGACCTGAATATCCTGCGCATCGGTTACGTGGCGGCAGAAATCACCAAGAACGGAGGCA
>JBFIQI010000134.1:0-6305 GCA_041609715.1 Gammaproteobacteria bacterium
GGTGCTGTCGGGACCGGCGATAACCCGGCTGAACGAGTCGGTTCTGGACGAGCTGGTGGTGACGGACACCATTCCGCTCAGCAAGGACGGCAAAGAGAGCCAGCGCATTCGCCAGCTCAGCGTGGCGGAGATGCTCGCCGAGACGATCAGACGCATTGCTGACGAGGAATCGGTCAGCACGCTTTACCTGGAGTAAGGCAGTTTTTTTTGGACGGACGTGATCCTGGTCGCGGGTTCGCGTATTTATATTGAATGAACGGAGACAATGATGGCAGTTAAATTCGAACTGACCGGGGAACTTCGCGAGGATCAGGGCAAAGGTGCGAGCCGCCGCCTGCGTCGCGAGGGCAAGGTACCGGCAATATTGTATGGCGGTGGCAAGGAACCGCGTATGTTGGCAATCGACCACGACACGCTGGCCCACCAGCTGGAGCACGAAGCGTTTTTTACCCATATCCTGAATATCAAGGTGGGTGATGTGGAGCAGGAAGCCATTCTCAAGGACATCCAGCGCCATCCTTCCAAGCGCCAGGTACTGCACCTGGATTTGCAGCGCATCGTGGCTGGCCAGGAAATCCGCATGACGGTGCCCTTCCATCTCAAGGGCGCCGATGTGGCGCCTGGCGTCAAGCAGGAAGGCGGGGACATCAGCCAGGTCATGTCGGACGTGGACATCGTCTGCTTGCCCAAGGATCTGCCGGAATACATCGATATCGACGTGTCGGAGCTCAAGATCGGCGACGTGATCAACCTGTCGCAGGTCCAGGCGCCCGAGGGCGTGCGTTTTGAGGCACTGGCACAGGGTGAGGAATTCGACCAGCCGGTGGTGTCCTGTCACCATATCCGGATCACCGTAGAGGAAGAGCCCGAGGAAGAGCTGGAGGCCGGCGCCGAGGTGCCGACCGTAGCCGAGGACGAGGCCGGGGAAGAGGGCGAAGCCAAGGCCGGCGACACGGGCGAAGACGACAAGTCCGGGGACTGAGTGTCTCGCTGAACAGGGAAGGGGCCGCCCCTCGGCGGCCCCTTTTTGTATGCCGATGAGCGAATCTCAAATCAAACTGATCGTCGGGTTGGGTAATCCCGGCAAAGAGCATGACGAAGACCGGCACAATGCCGGCTATTGGTTCGTGGACCTGTTGGCGAAAAAACACGAGGGCCATATGCGGCCCGAAAAAAAGTTTTTCGGCGAAGTCGGACGCGCACAGATTAATCGTCATGACTTGCGTCTGTTAAAGCCGGATACCTGGATGAATCGCAGTGGTTCCGCCGTGCAGGCGCTGTCGTCGTTCCTGAAAATCGAGCCGGCGGAAATCCTGGTTGCCCACGACGACCTGGATCTGCCGCCGGGTACGGTGCGTCTCAAGACCGGTGGCGGCGCGGGCGGTCATAATGGTCTGAGAGATGTCATCAATCACATCGGTCCGGATTTCGCGCGCCTGCGCATCGGTGTCGGACATCCTGGAGATGCGAGCCGGGTCACTGCCTATGTGTTGTCGCGTCCGGATAGCGATGAAGCCCTGCTTATCAACGCGGCCGTTGCGGATGCGGTAGCGAGCATGGGTTTGTTGCTGGGGCAGGGCTTTGAAAAGGCCATGCATAAACTGCACAGTCGCGGCAAGCAGCCCCGCCCGTATCGCAAAGCGGAGGATGACAAAAACTCGGGCAGTATGGGGGCCGGCGGCAAGGATCAGGATGCTTCCGGCACAGAGAAAACAGTGGAGAATTCCGACTGATGGCGATCAAATGCGGCATCGTGGGATTGCCCAATGTAGGCAAGTCGACCCTGTTTAACGCCCTGACCCGCGCGGAAATCGCTGCCGAGAATTATCCGTTCTGCACTATTGATCCCAATACGGGCGTAGTGCCGGTCCCGGATCCTCGTCTCGGGCTGATCGCCGATATTGCGAAACCGGAGAAAATCATTCCCACGACGGTGGAATTTGTCGACATCGCCGGACTGGTCAAGGGGGCGGCCCAGGGCGAAGGTCTGGGCAACCAGTTCCTGGCCAATATCCGTGAGACCGATGCCATCGCCCATGTGGTGCGATGCTTTCACGATGACGACGTGGTGCACGTGGCCGGGGCCGTGGACCCCGTCAACGACATCGAGGTGATCAACACGGAACTGGCACTGGCCGACCTCGAAACCGCGCAAAAGCACCATGACAAGGCTGTCCGTAATGCCAAGACTGGCGACAAGGATGCAATCCGGTATCGGGATCTGCTGGCGCGCCTCGTCGCACATCTGGACGAGGCCAGACCCGTGCGCAGCCTGGGGCTGGATCCCAACGAACGCAGAACGATTCGCGATTTGCATCTGTTGACTGTCAAACCCACCCTGTACATTGCCAACGTGGACGAGCATGGCTTCGATCACAATCCGCAGCTGGACCTGGTAAGAAAACTGGCAGCAGACGAGGGCGCCGAGGTGGTGCCGGTGTGTGCGGCAATCGAGGCCGAAATCGCGCAGCTGGACGATGCCGACAAAGCCGAATTTCTGGCCGAGTTGGGACTGGAAGAGCCCGGGCTCGCCCGGGTGATCCGTGCCGCCTACCGTCTGCTCGGGCTGCTGACCTATTTCACCGCAGGACCCAAGGAAGTGCGCGCATGGACTGTGCGCAGGGGTTCAACCGCTCCCCAGGCGGCGGGTGTAATCCACACCGATTTCGAAAAAGGCTTCATTCGCGCAGAAACCATCGCTTACGATGACTTTGTCAGTCTCGGCGGCGAGCAGGGCGCCAAAGGCGCTGGCAAGATGCGGCTGGAAGGCAAGGAATACATCGTACGCGAAGGCGACGTGATGCATTTTCGCTTTAACGTCTAGAGGCGCCACCTTGACAGGCGGCGGGGCGAGCCGGACAATTTCGCCCCCTGCAAATGCAGGTGCAAAGATCAAAATGGCTATGTAGCTCAGCTGGTTAGAGCACGGGACTCATAATCTCGGGGTCGGTGGTTCAAGTCCACCCATAGCCACCAAAACACTCAGAGGGGCCGTAAAGGCCCCTCTCGTGTTTTGCGACGAGGGGGACGGCCACCGGAACACGACGTTGCCCTGCTGTTGCTTATTACACACCCGGCACATTGGTACCTGCGAAGTTGAACTGCGCTATCGAATAATTCCGCTTTTGTGGACTCGCCGCCACTTCCGCCGGATCGCCTGGATTGTTGTCAGCACTGGCGGTGCCCATTGCCGCCAACCAAAAGCGCCTCTTCAGGGACCCATTAAGGTGTGCGATCGCTGATTTGCCACGCAACATCCCGGAGTCACATTTTATTACAAAAAAACTATAAATTTGACAAGTTTTCCGAAAGTGACCGTAATTGTTCCGTACTGGCAGTATCGGTTAGCTGAGACATTCTGATGCATGGTCGAAACGAAATCCTTGTTGCTCGTGACGAGCAAATAATCACCGCCCGATGTCGACTCCGCTATCCGGAAGCAGCCGATATTCCATATATATGGTCTGCGACCCAAACACCGAACTTCAACGATGGATTACGCTGGGAACCTCCTGCCAGCATCGCCGGGATAAAGGAAGCTCTGCGGCAAGCCCAAGCGTCCTGGGTGACTGGAGATGATTACAACTGGGCAATCGAGTCGAGAAAGAGTCACGATTTCATCGGCTGGATATCAATACGCAGGGCGTCAGGAGATCAGGAGTGGTCGATAGGATTTTGGGTTCACCCCACCAAGCAAGGCCGGGGCTTCGCTACGGAATGCGCGTCGGCAGTACTGGAGTTCGGCTTCTCACGCCTGCAAGCGAAAGTCATCACCGCCGCCCATGCAAGGTGGAATACCGCGAGTGGTCGGGTACTGAATCGGATCGGCATGCAGCATGTTCGTACCAATCCGAGAGGGTTCAAGAAGAATCACGAGTGGGTTGAGGAGTTTGAGTATGAGCTGCGATTGGAATGAACGCTTGTGGCCGACACCGGCCGTTCATGATTTTCGGGGTAAAATTACGGCTACTGACCCGGAGCAGCCAGCCTCCTGGCAGATCGATTACCCCAAATGATTCGTGCCCAATATTATTTCCGACAGTCCGTGCAGGGCTTGTTAGCCTGGGATATCCGTCGGCTCATCGAGTTAAGCCGCGACTTTCCCGTCGAGCAAATCCAGATTACCGATATTGCCGAATTGGACCAGGCGCACTGGTACGAGCACGAAGGGGATACGCCAACCTGCCGATCATTGCTGCAACACATGCAGTTGATTGACGAAGTTGACCTGCGCTATCCGATCATTCTTGATCAGAAGGGACGAGTGATGGACGGCATGCACCGGGTTTGCAGGGCTGTCCGGGACGGCATTGACAGAATACCGGCTGTTCGCTTTACCACTGACCCCGAACCCGATTTTGTTGGATGTCATCCCGGCGAATTGCCGTACGATGACTGATCGCTCGTGGTCGCTACGCGATCCTTGCGCCCCGGTCCCCGCCTGAATCTGCCGGATGGCCGGCTTTGGATCCTGCACGGTCACCGGCAAGATACAGCTCTTAGACCCTGTCTAACAGGGAAATCAATCTGGCACCTTTTCCCCTGGGACCCGGTGTCTTTACCCCAAAAAAGTGTGACTCAACCGCGTTTTTGGATAAGTACTTATTGCCCGCTTGCCAACCGTCTGCTTAGCATGGGCACATGCTTTCAAAAAATGATCAGGCCCGGCTCGCGACTTTTCTCGACTCTGTCCGGAAGGCCGGCACGGTGGAGCTTGGGTATCCGGCAGCTTTGGACATCGATTATTCCGAGCTTGCGCCATTTTTGAGCTTCAGTCTGAACAACATCGGCGATCCCTTTAAGTCCGGCAGCTACAAGCTCAACTCCCACGAATTCGAGCGGGAGGTGGTTCGCTTCTTTGCCGAGTTGACGCGCGCGCCCCGGGATGACTGGTGGGGGTATGTAACCAATGGCAGTACCGAGGGCAACCTTTACGGTCTTTACCTGGCACGGGAATCTATGCCCAACGGGATCGTCTACTTCTCCCAGGACAGTCATTACAGTGTGCGCAAGAACCTGCATTTTCTCAACATGCCACACATCATGATCCGCTCGCAGTCCAATGGGCAGATTGATTACGATGACCTGCGTGAATCGCTGAAGATTCGCCGTGATGCGCCGCCTATAATTTTTGCGAACATCGGTACAACGATGAAAGAAGCGCGTGACGACGTCGGCTTGATTAAAAGCATTCTCGAAGAGCTGGCTCTGGAAAAGCATTACATCCACAGTGACGCGGCGCTTTGCGGCGGCTATGCGGCCTATTTGCAGCCGCGGCCATCGTGGGATTTCGCGGATGGTGCAGACAGTATTGCGATATCCGGGCATAAATTTTTCGGCGCGCCGATGCCCTGCGGGGTTGTGCTTGCCAAGCGCAGATACGTCGAGAACATAGGCCGTGCAGTCGCTTATATCGGCAGCGTGGATACCACGGTCACCGGCTCCCGGAATGGACTTAGCCCGCTGGTTTTGTGGTGTGCGATACGCGGATTGGGAGAGCGTGGATTCAGGCAAAGGATCGAGCACTCACTCAGCGTGGCGGAGTATGCCGAGACAGAACTTGTCAAAGCAGGAATAGCAGCATGGCGTAATCCACAGGCGATAACGGTAACTTTTCCGACACCCCCGTCATGGGTGTCCGAAAAGTGGCAACTCGCCAGCAGCAACGGGATCAGTCACATGATATGTATGCCACAGGTGACCCATGAGCAAATCGATGCCTTGCTGGCTGATATTCAGCAAGCCGGAGGTAATGAAGAATGAAAACCCTGGTCATTATCCACCCAACCCATAATGGCTTGCTGGCCGAGATTACCAACCTGCTGGCAAAGAACGGCATCAATCTGAACGATTTCAGCGGCCACGTCGTGGGCCGGATGTCGGTAATCAGTCTTCAGGCCGAACCGCACGGAAAGGTATTTGGTCTTCTCGCAGCGGCCGGGTACCACGTGTACGCCAGTGAAACACTGCTGGTGCGCCTCAAGCAGGCACCAGGAGCACTGGCGGAGTTGTCCAGACGCCTGGCCGATGCTGGCGTGACGGTGCGCGGGCTGCATATCGTCAGCGAGGATGAAAAAACCGGGATCGTCGCGCTCGAAACCGCGGACCAGGAGAAGGCCAGGGTCGTGTTGAAAAAGCAGCTGGTCTAAGACCTGCGCGCGATGGCAAAAGCTTGAGAACCATCTATCCTTATCTGATGTCCGCTCACGACCCGAAGCGGACATTAGGCTGAGATGTGCTAATCTGACTGCTATTGACCCGTAGCCGCCGTTGGCAACGATAGGCCAGTTGTTGCTACTGCTCAC
>JBFIQI010000135.1:0-6300 GCA_041609715.1 Gammaproteobacteria bacterium
CTGCTTACCAGGCAGGTATCGCCCTCCAGGATAATGGTCATGCCGCCGGGGGTCGCCGGCACGCAATTACTGTCGGCCACGATTGAACGTGGTCTCAGGCCAACCGCCTCCATGCGTGCGAGCCAGTCCCGCATGTTGTCTCGAGCGGTGATAGCCACCGGGTATGCGCCGTCATCGCTGCGCTTACCAATGGCAAAATGCAGATTCTCTACGTCATCGGCCAGTTGGTCTTCGAGGGCGAAGGGAACGGCCTGTCGCAATTTGCTGCCGGCCCGTAGCGGAATACGTGCGCTGGTCTGTACTACCTCGGTGCCGGGGACCATCAGCACAACCCGGTGCTGCTGAGCTTTGCGCGCTGCACTTTCCAGCGTGCCACTTTGTTCCAGCCCGCTGCGTCGCCCGCTGGCATCCGTGGTGATCCAGGTGCAGCTATCGTGCTGCTGTGCTGATAACCGGATAAACAGGTGCTCGGCCATGCGCTTACTCGCTAGCGTAACTGCGTAAAATAGGGCGGACTGCGGCGGGTTCCCGCACCAGCAGACTGTACATGTTCGACTGCAATGTGCCAATACTTACCTGCACCATGACGCGGAAGTAATTGCTGTTGAGGCTCAGCTCCAATACGTCGGCATTTTCTGCCAGCGCCGTAAACTGGCTCATATCCGAGTAGCCATCCTCCGGGCGGTCTTCCACAATGGATTCTGCTTCGGCCAGGGATATCTCCGGCACCACGGCATAAAGGACCGGCGCGCTGGTCGTATTGATATTCACCCGCGTACCACTTGGCAGCGCGGCGATGTACGGGGCGAGGGCCTGGAATGTCTTCTTGTCAAAGCCGTCAACCGCCAGCAATTCCGTGATTGAGGTAACGGGCCCGTTAGCCGTACGGTAGGGTATCGCTCGGCCGGAGTACACGGGATCTTCCGCGCCATCTGGAAACATGGGTTCGCGATCGGCGTCCAGCCAGTCCGCAACGCGATCGGCCAGCTGCACGTTGATGCCCGTAGCCTCCAGCAAGCGTTTAAACTGCTCGTAGGCGGTCTCGTTCAATGCTCCCGATAGCGTGATCAGGTTATTGAGGTTGAATCGGCTCTGTTGGTCTTCAATCGCCCCCTGCAGGGTGCCACCATCTATGGGCAAAAGCGGCAAAACCGCAGCCCAGTCCTCGGCAAGATGATCGCGGTCGGGGTTTTCCTGCAGATCGGTAGTCAGTATGTCCGCTGCCCAGTCTTCTGCCCCCAGGGCATACAATCGCGCCTGGTCGCTCAGCAGCATGTTGCTGGACCGGCGAATGTAAATGTAGCTGTCATAGTAAATACCAGCTGCCACGATGCTGGCAATAGCGACGATGAGTAGCGCTGTAATGAGCGCGGCGCCGGCATTGCGTCTCCGGCCGCCAAGAGCGTTTTTACTCATGCCGGCCATTTATCGCAAGACCTCGAACACGCGACGCAATGTGCCGGTATTCGCATCTTCGAATTCCAGGGTCACCTCGATGGCCCGGGGCCTTGCCCCAAGCCCTGTTTCAGGAGCAAGTTCCGGGGCCGGCCAGCTCTCGATCCAGGTGCCGTCCGCCTGCATAAAACGCACCTCGAAAGCTTCTACGCCATTGATGAGTATGAATTCGACCGGGCGGTTCATTTGCAGACGATCGAGCACATTCCAGTGGCTGCGAATAAGTTCGCCGTCCTCAAGCCGATAGGCCACGCGTTGCAGGCTCGGGCGCGGCGACCCCAGCGGGTTACGCCAACCGCCCCGGGTAAGCTCGAGCTGATTGTAGCGCCGCAGATCGGCGATCAGGGATGGCGTCAGGGTCTCGCTCAATTCCTCGCGTACGGGGCGCGGGTGAAGCTGCTCGACATCCATGGCCAGCATACGCAGCGTAAATTGCACATCCGACAGCCGTGCCAGCGTTTCAGCGGTCAGTGTGCGTGCGCGAATTACCTGGTTGACACCTGCGTAAGCAAAAATCGTCATGAGGGAAAATATGCCGACCGCGATCATGAGTTCGATCAGAGTAAAACCGCCACGCGACTTAAGCGCTTCAGACCGGATTATCACTGCCCACCTGCATCGTTTTGGTCCTGCGGATCAGTCTTTTCATTTCCCCTCTCGACCGTCTTTTGTTGCGGCGCCCCGGCGCGCCAGTCAGGGTGCGGAGACAGGCTCGTGGGCTGGCCCATGAACGCCGCGACCGTCACCAGTGGTTCGTCGGGAACCTCGTCATAGGCGACCGACACGTTGAGTCTTCGCAGGTTCTCGACCGGCGTAGATTCAACTTCGGTCTCGACTCTCCAGCGCTGGCCGCCCATTTCCATGTCGTCGGTTGATTTCCCGATGTCAGGCCAGTCGGGTTGCAGCCGCAGTTCGGTTATATGGTTTTGTGCAACCCAGTTGGCCAGTGTCTTGTCGCGTAGATAGGCAGAGGCATTTACCATGCCGTTGATGGTTGTCAGTATACCCGCCAGTCCCAGCGCTACGATGGCGACGGCTACCAGCACTTCGATCAACGTAAAGCCTTGCGAATTGACCCGTCTGTGGGTCCTGTCAGAAGCGTGGATCATCAACCGTAATCCCCGTCTTGCCGTCGAGTTCAGCAGTTACCGTGACGCGCACCGGCGAATGCTCACTGCTCAGTATCAGTTCAAAAGGAGACACTTCTCCGCTGGACAGAATGAAAACCTGTGGGAGTTCGCCGGGATCGGTTTCTTCGGCGTCGGGATCGCCCAACTCGAAGCCGGCACCTTCAATCCACAAGTTGACTTCCATTGACTCTGGCAGTTTGCGCGTACGCAAGATTTCGTCAAAATCCGCGTTAACCCAGCGTCCGGTCAATGAGTCGAGGACCAGGAATCGGTATTCGCCTTCCTCTATCTGCATGCCAAGATCCCGGGTTTGCAGGATAGCTTCCTCGCGGGCGTACGAGATCAGGGCGGCAAAGCGCCGGGCTTCTTCCTCAAGTTTGCGCTCGACGCTGGTAAAAGAAGTACTCAGCAATGCGGTAGCGAACAGAATTGCGATTATGACTACTACAACCAGGAGCTCCAGCAAAGTGAAGCCACGCTGGGGCAGTCTCGGTTGCATCGTTCGAACCGGGGCGATTGTCAGTTCAGATCCCAGTTGCCAATGTCTGCGTCAACACCCTCGCCACCGGGTTGACCATCGGCACCCAATGAGTAAATGTCGATCTCGCCCCGGGCGCCGGGGTTCAGATACTGGAAATCATTACCCCATGGATCGCGCGGGAGCTTTGGCATGTAGCCCCCCTGCTTGTAGTTCTTCAAAGACCCATCAGCCGGCGGATTGACCAGAGCTTCGAGTCCCTGATCGGAAGTGGGGTATTTGAAGTTATCGAGCCGGTACATATTGAGTGCCGTTTCGAGCGTGCGAATCTGCTGCTTGGCGGTTACGACGCGGGCCTTGTCCGGGTTGTCCATGACGCGCGGGACCACGATGGCAGCAAGAATTCCGAGAATGACAACCACCACCATTATTTCGATGAGAGTAAAACCGCTGGAGTGCCGGGGTAGGGTAGAATTCATAAGCATTTTCCGGTTGTTGAGGCCGTGAGATCAAAGAACAATGATATCAAATCTGTGCGCCAAGCCATGCATCATAGTCTGTTAGAACTGCTCAAGCGTCCACAGTTCGATGCATCTCGCGATCTGCCGGCCATAGGCTTGGCGGCATTGACCATAATGCTGGGCTGGATGGGGGATGCAGCTCGTCAGGCGCTACGTTATGAGCGCAGCGCAATTCTCGAGCAGCAGGAGTGGTGGCGTGCCGTCAGTGGCCACTTCGTGCACCTGGGCTGGTCGCATTTATGGCTCAACCTAGCGGGCTGCCTGCTGGTCTGGTTCCTGTTCCGGCGCGATTACCGTCTGCTGCAGTGGCTCGTCATCGTTGTGGTGAGCCTGGGCGTCATGAGCGGGGGCTTTTTGCTTTTGAATCCGCGTCTCGAGTGGTATGTGGGGCTCTCGGGTCTGCTGCATGGACTGTTTGCCGCGGGCATGCTCAGCTGGCTGCAGGACCGCAGCTGGGAGTCCTGGCTGATGTTGGCCATTTTTGCCGCCAAGCTGGCGTGGGAACAGTTGCTGGGGCCACTGCCATTCACCGATGCATCGGCCGGCGGACCGGTGGTCGTCGACGCCCATTTTTACGGTGCCTTGGGCGGGGTGCTGGCAGCAGCGCTGCTGCTGGGGCGGGCGAGGATGAAAACCCGCGTATAATTGCTGGTTTTGTGATGGGCCAAGGAGTGTCAGCGATGCAGCGAGCTTTCGTGTTCCCGGGGCAGGGATCCCAGTCTCCCGGCATGATGCAGGGCCTGGCTGAGCGGTTCAAAATTGTACATACGACCTTCGATGAAGCCTCGGATGTCCTGGGCCTGGACCTGTGGCAGCTGGTTGCAGCGGGTCCGGCAGAAGAGCTCAACCAGACAGTCATAACCCAACCCGCAATGCTGTGCGCGGGCGTTGCGACCTGGCGTTGTGCTGAAGAGCTTGGCGTGCCGGCACCGGCATTCATGGCGGGGCATAGCCTGGGGGAATATTCGGCCCTGGTGGCAGCGGGCGCGCTGGATTTTGCGAGCGCGGTGGCACTGGTGGAGTTCCGGGCGCGCGTCATGCAGGAGTCGGTTGCCGATGGTGCTGGCGCCATGGCAGCGGTACTGGGCATGGCCGATGAAGCCGTTGTGGAGCTGTGCCGCCGTGCAGCGGATGGCCAGGTTGTGGAAGCGGTCAATTTCAATGCACCAGGCCAGGTGGTGATAGCCGGAGAGACCGAAGCGGTGGCGCGCGCCTGCGAGCTGGCCCGCGCCGAGGGAGCGCGGCGCTGCCTCGAGCTGCCCGTGAGCGTACCCTCGCACTGCAGTCTGATGAAACCGGCGGCGGAGCGCCTGGGCGAGCGCCTGGCGACGACGGAACTGGGGCTGCCGCAGATTCCCGTTGTCCACAATGTGGATGTTTCGGTGAGCAGCAGCGTTGCCGAGATCCGGGCCGCGTTGGTGAAACAGCTCTACAGTCCCGTACGCTGGGTGGCTACCATCGAGCATCTGCAGTCGGAGCAAGTCACGAGCGTTGTCGAGTGCGGACCCGGCAAGGTCCTGACCGGGCTCAACCGGCGGATCGACAAAAGCCTTGAAGCGGTGGCGTTAGTCGATGTCGCCTCCATGGAGTCAATACGGGCGGTCAGCAGCGAGGAGGCTTGATGTTTACCCTTGATCTGAATAGCAAAATAGCCCTGGTAACCGGAGCATCAAGGGGTATCGGGGCAGCAATTGCCGACACCCTGGGGGAGGCCGGCGCCACGGTAATCGGAACGGCCACCAGTGAGGCGGGCGCTGAGGCAGTCAGCAAGCGCTTTGCAGCAAGTGGAATGCGGGGCCGGGGCGCAGTGCTGGATGTTACTGACATGCAGAGTATCAGCGATTTGATCGGCGAGATCAGCGCTAACGAAGGTCCCCCGGTCATCCTGGTCAATAATGCCGGCATAACGCGTGACAACTTGCTGATGCGAATGAAGGCCGACGACTGGGATGACGTTATTGCAGCCAACCTGAATTCGATTTTTCATATGACCAAAGCTTGTCTGCGGGGCATGATGAAGGCGCGCTTTGGCCGGATCATCAATATTGCATCGGTCGTTGGCGTAACCGGCAATCCTGGCCAGGCCAATTATGCTGCTGCCAAGGCCGGAATGATTGGTTTCGGTAAATCCCTGGCCCGGGAGGTGGGTTCGCGCAATATTACTGTCAACACGGTTGCACCCGGCTTTATTGAAACCGACATGACCCGGGCTCTGGAGGGCACGCAGCGCGAGGCCCTGGCCAGCCAGATCGCCCTTGGCAAACTCGGTGTACCTGCCGACATTGCGGGCGCGGTGCTGTTTCTGGCATCGCCTCTGGGTAACTACATCAGCGGCGAGACCCTGCACGTCAACGGCGGAATGTATATGCCGTGAGGATTTTTGTGCAGCGCATTAAAACCGGCGAACATTGGTAGATTGCCCCCAGCGATTCACATACAATGTGCGCCTTGTTGCCGCGCCGCATTGAGGGGCGCGGAATCGTTCCAAGTGACAGAGGATTGCACCAACCATGAGTAATGTTGAAGAACAAGTTAGAAAGATTGTCGCCGAGCAACTCGGGGTGAAAGAGGAACAGGTTACGCCCGAGGCAGCGTTTGTCGATGACCTGGGTGCCGACTCTCTGGATACCGTTGAGCTGGTAATGGCCCTGGAAGAGGAATTCGAATGCGAAATTCCCGACGAAGAGGCAGAAAAGATTACAACGGTGCAGGCAGC
>JBFIQI010000136.1:0-6290 GCA_041609715.1 Gammaproteobacteria bacterium
GACCGCCTGACATTTGAACAAAACCGTTGGGCGCTGTCGGGACTGGATTTTGCCTCCACAGACATCGCCGGCCAGGGCGGATTGTCTTACCAGGCGGCGGGCAGTCATGAGTTGTCAATCGACATTAAGTTATCATTACAACTAACTGAAAAAAAATTAATAATTGATACCAGTCTTGTCGGGAACGAAGATCGGATTAGGCTGTCCCAGGAGTTCGCTGGCGCCGTTCAGGGAGCACTGTCGGGCCACTTCGTCCCCCATGCCGACTGGTCCTTGCAGGGCCAGCTGGAGATTCCCCAACCCCGGGCCTTGCACAGAGAATTTCCCAGCATGCCCCTGGCTGCGAGTCTCGACCTCGCCGGCAGCAAAGATGTCCTGGGGGGAGATGTGCTACTGAACCTGGCGGATTATGAGCCCATGCGCATCGCCCTGCAGGCGGACGGCTTGCCCGGCGATCCTGTGCTGCGTTCACTGGAGATCAGGCCGGAGCGCGGCGATGCAGCGCTGCGCTTTGCCGGCTCCCTGTCACCCGGTGACAGGTTCCCCCGGGTTGATGGCAGGCTGGACTGGCAATCCTTGCAATGGCCACCGGCGGCAGCGGCCGAGGAGAGCCTGGTGAGTTCACCCCGGGGCGAATTCAAGGTCGCGGGCAGCGACGGCGTTTATCAACTGGATGGGGTCCTGGCGCTGGCCCGGGAAGATCTGGACAGTTCGGCCAGCGCGGTCGGTTCCCTTGATCTGAGCACGCCCAGGCCGCGCTTTGATCTCAAGGGTCAGTGGGAGCGGGTCGAACTGAAGGTCGCTGAGCGTGCCCTTGCGCTCACGGCCGGCACCTACAGCCTCGCTGGAGATACCGATAATTATCAGCTGGAGTCGCAGTTTTCGCTCACTGGCAATGATTTACCTGAGATGGCGGTGTCCCTCGATGGCCGGGGCGACTCGCGATTACTGCAGGTGCGCCGGCTGGTCCTCGCATCGGCCTCCGGCGAACTTCAGGCCGCGGGCCAACTCGCCTGGCTCGGCAAGCGCGAGTTCGAGTTTGACTTGCAGGCCCGCAATTTCAATCCCGGTGTCTTCGATCCGGCCTGGCCGGGCAGACTGAGCCTGAATGCCGGTATCCGCGGGCATACCGATGCAGCGGGCGTTAACGTGGTTATTGACGCGGATAAAATTGCGGGCAGCTTGCGCGGCCAGCAGCTCGGTGGCCGGGCGCAGCTCGAGTTGATTGCAGGACGGCCGCAAGCGGCTGCTGCGAGCTTGCAGTGGGGTGGCTCTGCGCTGCAACTGAACGGGCAGTTGGGCGATGACCTGGACCTGCGCTGGAATCTGAGCATTCCGAATCTCGCCAGCCATACGCCCCGGGGCAGCGGTTCCCTGACGAGCCAGGGCCGTTTGAAAGGGACGCAAAAGCAGCCGATGGTACAGCTGCAAGTCAATGGCGACGGACTGCGTTACCAGGATTTCGAGATTCAACAGCTTGCTGTGGATGGCGGCTTGGCCGCCGACAATGAGCAAAAGTCCCGGCTCACGGTAACCGCCGGGCAGCTTGCATGGGGCGGTCAGTCCCTGGATTCGCTGCGAATATCCGCCGTAGGCACACCTGCAAAACACCAGGGTGAAGTGCTGGTCGACTCAGAATCGCTGGCACTGAAAACCCGCCTTGCCGGCGGCTGGGCCGATGGCGCCTGGACCGGCAGGCTGGCGGGCACCGCACTGACCATTCAGGAATCCGCCTGGGCGCAGGCCGGCCAGGCCGAACTTGCGGTGAGAGCAGGGGGGCTGGATCTGCGGGGATTCTGCATCAACCAGGAGAACAGCGAAATCTGCGTCACCGCAAGAGTTACCGAGACCGGCGTGCCCCAGCTCAGGCTGGCCGTGAACAGCTTGCCCTTGGCCGAGCTGGGTCTGCTGATGCCGGCGGGCCTGGGCTACGCGGGGGAGATTTCCGGTGACGTCAATTTAGGAGCCGGACCCGATGGACCACGGGGCGATGCCCGGTTTAGCCTGCGCGACGCCCGCATCTGGCAGGGCCAGGACGAGGACGCCATCCAGTTGATCGATTTCAATGCCATCAGCGGCGATGCCCGGCTGGCTGGTCAGCGCCTGGCAGTTTCCCTGCAGGGCACTTCCAGCGGCCAGGAACCCTTGCTGGTCCAGATGCAGTTGCCGCTCATTGACTGGGCTGTGGGCGACGGGCCCGTCGAGGGCCGTTTCGAAGGTGAACTCAGGGACCTGGGTGCCCTGTCGCTGTTGATACCGGACCTGGTGGACATCAAAGGGCGTCTTTTGGCGCGGCTGCAGCTGGAGGGTACCTTGGCCAGCCCGCTATGGAACGGGGAGATTCGCTTGCAGGACGCGCAGGCCCTGGTACCGCGCCTGGGCCTCGGCCTGCAGGATATGTCCGGCGTGCTGGATGCCAGCGGCAACAACCTCCGCCTGGATCTGCAGGCCTCCTCGGGTGGCGGCGTGCTCAGGGTATCCGGCCAGTCAGTGCTGAGCCCGGCGGGTGGGTCCGGTCGCTTCGAGATCATCGGTGCTGGATTTCTGGCCAGCGATCTGCCCCAGGCAAAAGTGCGCCTGACGCCCAATCTCGAACTGCAGGTGGCGGGGCGTCAACTCAACCTGTCGGGCAAAGTTTCCATTGACGAGGCACGCATCGAACCGCGGGATCTGAGTACGGCGGTGCAGCGATCGCCGGACGAAAGGCTCATGTCGGAATCCGCGACGCCGGTGGCCACAAACGATTGGTCGGTGACCAGCAAGGTGAGCGTGGACTTCAGTGACCAGATATTTTTCGATGGTTTTGGTTTGCAGGCGCGCATCGTCGGCTCACTGGCGGTGTCAGACGCGCCGAATTCGGTGACCACCGCCACGGGAGAGCTGGGCATCATTGACGGGAGCTACCGGGCTTACGGCAAAAACCTGGAGATTCGCCGCGGCCGACTGCTGTTCACCGGCGGTCCCCTGGCCAATCCCGGGCTCGACCTGCTGGCGGCCCGAACCATTCGGGAGACCATCGAAGCGGGGGTCGTGGTGCGGGCGACCCTGAGGAACCCGGAAATCAGTCTGTACTCCGATCCTTCCATGCCACCGCCGCAGGTGCTGTCTTACCTGCTCGTGGGTCAGCCACTGGCGGATATCGGCGGCGCCGATCAGGAGCTGGTCAATGATACCGCGGCGCGTCTTGCCAGTGCTGGTGGCGGGCTGCTTGCACAGCAACTGGGCAGGCGCATGGGTCTCGAGGGCTTGACCGTCAGCAGTGCCGGTGATGGCGATCAGGCGTCCCTGGTAATCGGTAAATACTTGTCGCCGAAACTGTACGCCAGCTATGGTGTCGGTTTGTTCGAGAATATCAATACCCTCAGGTTGCGCTATATCTTAAGCTCCAGGTGGACGGTGCGTGCGGAAACCGGCCTGAACCAGAGTATTGATCTCGAGTATGCAGTGCAAAAATGAAACCCACTCAAAACTGAGCAACCACTCAAATTACCCATGCGGGAAAAATTTCCGCACGGGTGCAAGGAATGCTTTTGAAGAATCTACACGCCAGCACACTCGAAGCGCTCTCGTCCCCGGAAATAAAGCAACTGCTGGCGGGCGGTCTCCGGGGTATCGAACGGGAGACGCTGCGCGTAACCCGGGATGGTCGGATAGCCCGCACGCCGCATCCGGAAAAACTGGGAGCAGCGCTCACGCATCCCCATATTACTACCGACTATTCAGAGGCCTTGCTCGAACTGGTGACGTCGCCGGCCCTGTCGGTCACCGAGGCATGGCAGCAGCTCAAAGACATTCACGAATTTGTCTACGCTTCGCTGGAAGACGAAATCCTGTGGGCAACCAGTATGCCGTGTTTCGTGGGCGACCCCGATGACATTCCCATCGCGCGCTACGGGACTTCAAATGTAGGCAGAATGAAGTACATATATCGTCTCGGCCTGGCCTACCGGTACGGTCGCGCCATGCAGGTGATATCCGGTGTGCACTTCAATTATTCCGTACCAGTGGGCTTGTGGCCCGTACTCAAGGAGCTTGAGCAGGACAAGCGCTCACTTCGGGAATACATAGACGCGCGATATTTTGATCTGCTCAGAAATCTGCAGCGTGTTGGCTGGATACTTTTGTATCTGTTCGGCAGTTCACCTGCCGTGTGCAAATCGTTTTTTGGTGGGCGACCCCAGAGTCTCAGCAATTTTGATACTCACACCGCCTATGGACGATACGCGACTTCTCTTCGTATGAGCGATATCGGATATCACAATACCAGTCAGGCGAATCTCGATATCAGCTATAACCAGTTGGCCGATTACATCGCGGGGCTGGAGTATGCCATCAACACGCCTTACCCGCCGTATGAAAGGGTTGGCATACGCCAGAATGGCGAGTATTGCCAATTGAGCACTGCGATCCTGCAGATCGCCAATGAATACTATAGTTTTGCGCGGCCCAAGCAGATCGCGGAGTCGGGCGAAAAACCGACACTGGCGCTCAGACGCCGTGGGGTGGCTTACATCGAAGTGCGGGCGCTGGATGTCGATCCCTTCAGCGAGGTAGGTCTGAGCCAGGACACCATGCGCTTTGTGGAGTGTCTGTTGCTGGCCTGCCTGCTCAGCGAGAGTCCGCTTGCCGACACGGACGAACGCAAGGCCAACCAGTTCAACCAGAGTCGTGCAGCCTGTTGCGGGCGCACGCCCGGGATCAGGCTGATCGACGCCGGAGCCGAGCGCGAATTGCAGAATTGGGCCAGGGAGGTTTGCGAACAACTCCTGCCCGTGGCGGCCTTGCTGGATTCTGAGGACGACCACGCCTATACGCACAGCGTCCGGCGCGCTTTGGCAACGGCAGGCGACCCTGACTCAACGCCTTCCGCCCGGGTTCTGGCCGCAATGAGCGAGCGTCGCGAGACGTTTTTTGATTTTGCACTGGGCCTGTCACGGGAATACCATGCGCGCTTTGAAAGCGCCCGGGCGTCGGATCATTCTCCATTTGAGGAAATGGCGGCGCGGTCCCTGCAGGCGCAGGCAAATGTAGAGCAGCAGGATACTATGAGTTTTGAAGCCTATCTCGAGGCGTATTATTCCCAGCAATGAAGCCCGAAGACCCAAAATTGTTCATAGCCGGACCTGCTGGCAGCCAGGTGGTCAAGCTGGTGGCCATGGTGCTGGGCCTGGTCATGGTTATCAGTGCAGTGGTGCTCGGTTTCCTGGTATTGGGGGTCCTGCTGGCCCTCTTGCTGGTCGGCTGGATCGGATTTTCTGTCAGGCGCTGGCTGCAGCCTTCACGCAGCGGTGCCAGAGGGCCTGCGCGGGTCCGTCCTGGCGATGCCCTCGAGGGGGAGTACACAGTGCTGCATAAAAACACCCGACCCGAGACATCGGAGCAGGAGAGGGATTGATGCAAAAGCAACACCCGAATCTGCGCCGCAAAACCTTGTTTACGCCGTTGCTGCTGCCCGTTCTCGGCACTGTATTGGCGGCGGCATTGTTGCTTTGGATTTACACCAGCATTACGACGACCACTGTGGTGTTGGTGCGGCATGCGGAAAAGGCGCTGGATGCCGGCGAGGACCCGCCGCTCACCGCCGCCGGCGAGGAGCGCGCACGCAGGCTGGCCGAGATGTTCGCTGACGCCGGTCTCAGTGCCCTGTTCGCCAGCGAGTATCGTCGCACCCAGGCAACCCTCCTGCCACTGGCGGATGCAGCCGGCCTTGAGATCACCATCATCGAGGCAGGCGAGGCAGAACAACTGGTAGACAATATCCGCGCGGCCCACAGGGGCAAGACGGTGGTGATCGCAGCGCACAGCAATACCATCCCCGATCTGGTGAGCCGGCTTTCGGGCATCCGCATCGATGACATCGAGGACGGCGACTACCAGGGCATCTACGTGCTCAGTCTGCCCCGTTTTGGTGAAGCCAGCTTATTGCGTCTGAACTACCCCGATTGAAGTGCAGGTTTCAAAGCGGGTGTGGATTTTTTGGGTAATCGAATTCCAGGTCGGCATTCTGATCGGGCCGAACCGCATGCCAGTGATGCACTGCCAGCGCCAGCGAGGCGCAACCGCTGGTTGGGATGTTGTCCGGCGCTTCCCGGCCCAGCTGGCTGGCAAGGCTTGTAAAGCCCGGATTGTGTCCCACCAGCATGACGCATTGCCAGCTGTCATGTAGACCCCGCACGATGTCCAGCAGCTCCTGCCAGCTGGCTTCATAGATATTCTTTTCCAGGATTAAACGTTCCTCGTTAATGCCGAGTTGCATCGCGAAAATGCGGGCCGTCTCAAGAGCCCGGCGC
>JBFIQI010000137.1:0-6183 GCA_041609715.1 Gammaproteobacteria bacterium
GTGCAATGAGGTCTGCCATGGGGTAGAGTACGCCGAAATAGCGCGCTGGGATCGGCCAGGCTGGCAGACAGATGACAGGCGCTCGCGGTATGTAAGGAACCAGGCAGTGGATCCCACCGACACACGAAACCCGGACTATTTCCACAAAGTTGTGGACTGCCAGTGGGCCTGCCCGGCCCACACTGACGTGCCTGAATACATCCGCCTGATTGCCCAGGGACGGTTCACCGATGCCTACATGGTGAACCGGGCGTCCAATGTTTTTCCGGGCATCCTCGGGCGCGTCTGTGATCGCCCATGTGAACCCGCCTGTCGGCGCGGCCGGGTGGACGAAAAACCGGTGGCCATCTGCCGCCTCAAGCGCGTGGCGGCGGACCACCGCAATGAAGTACGCGAGCGGCTGCCTGCCATCCCGGCTGAAAAGAACGGCAAGCGCGTGGCGCTGATCGGCGCCGGCTGCGCGTCGCTGACCGTTGCCAATGACCTGTTGCCCCTCGGGTACGAAGTGACAATCTTCGAAAAACTCGGGGAAACGGGTGGCCTGATGCGGACCAACATCCCGCGATTCCGGCTCCCGCCGAAAGTGCTCGATGAAGAAATCAACATGATCATCGAGATGGGTGCCGACCTGCGGTTGAACAGCCCCGTGACCAGCATGAAGGCGCTGCTGGCCGAAGACTACGACGCAGTGTTTGTGGGGACGGGTGCACCCCGGGGCGGAGACATCGATATCCCTGGGCGGCACGATGATCCGGCGCACGTGCATATCGGAATCGACTGGCTGGAATCGGTGGCCTTCAGGCACATCGATTCAATTGGCGAAAAGGTGCTCATAATCGGCGCCGGCAATACGGCCATGGATTGCTGCCGGACTTCGCTGCGCATCGGTGGCAAAGACGTGCGGGTGATGGCCCGCAAACCGCGCAACCTCCTCAAGGCCTCTGACTGGGAACTGGAAGATGCAGAGGAGGAGCGGGTCGAGATCATGCTCAACCATTCTCCGGAGCGTTTCATCATTGAAGACGGTCGGCTGGTGGGCATGGAGTTTGCGAAAGTCCGCTGGGATGAGGATGAAAACGGCCGCCTGAAAGCCACCACGCTGGAGAAGATCACTTTGCCCTGCGACGATGTGGTGCTCGCCGTGGGCCAGGAAAACGCCTTTCCCTTCATCGAGAAAGACTGCGGAATCGAATTTGACCGCTGGAATGTGCCCAAAGTGGATCCCGTCACCTACCAGTCGACACGCGAAGGCGTATTTTTTGGCGGTGATTCTGCCTTCGGGCCCAAAAACATCATCTGGGCCGTCGAACATGGCCACCAGGCGGCAATTTCCATTCACAAATATTGTCATGGTGAGGCGATCAGCGAGCGCCCGCCGCATGGCATGAAGCTGTCCAGCACCAAGATGGGTTTGCATGAATGGAGTTACAGCAATGATTTCAACCCGGCGGTACGCCGGATCATGCCGCAGGTGGATCTCGCTTCGCGGTTCAAGAACATCGACATTGAAGTGGAACTGGGATTTACGCCGGAGCAGACCCTGGAAGAAACGGAGCGATGCCTGAACTGTGACATGCAAACGGTTTTCACGGCCAAGCTGTGTATCGAATGCGATGCCTGCATTGATATCTGCCCGGTGGATTGCCTGCTCATTACGCCAAACGCCGGGGAAGAGGAACTCCGCAACCGGCTGGAAACGCCGGCCGATGACCCGGAGCAGGACCTGTACGTATCGGAATCACTGCCACAGACCAGTCGCGTGATGGTCAAGGATGAAGACCTTTGCGTGCACTGTGGGTTGTGCGCGGAACGTTGCCCGACGTCCGCGTGGGACATGCAGAAGTCTTCGCTCAGCATTCCCTATGCGGCGGACGTCAAGCCCGGGCAGAACGAGGTCAAGCGGTCGGCATGAGTTCGCAGACCGGCACTCCCGGAATCAACGATTTCGTTATCAAGATCGCCAACGTGAATGGCACTGGTTCGGCAAGCGCTAACGGCATGCTCATGAAAGCGATATTTCGCATGGGCATACCGGTATCCGGCAAGAACTTTTTTCCCTCAAATATCCAGGGACTGCCGACCTGGTACGAAATCAGGCTCAGTCGCGATGGCTATGTGAACCGTTCGGGCCGCGTAGACATCATGCTCGCGATGAATGCGCAGACCTACGCTCAGGATCTTGCGGAAGTAAACGCGGGCGGTTACCTGATTTACGATTCCACCTGGCCGCGGGATCGCCAGCTCAGGCGTGACGATGTGAAGGTGATGGGCATGCCGTTCGCCCGCATGTGCAATGACACCTTCGACAACGTCCGCACGCGCATCCTGATGAAGAATGTGGCGTACGTCGGCGCCCTGGCCGCCCTCCTGGACCTGGACCTGGAAGTGATCAGGACGCTGCTTTCCGAGATGTTTGCCGCCAAGCCAAAACTTGTGGATGCCAATATGCAAGCCATCCAGCTTGGGTTTGAATACGCGAAAGAACATTTCGATTGCCCCCTGAACCTGCGCGTCGAAAAGATGACGCGCGCCGGGGAGCAGATAATGATCGATGGCAATACCGCCGCGGCGTTGGGGTGTCTGTACGCCGGCGCCACGGTGGGGTGCTGGTATCCGATCACGCCTTCGACCTCGCTCATGGATGCCTTCAAGGGTTTTTGCGAGCGACATCGGGTGGATGAAGAATCCGGCCGTCGCAAGTACTGCATCGTCCAGGCGGAAGATGAACTGGCGGCAATCGGCATGGTGATTGGCGCCGGCTGGTGCGGCGCGCGGGCGTTCACGCCCACCAGCGGTCCGGGCATTTCACTGATGAGCGAGTTCATTGGCTTTGCTTATTTCACAGAGATTCCGGCGGTGATTTTCGACGTGCAGAGAGTCGGCCCATCCACGGGCATGCCCACCCGCACCCAGCAGGGCGACATCATGACCTGTGCCTATGCCTCGCACGGGGACACCAAGCATGTGTTGCTGTTTCCGGCCAGTCCCGAGGAGTGTTTTTACATGGCGGTGCAGGCGTTCGATCTCGCAGAACGGCTGCAGACGCCGGTGTTCGTCTTGTCCGACCTCGACATCGGGATGAATGACTGGATGTGCCCGATGCTGGAGTGGGACGACAGCTATCAGCCGGACCGCGGCAAGGTGCTGAGCGCTGACGAACTGGAGAAAATGGAGGCTTTTTACCGGTTTATGGATACCGATGGTGACGGAATCTGTGCCCGGAGCCTGCCGGGCGTACACCCGAAGGGCGCCTATTTTGTGCGCGGTTCCGGGCATAACAAGTTTGGCCGCTACACCGAAGATTCCGAGGAGTACAAAGAAGTTCTCGATCGGCTGACGCACAAGTTCAGAACGGCCGCCACGCTGGTGCCCGGACCGGTCATTCAGCTGGCTGGCAGCACGAATCTTGGCCTGATTTCGGTGGGCAGCTGTGACGGTGCGGTGCAGGAGGCCATCGACAGGCTTTCCGATCGTGGTGTGCTGGTGAACTATCTGCGGGTTCGGGCATTTCCCTTCGGCGAGGAGGTTCATGCGTTCCTGGATCAGCATGATCATGTGTTTGTCGTGGAGCAGAACCGCGATGCTCAGCTCAGAAGCCTGCTGCTGCTTGAGACCAGCGTGCCCCGTGAAAAACTGACTTCAATACTCAATTACAGCGGGCTGCCGATGGATTGCCGCTGCATCATCGATGGCGTCTCGCAGGCCCTGGAGACAGGGGCAGCCGCATGAGCTACATAAGCAAGCCGAAGGTAGGCAAGCTCGCGCTCAGGAAAAACGAGCTCGGGCTGACCACCCGCGATTACGAGGGCGGCATGTCCACGCTGTGCGCCGGTTGTGGTCATGATTCCGTTACCGCAGCGCTGATCCAGGCTTATTTTGAAATGAGCATCGAGCCGCATCGAATTGCGAAGGTCAGTGGCATTGGTTGTTCATCCAAGACGCCCGCCTACTTCCTCGGCAGCGCCCATGGCCTGAATTCGGTGCACGGTCGTATGCCTTCAGTGGTGACCGGCGCGAATGCCGCCAACAGGGGGCTGTACTTTGTAGGGGTATCCGGAGACGGTGATTCGCTGTCCATCGGCATGGGCCAGTTCGCGCACGCTTTGCGCCGCAATCTGAACATGGTTTATCTCATCGAAAACAATGGCGTATATGGCCTGACCAAGGGGCAGTTTTCAGCCTCGGCGGATGTCGGCAGCAAGGCGAAAAAAGGCGAGGTCAATGAACAGACCCCGATCGACCCCGCCCTCGCGGCGCTGGCTATGGGCGGAAGCTTTATTGCGCGATCTTTTTCCGGTGACAAGGAACAGCTTGTGCCCCTGATCAAGGCCGGCATTGCCCACAATGGCTTTGCGTTGATCGATGTGTTGTCGCCCTGCGTGACGTTCAACGATCATGAAGCCTCAACCAAGAGCTATCTGCACACCCGGCGGCACTATCACCCGGCCATTCATGCTGATTTCATTCCACCGGCGGCGCAGATCAGGGCGGCCTACGATGAGGGGGAAGCGATGCCGGTACAGATGCATGACGGCAGCGGCATCGTCTTGCGCAAGATTGCCCCCGACTACGATCCCACCAGCCGCAGCGCGGCATTCAGCTTTCTCCAGGAGCGCCAGCAGAAAGGCGAGATTGTCACGGGCCTGCTTTATCTCAATGAAAAGCAGCGGACCATGCACGACCTGGCCGGCAGTGTGGACGAGCCCCTGGCCGGTTTGCAATACAGCGAACTGTGTCCGGGAGCAGACAAGCTCCCGGGAATTCTGCGCCGCTACGGCTAGTCAGGCACGCCGGATATGGCGTGATAAAGCGTTTCGTAGTGCCCGTCCAGCGCCTGGCCGAAGATTTCGTGATCCTTGATCCTGAATTCTGAGCGGATATTGTCCCATTCGTCTTCGTTCAGCAGTTTGCGGGCCAGCGGGAAGGCGTGCTTTTCTTCGGTCTGCATATGTTTGCGCACGAGGATCACGTAGTCGGAGGCTTGCTGATCGAGCACGTCGCGGCGCACCAGCGCCTCGCTTTCCAGGCAGTCAACGCTGGCTTTCAGGGCGTGGCCTGCTCGCGCCATTGCATCGTGTTCACTGCTCAGCGATTTCAGAATCTCTTGCGCGGACGGGTCGAGGCGTATGATATGTTCGAATATGAGATCCTCAAGCGGATGATGAATCAGGTCCGGGTAATGCGTCATGTAGGCCATGATGTCCTGCATCAGCGCCGCATCCGGGTTCTTTTCTGCATGAATCAGCCTGATCTGTTCCTCGAGCATGCCTATCAGACGCCCGATATGTGCGTGATCTGACTGCAATTTGTCTATGACGTCGGACATATGCCCCCCGCGAAATTAACCGCTACCGCGCGACATGCCGTTCGCCCCGCCATATCCGCATCGATACCGGTGTGCAGGCGCCCAAGCGAACTCCAGTTACATTATAGCCAGCATTTCATGTTTTGTTGCCCGAAAATATATCTTTGCGATACTTCTTCTGACATTTGTTTTTCGGGGACATTCTGGCAGGCAATATGAACACCGGTCAGCTGTTCGGGAATGCGCTGGAGCAAGGTCCCGGGGAACGGGGTCTGGCCCTGCCCGATGCCGAGCTGGCATTCACAGAGCAGTTCCTGTCGCCGCAGGAGGCGGCGGAATGTTTCGGGTCGCTGATGGCGCAAGGCGCGATAAACTGGCGCCAGGACTACGTCAAAATGTATGGTCGCGAGCTTGCGGTTCCGCGCCTGACTGCCTGGTATGGAGATGCCGGTCTCCCCTACACCTATTCGGGTATTCCCATGCAGCCGGAACCCTGGACCTCGCTCCTTGGTGCGCTGCGCCGCAAGGTGGAGCGCGCGGCCAGGGCACAGTTCACTTCCGTCTTGATAAACCTTTATCGTGATGGACGCGACAGCGTGGCATGGCATGCCGATGACGAACCGGAACTGGGAGCCGAACCGGTGATAGCGAGCCTGAGCCTGGGTGCGACACGTGAGTTCCAGATGCGGCACAGGCGTGCGCGTCTCAACGGCTTGCCGGTTTTCAGGCTGCAGCTGTCTTCAGGCAGCCTGCTGATCATGCGGGGCCCGACCCAGGCAAACTGGCAGCACCAGGTGCCCAAGCGCTCCGGGCGCCACTCGCCTGGTGCCCGAATCAACCTGACCTTTCGACGTATCATGGCGGCGGGTTCACGCGCA
>JBFIQI010000138.1:0-6178 GCA_041609715.1 Gammaproteobacteria bacterium
GCCGCCGGTTATTTCGGTGGACACGTCTTATTCGGGAGCCTCCGCAGAAGTCATCGAAAGTCGGGTGACGCAAATGCTGGAGGCGGAGATCAGCGGTATCGCCGGTATCAAGAGCGTCAGTTCCCGGAGCAGTGATGGCCGTTCCAGCATTAATATCGAGTTTGACCTCGACCGCGATATCGACGATGCCGCCAATGACGTGCGGGACCGGGTATCGCGAGCCGTGCGTCGGCTGCCTGATGATGTAGATCCCCCGCGCATCTCCAAGCAGGACTCGGATGCGAGGCCGGTGTTGTATCTGAGCCTCAGCAGTGACTCCATGAGTCCCATGGACCTGACCGACTATGCCGAGCGCTACATTTCTGATCGATTTGCAGTGATATCCGGGGTTTCCCGGGTCGGCATCAGCGGGTCCGGACGGCCATCCATGCGCATCTGGCTGGACCGCCAGGCGCTGGCTGCGCGCAACCTGACGGTAATGGATATCGAGACTGCCTTGCGACGCGAAAACATCGAATTACCCGCCGGTCGCCTGGATTCCGCACAACGAGAATTCCCGGTGCGGGTCGATCGCAACTACCGCAGCGCTGATGATTTCCGCAACCTGGTGCTGGGTACCGGCGCCGACGGGCACCTGATGCGCCTGGGAGAGGTTGGCATAGTAGAAATCGCCTCCCGGGACCTGCGTAGCCTGTACCGAGCCAATGCACAGAATACGGTGGGTATGGGCATCGTCAAGGAATCCACCGCCAATACGGTCGAAGTTCTCACGGCGGTCAAGGCCGAGATTGCCCGCATCAACGAAGGCTTGCCGCCCGGCATGCGCCTGATTGCCAGCAGCGACGATTCGGTGTTCATACGCGAGGCCATAGGTGCGGTCTACAAGACCATCATTGCCACCACAGCGCTGGTCGGCCTGGTGATCCTGTTTTTTCTCGGTACTCTGCGCGCCACCTTGATTCCGGTTGTCACTATACCTGTCTGTCTCACCGCCTCTTTTATCGTCCTGGCGGCTTTTGGTTACAGCGTCAACCTCATCACGCTACTGGCGCTTGTCTTGTGTATCGGCCTGGTGGTCGACGATGCCATCGTAGTGCTTGAGAATATTCACCGGCGCATAGAGATGGGTGACCCGCCCCTGCTGGCGGCAGTAACCGGTACCCGCCAGGTAGCATTTGCGGTGATTGCGACGACTCTGGTGCTGGTGGCGGTCTTTGCCCCGGTTATCTTCCTGAAAGACAACATTGGTTTGATCTTTACCGAGCTCGCCGTGACCATCAGCGCCGCCGTGGTTTTTTCCAGCTTTTTGGCACTGTCACTGACGCCGGTCATGTGTTCTCGACTGCTGCATTCTTACGAACAGGAAACCAGCACTGAACACCGGCTGGAGCAGTTTTTTGAACGCCTCTCCAACGCTTACATGGAGCTGCTGGCCCGTGTTCTGCAAAAGCGCTGGCTGGTAGTGCTGGCAACGGCTGGCATCGGCGTGGGCGCCTTTTTTATGTTTAAGTCGCTGCCGCAGGAGTACGCTCCCCAGGAAGATCAGGGCACGTTCCTCGCGCGCATCCAGGCCCCGGAGGGCACCAGTTATCCGCATATGGTGGAGCAGGTGCTCAAAATGGAGCCACCCATGCAACCTTTTATTGATAGCGGCGTCATTCAACGGGCGGTTTTGCGGGTACCCGGTTGGGGCTCGAACGCCGCCAATGGCGGCATTATTTATGTCACTTTGACGCCCTGGACCGAACGCGAGGTCAGCACCGACGAAGTGCGCAAGGAACTGGAGCAGGCGTGGCAGCAAATTCCCGGCCTGCGGGTTTTTACCTTCATGCGGTCGGGAATTTCCCGTGGCGGTGGCGGTCAGCCGGTGCAATTTGTTCTCGGTGGCACCAGTTATGCAGAGTTGGCCCAATGGCGCGATATCGTGATCGCGGCCGCGGAAGAGAACCCGGGCCTGGTGCGGGTGGATTCCAATCTCCAGGATACCCAGCCCCAACTGCTGGTGCGTATCGACAAAGATCGCGCCGCCAGTCTTGGTGTTTCCATTCAGAATGTCGGTCGCACTCTGCAGGCGATGATGAGCGAGCAGCAGGTCACCACCTATGTGGTGGGCGGTGAGGAATATGACGTCATCGTGCAGGCGGCAGAAGACCAACGCGCGACCCCGGAAGATCTACAAAATATCTATGTGCGATCCGAGGGTAGTGGCCAGCTGGTGCCGCTTGGTAACCTGACTCAACTCGAAACAGTGGCGGGACCCGGAACGCTGTATCGCTACAACCGACTGCGCTCGGTAACTATCAGTGCCAACCTCGCTCCGGGTTATAGTCTGGGCGAGGCCCTTGATTTCCTGGAGACCGTGGTGCGCACAGAGTTGCCGGCCACGGCGCAGATCAGCTACCAGGGCGAGTCACTGGAGTACAAGGAGTCCTCGGGGAAACTCTACTTCCTGTTTGGCCTGGCGCTGCTCGTCGTATTCCTGGTGATGGCCGCCCAGTTCGAAAGTTTTGTGCATCCTCTGGTTATCATGATGACAGTGCCGCTGGCCATGGCCGGTGGTCTCGTGGGTCTTGGGCTGACCGGCAAAGCCATCAACATTTACAGCCAGATCGGTATCGTGATGCTGATTGGCATTGCCACCAAGAACGGCATTTTGATCGTCGAATTTATCAACCAGGTCCGTGACCAGGGCAAGGAATTTTCTGCAGCCATACTGGAGGGGGCGCGCATCCGCTTTCGCCCGGTAATAATGACGGCGATTTCCACAGTCATGGGTTCATTGCCGTTGGTGCTCGCCACCGGGGCCGGATCCGAGAGCCGCACCACACTGGGCGTCGTGATTTTCTTTGGGGTCAGCTTTGCTTCGTTACTGACTTTGTTCGTGGTGCCGGTCTTCTACAGTCTGCTGGCGCGACGAACGACATCCCCCGACGCCACGGCCCGCAAACTCGCCGCCATGACCGCTGACTGAACCTCGCCCGACAAAAGCCCTTCAGAATCTGGGCGCGAGGACAAGCTGGACCGGCCGGTTTCAGGAGCTGCGCGGGGGCTGCCTCAGCTTGATTCTCGACAGCCCGGATGCATGCAGGACCGGCTGGCCGCTTGCGAAACCGAACCCCGCGGCCGGGTTCTAGATCCCGTTAGTCAGTGCCATGAGCTGCAGGAATTGTCGGCGGTTTTTCGGACCGTATGTCAGAAAATGCGGATCAGCATGCTCCGTGTAAGCAACGCGGGTTCGGGAGATCTTGTCGCTGGCAGCCCGCATTTGCATCTCTGCCAGTGATATTCCATAGGGGCGCATGGCATTCAGTCCGAAAATTTTGGCGCGGATCTCGGGCGTAATGGCAGGATAGCCATGCTGCTCGCGCATCTGCTCCGGAATCTGGAATGCGCGAAAAGCCAGTATCTGGTCCTGGGGAGAGCCGTACCACACGGAATCGGTTCCCCAGAGGATATTGTCCTCACCCAGGTGCAACAGCAGTTTGCCGATCAGGTGAGCGGCAGACTCCGGATCACGCATGGAAAGAAAACGCCAGGTGGAGCCAAGTTCCGCATAAACGTTACTGTGCTTGCCCAGCCCGCTGGCTTTGAGCGAGGTGATCAACTGGTCGGCCCCTTCTGCGCGTTGGGGATCATAGGGGCCCTCGGCTTTACCGGGCACCCAGCCGGAATGATAAATGAGAAAATTAACGTCAGGATAGCGTTTCGCAACCACCCCGATGTCCCGGCAGGTGGAATGTTCATAGGAGTCCTGACCAAAGGGGATGCCTTTGTGGATGCAAATGTTTCTGACGTCCAGCGCCCGCGCACGCTCGATGAAGGCAAGCCCGATTTCATCGTCCATGTAAAAGCCTTTTCCTTGGGGTCCCCATTGCGTGTAGGTTTTCCAGGCTGACACGCCAAAGCCCGCAAGTCGTTCCATATCCTCGACATCGCCTGCCTGGTTGGGATTGACGCGCCCGTGAATCAAAAGCCGGTGCGTACCCTCCAGTGTTTCAACGATGCGTCTCGTCGCGTCGGCTTCCTCGATGGTCAGCGGCTCGGCATCGCGATTGGAAGGCACGAAAGACAGGACCATCATGTCGGTGTCCGAGTCCAGGAAAACGTCTTTGATAAAGGCATCGGTACCGATACAGGCCATATACTCGCGACTCAGCGTCTCGTTGGCCCCGGCGCAGCCTGCTTTCCTGGCCGTGTGGCCCCCGGGCCGCAGGTAATGTCCCTGCACGTCGAAAATAAACTCACGCTTGCCCAGCGAAGCCTGCGCCGCGTCACCGTCGAGTGGCGCATCCTGGGCCAGGGCAAAAAAACCGGCTTTGCCCGCTGCCGCATGAGCAGCATTGAGCGTCGCCAGGGTTGAAGCGGCACCACACAGCGATACCATGAAATCTCGCCGGGAAACACCGATTCGTTTAGCGTTTGCGCTGGCTTGTTCAAGCGCGAGGCGACGGATTTTTTGTTCTGCAGGCCTCAGGGGTAGTGGTTCGAACTCGCCGTTGGAAGTTGCGTCTATTTTAATAGGCAGGCGTGTGCCTTCGGGGTCGGTGCGCTTCGACATTGTTACTTCCTCAGCAACCATGATGGCCAATGCTAGTAACTGCAATTCTAGCTGCAAAACACCCAGTCAGCACTGCGAGGCCTTTTACCAGTCCACTTTGCCACCGGCCTCTCGACTTGAATTTCGAAAAACCAGCATCTATTTTCAATGACGCAGACGAATCAATAATTTAGCCGATTACAAGGCACAATCAATTTGGAAGAGGGTCAGTCATGTCATCAGCAGTCAGAATTCTCGTGTTTTCCTTACTTGCAACGATTCTGTCAGCATGCGCCAAAAAGGAAGAGCAGGCGGCTGTCGTCGACGAACCCGAACCTGCCGTCGTGGAGATTGTAGCCCGGGGCCTGACTTTTGAAATGCCGTCCCGGATCAATGCCGGCTGGAATACTTTTCGTTTCCGCAATGAATCTCCAATGGTCCATTTTGCAGTGCTTGAAAAAATGCCTGCTGGCAAAGGCCTGGTCGAGCAGCAGGAGCAGGTTGCCCCAATCTTTCAAGACGGTATGGACAAACTGAACGAGGGTGACGTGGACGGGGCCATGGCAGAGTTTGCCAAGCTGCCCGCCTGGTTCCACGAGATTGAATTTATGGGAGGCCCCGGACTCGTGGCTCCCGGTCACACGGCCGAAACCACCGTTTTCCTTGAGCCTGGCAGCTACCTGGTGGAGTGCTATGTTAAGACCGGCGGCATATTCCACAGCTTCAATCCGTCTCCCGATGCTTACGGGATGGTGTACCAGTTCGAGGTCAGCGATACCTTGAGCGCCGGGGAGGCGCCGTCAGCAGACATAGAAATCAAGGTATCGGGTGAATCTGGATTTACAGTGACGGGGTCGCCGGTAGCTGGCAAGCAGGTAGTGGCAGTGACTTTTGAAGATCAGAAGGTACACGAGAATTTTGTGCAACATGATCTTCACCTGGTGCGCCTGGAAGACGACACCAGGCTGGAGACACTGTCTGCCTGGATGGACTGGAGTTCGCCAACCGGGCTTGAGAGTCCTGCGCCCGCAACCTTTATTGGCGGCAGCAATGAAATGCCCGCAGGCAGCACAGCATTTTTGCACCTGGATCTAAGGCCTGGTCGCTATGCCTGGATTGCTGAGGTTCCGAATCCTGCTGGCAAAGGACTTTTGCTGGAGTTCACGGTAGCCGGCGCGGACTAGCCAATCCCGCGGCTTGAACCACTTGCCGTTTACAGGAGCATCCCGGCGATGGTCGCCGTCAGCCAGGATGCGAGGGCGCCGCCGAACATGGCCTTTAGACCCACCTTGGCAAGGTCGGGTTTGCGATGCGGCGCCAGGGCGCTGATGCCACCGATCTGAATACCGATGGATGAAAAATTCGCAAAGCCACACAGCGCGTAGGTGGAAATGATTATGGCGCGATCGCTTAGCTGTTCGCTCTGGATGTAGCTGCCAAGCGTGCCAAATGACACAAACTCATTGAGTGAGAGTTTAATGCCAAGCAGGTTGCCGACTTTGCCGGCGTCTTCCCAGGGCACACCTATCAGAAACGCCAGCGGCCGGAGCAAGGTGCCGAACAGTGTCTGCAGCGAACCGGGAATGATGCCGACATATTCCTGCACGATGGGGGACATGCCACTGGTGTCGTATTTATAGA
>JBFIQI010000139.1:0-6112 GCA_041609715.1 Gammaproteobacteria bacterium
CACCCCGGCAGCGGGGGCCGGCACCTCCAGCACAACCTTGTCAGTTTCCAGGTCGACCAGATTCTCGTCCCGCTCAACCTTGTCGCCCGGCTGCTTGTGCCATGAAATCAGGGTGGCGTCGGCCACCGACTCGGGCAGTTGCGGAACCTTTACTTCAATACTCATGCTTTTTTCTTCCTGCTCGTTTTACGCTTGGCCTTACCGGCCTTGCGGGGTTTTTCATGTGCCAGGGCATCGCGCACCAAGGCCGTTTGCTGATCCACATGGACCTGGTAATAGCCGACCGCCGGTGAGGCCGCATGATCGCGCCCTGCGTAATGAAGATTGTGTTTACGCCCCAGCGCTTCCTGCAGTCGGTGACGAATCTGGTACCAGGCGCCCTGGTTCTGGGGCTCTTCCTGGCACCAGACTATGTCCCGGGCATTCTTGTAGCGCTTGATGGTGGCAGCGTATTCCTCAATGGGAAATGGATACAGTTGTTCGAGGCGCACAATCGCCACCTGAGTGACTTCCTTGTCGCGACGCTCGGCCAGCAAGTCGTAATAGACCTTGCCGCTGCAGAACACCAAGCGAGATACGTTATCGGTGTCGACATGATCGATGTCGTCAATGAGCAGCTGGAACCCGCCCTCTTCTATTTCACCCAATGCCGATACCGACTGCTTGTGACGCAGCAAACTTTTTGGCGTCATGACTACCAGTGGTTTACGAAAACTGCGCAGCATCTGGCGACGTAGCATGTGAAACATCTGTGCAGGCGTCGAAGGCACGCAGACTTGCATATTGTGCTCGGCGCACAGTTGCAGGAATCGCTCCAGACGCGCCGACGAGTGTTCCGGACCCTGGCCCTCATAACCATGCGGCAGGAACATTACCAGTCCGCAGTAGCGGCCCCACTTGGCCTCACCGGAGCTGATGAACTGATCGATTACGACCTGAGCCCCGTTCACAAAATCGCCGAACTGGGCCTCCCAAATGACCAGCGAACGCGGCGCAGCGGTTGCGTAACCGTATTCGAAGCCGAGTACGGCTTCTTCCGACAGAAACGAATCGATAACCGTAAACGGCTGCTGCTCTTCATCGAGATGCTGCAGCGGTATCCAGTTCTGATCCTTTTCCTGCCCATGCAGCACTGCATGTCGATGAAAGAACGTCCCGCGGCCGCTGTCCTGGCCGCACAGGCGAACCTGGTAGCCCTCGGTCAACAGCGACGCATAGGCCATGGATTCAGCAAAACCCCAATCCATGGGAATTTCACCGGCAGCCATTTTCTTGCGGTCTTCGATTATGCGCTTGACACGGCTGTGCAATTTGAAGCCCTCGGGCAGCCGCGTCAGTCCGTTGGCCAGTTGCCGGACACGTTTGTCGTCGAGACCGGTCTGGCTGGCTTCTGACCAATCGATCTGGTCGTATTTGGACCAGTCCACGGTAAATTCATTACCGATCATGCCCAGCACACCATGCGCCCGGACCTGGCCCTTATCCAGGCCGTCGCGATAAGTATCCACCATTGATTTGGCGTCATCCTCACCCAGCACACCGCTATCGACCAGTTTCCGGGCATACAGCTCACGGGTGGTAGGATGCTTGCGCACCTTTTTGTACATAAAGGGTTGCGTTGCCGCCGGCTCGTCAGCCTCGTTATGCCCATGGCGCCGGTAACAGACCAGGTCGATAACCACGTCCTTGCCAAATTTCATGCGGTACTCGAGAGCCAGCCGAGTAACCAGCAACACAGCCTCCGGCCGATCACCATTGACGTGAAAAACCGGCGCCTCGATCATTTTTGCGACATCGGTACAGTAATGGGTCGAGCGCGTATCGGCCTCGTTACTGGTGGTGAAACCCACCTGGTTGTTTATCACGATATGCACAGTGCCACCGGTATGGAAGCCGCGGATCTGGGACATCTGCAATGTCTCCATGACCACGCCCTGGCCGGCGAACGCAGCATCGCCATGGATCAGCACCGGCATGACCTGCTGGCCCTCGTAGTCATGGCGGCGTTCCTGTCGCGCACGCACGGAACCCTCAACCACCGGGTTGACGATCTCCAGGTGCGAGGGATTGAAAGCCAGCGCCACGTGGGTGTTGCCGCCGGCAGTCTTCACGTCGGAGGAAAATCCCATGTGGTATTTCACGTCACCCGAGCCACCGGTGTGATGGGCATGATCGCCTTCGAATTCCGCAAACAGGCGCTCCGGTGATTTGCCGAGAATATTGACCAGCACGTTGATGCGACCGCGGTGGGCCATGCCGATGACTATGTCTTTAAGCCCCTTGGCGCCACCTTGCTGGATCAGGTCATCCAGCATGGGAATCAAAGACTCGCCACCTTCCAGGGAAAAGCGTTTCTGACCCACGTACTTGGTGTGTAAATAGCGTTCGATGCCTTCGGCTGCGGTCAGTCGCTCCAGGACATTGCGCTTTTCCTCTGCCTCGAGGCGCGCATGCATGCCCGCACTTTCAAAAGCGTTCTGCAGCCAACGGCGCTCCTCGGTATCGCTGACATGCATGAATTCGGCGCCTACCGGACCGCAATAGACTGTGCGCACCATTTCCAGGATTTCGCCCAGGGTGGCCATGCCGAGCCCGGCAAGATTGCCGGTACTGAAACTGGTAGCCATGTCGGCATCGGTCAGACGATAGTGGCCCGGTTGCAGATCCGGCAGGGATTGAATCGCTTCCAGACCCAGGGGATCGAGGTTGGACTGCAGATGTCCGATCAATCGATGCCGTTCTATCAGGTGCAAGACGGCCGCCTGCTTGTCCAGCATGTCGCCCGACGGCATCGACCGGGAACTGGAGCGCGCCCGGTTGCGGGCCCTGGCCAGGAACTCTTCGCGAATCGGACCGTGGGGCACCTCGGATCCGTCCCTGGCAAAATCCTTGAAATAAGCGCGCCAGGTCTCGGGCACCGACGCGGGGTCCTCTAGAAATTGCTCATAGAGGGTTTCAACCACCGCGGCATTGCTGCCGTAGAGGGGCGACGACTCGTATTTCTGCTCCAGTGTCTGGCTCATGATTCCCTGCTGCGCGTATTCCGCTCGCCCCCGGCTTACCGCGCAGGCTCTTTTTTCTCACGAAATTCGGGCGCTTAGGCGAAGGGGCGGTAGTGTAGCCCAAGCCATGCGCCGAAGGAATGCTTGACCTGTATATCCATACAGCTTTGGCCAGGCCGCACGCCTGGTCAGGGCTGCGACCGGACAAAAAACAAACCCCCGCTGGTGCGGGGGTTGCAGGAGAGATGAACTCACTGTGGTTCAGCGCATTTCTAAGCCATGACAATGAAAATGAGGCCAAGGCCCATCAGGCAGATCGGTGCGAGATAGGCCGCTCCCGGCCGCCCTGCCACCTCGTAGTAACTCCACAGGTCATCAAGTGCCAGACCCATTGCGTCGAATATGACAGTCATTCTCGCCATGGTGAGACTATCGGTGATGCCACCGGTCTGGGGGAGTGCATATGTCACACAATGCCCAGCCAGTCCCGATAACCAACCCAGCCTTCCTCACGATAAATGCGTTCCGGGCAGCCCGGGATATCCTCCGGTCGCCGGCCTCGATCCGGCATTTCCCCCTTGGAGAAACGCCGCCATTCTGCACCGCTCTTGAGACCCAGGCTGCGCGCGAATCGCCGTGCCTCGCTGAACGAGCGCCAGTGCCGCCGGGGGGCATCAGATTCGCCGACGCCCGGTTCCTCCCAGCTGTCCTTCATGGACTGGCACCATTCGCGAAAAGCGTTGAGGCTGAGCGTCGAGGCCGGAATCCTGCCGTTACGCTTGATGCGGTTCATTGGCAAGCGACTGGCAGCCTTCCGCGGCCGAGCCGCACTACCGTTCATTTCGTCTGCAAACCGGATGTAGTCACCTGGCTGCATGGTCTTGATGAACGGCCGCGTAAACCCGAAATTTTTTACCACCTGCATCATGCCCTCCCGACGCATTTCGCCGCGCCACCTGCGTTTGGTTACTCCATTTCTTGTGCCAACAATCACCGGCAAATCCCCTGCCTTGTCATATTCAAAGCAAGTGATGTGCCAGCTTCGGAGTCGGGGGATGATTATGGAAAACCAGCGCCTGTGCGGGATCCGGTTTTGTGACCGGTTTCTCGCAAGAAATTTACTTATCGGTCAAATGACTTAACCATAAGAAAAGGCTGCCCGCGGACGGGCAAGGCGACTGTAAAAATCTTCGACAGACGGTGGCTTGTTAAAGGTCGGACTGCCGGGACCCTTCAGCCGGCGGCTGATGCGTAATCATCCAGGAGCGCTTCCATACGCGCGAATACCTCGGCAATCACCTCTTCTCGAGGCAGCGTGGTTACACGAAAATGATTACGATAGGGCACATTGAAACTATTGCCGGGCACCACAAGCACATGCTTTTGTTCCAGCAAATCAAGGGCGAACTGATGATCATCGAAGTCCGGCAGCAAGTCTGACGCCACTCCGGGAAACGCGTACATCGCGCCATCAGGAGTTACCAGATCGAGGAATTTGCTGCGCTCCACGCCCTCGATAATGGCAGCGCGCGAAGCGTGCAGGCGACCGCCGGGCGCTACCAGTTCCTGGATGCTTTGAAAACCACCCAGGGCGGTTTGTACCGCCCACTGGCCCGGAACATTGCTGCACAGGCGCAGGGCCGCCAGCAACTCGACGCCATTCATATACGTTTGCGCATGCTGACTTTCACCGCTGAACGATACCCAGCCCACACGATAGCCACATGCCCGGTAGACTTTTGACAAACCGCTGTAAGTGGCGCACAGCGTGTCATGCACCAGAGTTGCCATGGGTATGAAGCGCGCCTCGTCGTACACCATCTGGTCATAGATTTCATCAGCCATCACCAGCAAGTGGTTCTTCTCCGCAAGGCGCGCAATCGCCTCCAGCCGTTCACGATCGTAGACAGCGCCGGTGGGGTTATTGGGATTGATGACAACAATGGCGCGAGTCCGGTCGGTGATCAGGGATTCAATTTCATCGGGATCAGGCAGGAAGCCGTTGCTGACGCGGCAGGGATAATGAACCGAAACGCCTCCATTCAATACCGTTGCTGCCGTCCAAAGCGGATAATCCGGGCTTGGCAGCAGCACCTCGTCACCGGGGTTCAGCAAGGCGCGCAGGGTCAGGTCGATCAGCTCGCTGACACCGTTACCGATAAACACATGGTCGGCCGTCACATTCTCAATACCGCGGCTTTGCTGTTGCATAACGACCGCTTCACGGGCCGGAAAAATGCCTTTCTGCTCACAATAGGCTTCACTGGCACCGAGGTTCTCGATCATCGCCAGCCGCATGGTCTCCGGAGTGCGAAAACCGAAATTGCCGGGGTTACCAACATTGAGCTTGATGATTTCGTAGCCGACTTTTTCCAACTCATGGGCGCGCCTCGCCAGCTCGCCGCGAATTTCATAGCGAACCTCTCTGAGGCTGACCGAGGGCCGGACTATGCTGTGAGTCATTTGCGTACTCTTGCTTGAAAACAGCAGGTTAGCCGTCCTTCCTTTACCGCGCAATGCTTTGTGTTGCTCCGGAAACTCACCAGCGGGCCCTTGCCCGGCAGCTATGAGATAATGGGGCCGGTGCCTGCTGCTTTGGCGTGGCGCGTGCAAATGCTGGCCGATCGAGTCTGGACAGGCAGGCTATGGGTTGGTTACATGCGGCTTTAAGCAGCAAATTGAAAAACAAGAAGCGGAGAACCTGGATATGAAGTGCCCAAAATGCTCATCTGAAATGCAAGCCTCCAAGTACGTGGGATTCGACATTGACCGCTGCACGTCCTGCAAGGGACAGTGGTTCAACGCCGGCGAGTTTACAGCATTGGTCAAGGACGACTGGCTGGCGGAATACATCGATCAGGGCTCCCCGAGTTTGGGGCGCGAAACCAACCAGATTCGCGATATCGACTGCCCGGACTGCGGCACGCCGATGGACTCGGTGCTGGACGAGAAGCAGCCCCACATCGAGTATGAGCGGTGCCCCAAGGATTGCGGTGTTTTTTTTGATGCCGGCGAATTCAAGGATCTGGCCAAGACAACTTTCTGGGACAATCTCAAACCACCCGCCAAAATTTAGCTGCCGGTTTCGGGTGGCTGGGCGCTTTGGTGCC
>JBFIQI010000140.1:0-6106 GCA_041609715.1 Gammaproteobacteria bacterium
GGCCCACGCCGCCGAGCTGGAATTGCGGCCTCCAAACGCGCGGTTCCTCCGCTTAACGAAAGCCGCTAGACTAGCGTCCGAACAGCGAGCCCGTCCCCTGGCTGTACCGATTTGAAGTTTTCCCTGTGCGAGAGAGGTTTTTTCCATGCCGGTAGTCAAACCCGAGATTCCAGCCGAAGGCGCAAGCATAAAGATCACCAACGGCCAGCTTGATGTACCGGACAATCCCATCATTCCATTCATTGAAGGGGACGGCATCGGACCGGATATCTGGCGCGCCACCAACAGAGTGCTGGATGCCGCGGTTACCAAGGCATTTCAGGGGAAACGCCGCATACACTGGATGGAGGTCTACGCAGGACAAAAAGCCTCGGATTTGTGTGGCAGCTGGCTTCCCGACGAAACCCTCGACGCATGCCGCAAGTACCTGGTCGCGCTCAAGGGGCCACTGACCACGCCGGTGGGCGGCGGTATTCGGTCGCTTAACGTCGCCCTGCGGCAAATTCTCGACCTGTATGTATGCCAGCGCCCGGTGCGCTGGTTCGAAGGCGTGCCTTCTCCGGTTCGACAGCCCGAATTGGTCGACATGGTCATATTCAGGGAAAACACCGAAGACATTTACGCCGGCATCGAATTCGAAGCAGGCAGCGATGGGGTCAAGCAGTTTCTCACCGGGTTTGAAAAAGACTTTCCCGAGCAGTATTCCAAGATCCGATTTCCGGACACTGCCGGCATTGGCATCAAACCCGTTTCCCGCGAGGGCACCGAGAGGCTTGTTGGTGCAGCAATTGAGTACGCCATTGCCAACAAGCGGCGCAGCGTGACTTTTGTCCACAAGGGCAACATCATGAAGTTCACGGAGGGGGCATTTCGCAACTGGGGATATGCCCTGGCCGAAGGCGAGTACGCAGACCACTGCTATACCTGGTCACAATGGGAGAGAACTGTTGCCGAGAAAGGCAAAGAAGCGGCTAATGAAGAGCAGGACGCCGCCCTGGCCGCGGGCAAGATCCTGGTCAAGGACGCCATCGCCGACATTACCTTGCAGCAAGTCCTGACCCGCCCCCGGGATTTTGACGTCATCGCTACCTTGAACCTGAATGGCGACTATCTCTCCGATGCGCTGGCGGCGCAGGTAGGCGGCATTGGAATTGCGCCCGGAGGCAATATTAATTACCGAACTGGCAGCGCCATATTCGAGGCTACCCATGGCACCGCTCCCAAATACGCCAATCTCGACAAAGTGAATCCCGGGTCCCTGGTACTGTCCGGCGAGATGATGCTGCGACACCTGGGCTGGACCGAGGCCGCCGATATCATAATAAGCGCAATGGACGCGACCATTGCCAAGCGCACAGTCACTTACGATTTTGCGCGTCTCATGGATGACGTTACCGAGGTCAAGTGCAGCGAATTCGGAGATGCCCTGATCGCTAATATGTAGCCTCGGTGAAGCAAGAACCGGAGCAGCCTGATACTCTGGCGCAGGAATGTGCTCAGCTGATATACGCTGCTTTCCGCGGATACAACCAGGACTTTAGTACCATTACGCGGCTCGCGGCCCGCACTTTTGCGGACCGCGACTGGCATCTCGCTCATGAACATGCCGTCCAGCGAATCGAGCTTTACGAGTTGTGGGTCAATCGAACTGTTGAGAGACTCGACGCTCTGCTCCGCCAGAGACGCACAGAGTTACTGCTCTGGCGCTCAATCAAACAGCGGTTCGCTAGCATAATCTCTGGCAACGTTGACCGCGCTTTCCCCAAAACGTTTTTCAGCTCAATTACGCGCCGACTTTTTGATACCAAAGGTGTCAATCCATCCATCGAATTTGTCGCTGTCGACGCACCACCGGATACAGGGATAGCGGACCAGGCCGATAAAAGAGCTTATCAACTGGGCGGAGCGTGGATTGTCCCGCTGTCGCGTTTGCTGCAAGACTATTTTCCTGCCTTGCCCTTTGAAGATTTGCAGGCTGACGCCGGCTATATTTGCAGCAAGATCAGTGAGGCAATCGGATCGGCTGACGGTGCGGCAGCCGCCAATGAAAGTGTTTCGATAGAGACGATTAAGGAAATTTTTTACCAGGGTTCGCGGGCCTACATCGTCGGACGAATTGTGAGGGCAGCCGAGGTTCGCCCTTTGATATTGGCCCTCAGCCACAAGCAAGGGCTGCGCGTAGAGGCCGCTCTCGTCCAGGAGAACGAAGCGAGTATTTTATTCGGCTTTGCGCGCTCGTATTTTCACGTCGATCTCAAAGCAGTCGCTGATGTCGTTGCTTTTCTGCGTTCTATCCTGCCACGCAAACCCATCAGCGAGCTATACACTATCCTGGGCCGGTCAAAACAGGGCAAGACCGAGCGCTTCCGCTCTTTCTTTCATCACTTCGCCAACAGCAGCGATCAGTTTACGCATGCGGCGGGTCAACGGGGCATGGTCATGGCTGTTTTCACCCTGCCCTCTTATGACATCGTCTTCAAGGTGATCAGGGACAAGTTTCAGTATCCAAAAAACATAAGTCGTAAAGAAGTGGTCGAACGGTACCAGCTGGTATTCAAGCATGACCGCGTGGGCAGGCTCATCGATGCCCAGGAATTCAAGCGCCTGCGTTTTCCCAGCAATCGTTTCGAGCCGTCACTGCTTGAAGAGTTGTTGGCAGAGGCCTCCATGGCTTGCAAGATCGTGGATTCTGACCTGGTAATCGAACACTGCTACGTCGAACGCCGGATGGTACCCCTCGATCTCTACCTGGCAAAGGCCGATCCTCTGGCGGCGGAGCTCGCGGTAATCGACTACGGACAGGCGATTACTGATCTCGCTCGCTCAAACATTTTTCCGGGCGACCTGTTACTTAAGAATTTCGGGATTTCTCGTCATGGGCGGGTCATTTTTTACGATTATGACGAACTGTGTCTGCTGGGCGACTGCAATTTCCGCCAGCTACCGGAGCCCGCAACAACCGAGCAAGAGATGTCGGCGGAAGCGTGGTTTTACGTGGGTGAGGACGATATCTTCCCCGAGCAGTTCGGAGCTTTTCTGGGCCTTGGTCCTGATTTGTTCCAGGTTTTCAAGCGTCATCACCAGCATCTGCTACAGGCCGATTTCTGGCACAACGTCCAGGCCCGTACCCGGGCCGGCGAGATTCTCACGGTACTGCCCTACCGCCCGAGGCCCCGGGACTGAGGCTGCGGTCCACTGCCCACCTTGTGAATAGGTTCACATAATTCAATAAGTTAATTAGCTATATTGAGCATTCCCTGGAACAGTGGCGGGCAAATTGGTGCAACTTATCTGGCAACAGCGTGGGCAACTCAAGGTTGTCGACTTTACCCAGCGCGGGCCGCAACTCGCCCTCGTGGTGCTGATAGCCCTGTTGGCAGCCGCTTTGCTGAGCCTGGGGTCAACTGCCGCGCGGCTGGACGCCGGCATGGTCAAAACCGAACAGCTGGCGTTGGCGGAGCAGCGCTACCAGCGGGCGGAGGCGCAGCTTGCCAGCCAGAAGGATCAGGTGCGTGCTTTCGCTGCCCGCCTGTCTCGCATGCAGGCCCACATCATCCGGCTCGACGCGCTGGGCCGGCAGCTCACCAGTATGGCAGACCTCGATCCCGCGGATTTCGCATTTGAACAGCCGCCGGCCCAGGGCGGGCGGGCGCCGGCATCGGAATACAGCTCCCCGGAGCTGGTTGAACTGGGCGAGACGGTTGCTGCAGTCGCCAGCACCATCGAAAATCGCCGCCTCGCAATCGAGCGGCTGGCGGAGCTATTACTGAATCGTCAGCTCCAGGCTCAGGTCCGTCCGGACGGGCACCCGGTGACCAGCGGCTACATTTCTTCGTACTTCGGCAAGCGGACTGACCCTTTTACCGGTCATTCCATGACCCACAAGGGCATTGACTATGCCGGCCCTCCCGGCACCAAAGTGGTTGCGGTCGCGGATGGGGTGGTCTCCGAATCGAAGTATTTTGGCGGCTTCGGTAATTTTGTTGAAATCACCCACGGTCAGGGTTTTGTGACGCGCTATGCCCACAACCAGAAAAACCTCGTGCAGGCAGGTCAGCGCGTGCAACGTGGCCAGCCGGTTGCCTTGTTGGGCTCCACTGGCCGCGCCACCGGGCCTAATCTTCACTTTGAAGTCCTGCGCAGCGGGGAAGTTGTTGATCCCATGAATTTCATCGAATCGGATGCCCGCGATCAGTAATTCCGTTTTATACCTCACCACCTAAATGCGAGTTCCCCCGCGGCTGGCGTCAAACAGAACTACCGCAAACCATGCTGGGCGCGGGGCCTGGGAACGACCCGCCTGCGCCGCCCGTCACCCAAAGAGGATTCGGATCAGCAAGCCGATTTCGTAAATTATGAGGGCCAGGTACCCGGCAAACAGAACGTAAATGACCAGGTTTACTCTGACGAACCGAAACAAACGAAAATTACTGTGAATGACCAGGAAAACCAGTGTCAGCAGCGTGAGCGCGACCTTGATGTTTACGAACAGCTGGACATCCGTATTGATCAAATGGGCCATCAGCGTGTTCAGTTCGATGGCGCCCAATGACAGCAGATTGAGGGTCATGGTGGCGTCGAGGAAACTGAGCAAAGCAGTGGCGATGGTCAGATACAGCAAACGTGGTTCATACCAGTCCACGTAACTGTTTTCTTGTTCCTCCACGCGTCGGGCACCCCGGCGTCGACCGGATATTCCAAGATGCCTGGCATTCACCCAGCCATGCCCGCTGCGCCGATCGGAGCCGCTACGCTCCTGCGCTGAGAGTTCGGAAGCTGTTACTGATGCCCTGCTGTCCAATGAAATCTCCTGGTAGCACTTAAGCTTTACCTGGTCCGCACCCAATGCGCAAGACGACATCGGAGCCTACAACAACCTGGCAACATCGTGACGTGCGTCACATCACAGTTGCGCAGACTCATCTTATTACCATAGGTAACTATTTGTAATTTATAATAAAAATAGGCTTGCGGCGCAGACCAATTGCGCATTATGTAAGAACGTGATTCTCATCACAGACAAGCACCCGGTCTTATCCATAATGCAAATCTGATCGTCGCAACGGCAGGAGACCGGCGCGGCGCCTGCGCGCGCAGAATGGAAAGTAATGCCGAGACAATGAGTGCCGGCACAAGGAGAATCGGGCATGGCGATGTATCTTGAGCACTTCGGGCTGGAGCGGCCCCCGTTCGCCATGCATCCCGACCCTGATTTTCTCTATCTCAGCGAACAGCATTCGTCCGCCAAGGCGTTTCTGGAATCCAGCGCTTTTGTGAACGACAGCTTTGTTGTCATAACGGGCAGCATCGGTGCCGGCAAAACCACGCTCGTTGAGGGCTTTCTGGCCGAACTTCCTCCGGAGCATACGGTTATCGCCCGCATCAATCAGACGCAGCTCTCGCCGACAGCCTTCCTGCGCATGTTGCTGGACGATCTTGGCCTGGAGGCTTTTAAGGCAAAAAAGCCGGAGCTGCTGGCAAGACTACGCAAATACCTGGAAGAGTGCGCGTCCCGGGAGCGCAGAGTCGTGGTACTGGTAGATGAAGCGCAAAACCTCTCTGAGCCGGTGCTGGAAGAGATCCGAATGCTCACCGGTCACCAGCACGCCAGTTGTCTGAGCGTTGTTCTGGTGGGCCAGCCGGAGTTCCTGCAAACGCTCGAATCACCCAGCTTGCGGCAACTGGCCCAACGATGCCGGCTGCGTTCCGAGCTTTATGCGCTGGATGCCGAGGAAACCCGAGGCTACATTCTGCATCGGCTCGCGATTGCCGGCCTCAACGATACAGAACTCTTCACCGGCGGCGCTCTCGACAGAATTTACGACCTGAGCGGCGGAGTCCCGCGCCTGATCAACAGTCTGTGCGATACAGCTCTGATCTGCGCCTTCGCGGACGAGCAACGAATGGTGGACAAAGCACTGATCGATGCTGCCGCCCGCGAGTTGAAATGGCAATTACCTGCTGACATGGACTCTGACATTACGCCAGACGAAACGCCTCCGGCTGCTGGGGCCGAAAACGCCAGCCCCGCCAGCATTCGCCCATCGACCGATACCCGACAGCGAGCCGCTACCGTACTCGCGGGACAGAATTCGGAGCTGGAGAA
>JBFIQI010000141.1:0-6093 GCA_041609715.1 Gammaproteobacteria bacterium
CAGCCACACCTGCGTATCGAGAGCCGTATTTTGCCGGCCGGTCCCACCATACTTGATGAGGTTGCCAATACGGCGCTCTTTTATGGGCTTATGGTCGGACTCGAAGAATCTTACGGCGATGTCACGGAGCGCCTGCGGTTCAGCCAGGCCAAGGAAAATTTTCTGGCCAGCGCCCATTACGGTCTCAATGCCAGCTACGCCTGGCTCGACGGTCAGCGCATCACCGCCCGGGAGCTACTGCGTTCGCACCTGATTCCCGCGGCTAGGCGCGGGCTGGCCAGCGTCAAGGTACCCGCTGAGGATATCGATCGCTATCTGGGTATTATCGAGAGCCGGGTTGAATCAGGACAAACCGGCGCATCGTGGCTCATGGAAGGTCTGTCACAGGTGCCGCAGAGCGCCCGGCCGGAACTTTGCCGACGTGCTGTGCATAAGATGCTTGAACAAGAACAGGGAACCGATCCGGTGCATCGCTGGGCGCCCCTGATCAGTGACGGAGAGAGTGAGATGGAAGATCGGCTGACTCTGGGCGATATCATGTCGACAGATGTTTTTACGCTGGCGCCGGAAGACCTGGTTGACCTCGCCACCAGCATGATGGAGTGGCAACATTTCAGGCATGTGCCGGTAGAAGACGAGCGTGGTCGTTTGATCGGTCTGCTCAGCACCCGCCATTTGCTGCGCCTGCGAAACAGCATTGGCAAGCAGGAATCCGCGACGGCTGTCCGGGAAATCATGAACGAGGCACCGCTGACGGCAGCCACGGACATGACGGTGGCCGAAGGTATGGAGCGCATGCTCACAACCGACAATGGCTGCATCCTGGTGGTCCACGGCGAACACCTGGTTGGTATCGTTACCGAACGCGACATGCTGAGAGTTGCTCATCGGGAACTGACCAGGCCCGTTGCAAACGAGTGAACCGAAGGCTGTGGGGCATGATTCCGGCTCCCATGCGGATCTAGCCATCAATCTGTAAACTTGCCCCGGGGGCGGCGAATCCGCCCGCTGATCATTTATTCACTATTGCGGCGGAGGCCAGATGGAATACCTGCACACCATGGTCCGGGTCAGTCGACTCGAAGAGTCCCTGGACTTTTACTGCAACAAGCTCGGTTTGGTGGAAACGCGACGGATAGATAATGAGGCTGGTCGCTACACGCTGGTTTTCCTGACGGCGCCAGGTGATCTGGAGATGGCGCAGCAAAACAAGTCACCCCTGATCGAACTCACCTATAACTGGGATGCCCAAGAATACCCCCAGGGCCGCAATTTCGGACATCTCGCTTATCGAGTAGACGATATTTATGCCATCTGCCAGGCGCTCATGGACAGCGGAGTCACGCTTAATCGTCCGCCGCGGGACGGGCACATGGCATTTGTTCGGTCGCCGGACGGAATTTCCATCGAACTGCTGCAAGCGGGTGAGTCTCTGCCTCCCAAAGAGCCCTGGGTATCGATGGCAAACACTGGCAGTTGGTGAACCAGGTCATGACTAGAACACATACTGCGATGCGAGCTGGAGTCGACTGAATTGGATATTTTAATGATCCTGCTGCTGGGCCTTGGCGCGATGGTCGTCTGGGGCATCGTCATATTCAATCGCCTGGTGCGCGACCGCAACCTGGTACGCTCCGGCTGGAGCGATATCGACGTCCAATTACAGCGCCGCCATGATCTGATTCCCCGGCTGGTGGATGCGGTTCGCGCCTATGCCGATTACGAACGCGCCACCATGACGGCAGTGACCGAACTGCGGCGTCAAAGCCAGCGCACCAGCCACCCGGCGCAGAAGGCAAAAATCGAGCAGCAGCTCGATATCGGCCTGGGCCGACTTATTGCTGTTGCTGAAGACTACCCGGATCTCAAGGCCGATCAGAACTTTCTGGATCTGCAAAAAGAGCTCGCCGATACCGAAAACAAACTGCAATATGCGCGCCGCTTTTATAACGGCGCCGTGCGAGCGTTTAACACTCGTATCGAATCTTTTCCAGATCTTTTGGTCGCAAATATGCTCGGCTTTGCTCAGGCAGAGTTTTTCGATGCCGAGGCTACAGCTGCTGCGGTGCCCGAAGTGCGGCTATGAACATGGCCGCAATCCAGCCCCTGCTGCGCCCTGCCCTGCTGGTAATCTGCAGCCTTGGCACACTCAGTGCCTTTGCCGATGAACGCATACTCGACTTTCACAGCGACATAACTGTATTTCAGGACGGCAACATGCATGTCGTCGAAACCATCCGGGTGCGTGCCGAGAACCAGAACATCCGCCGCGGAATTTTTCGCGATTTCCCCACCGATTACCGGGATTTTCTGGGTAACCGCGTGCGGGTCGGCTTCGATCTGCTGGATGTACACCGGGACGGCCGCATTGAAGCGCGGCATATGGAACCCCTTGCCAACGGCGTCAGAATCTACGCGGGTTCCAGCGGCGTTTTTCTCCCGCCCGGCGTGTACGAATACCAATTCAAGTACCGGGTTTCGCGAATGCTTGGCTACTTTGCGGGACATGACGAGCTTTTTTGGAACGTAACCGGCAACGGCTGGGCTTTCCCTATAGACCGGGTCAGCGCGAAGATTAAATTGCCCGATAGTGTCAGGGCTGAGGACATCCAGATCGAGGGTTACACCGGGCCTTACGGGAGCCGTGGCCAGAACTACACGGCTGCCGTCGACTTCGACGCCCGGGCAACCATCGAATCCAATCAACCCCTTGGTCCCTTCGAGGGGTTGACGGTAGTGGTCTCCTGGCCCAAAGGCCATGTTCACGAGCCTACATTCGCCGAAAACATGGCTTTTCTGTTACGGCAGAATATGGGGTTGTTAACCGCCCTGTCCGCGGGACTGGGTGCGCTCCTGTACCTGTTCCTCGCCTGGCATCGGGTCGGTCGGGATCCACCACCTGGCGCTATCTTTCCCCACTATGAAGCGCCGGAAGGCTTTTCACCGGCCTCCATCCGCTACATCTCCCGTATGGGTTACGACAAGACCGCCCTGACGGCCGCCGTTTTGAACCTGGCGGTAAACGGCTATCTCGAGATTGAGAACAGGGGCGACGCTTATACTCTGCGGGCCACCGGCAAGGAACCCGATGAGAAACTGGCGCCCGGCGAAGCCGTGCTGTACTCCAAGCTGTTCAGCGATGGTTATAGCGTGCAACTGGACAATGAAAACCATGCAATTCTCAGACGCGCTATGGCAGCCCACAAGGTGACACTGGACCGCTACCATCGGCACCGGCATTTCGTTACCAATGGCAAATTCCTGGCGCCTGCTATTGTGCTGTTGGTCGGCGCTTTGATCGCAGTGATTATCCTCAACGAGCTATCGGCTGCCGTCATAATTACCGTGGTGGCCAGCGCCATCGCCGTTGCGGTTTTTGCCTGGCTTCTGAAGGCTCCGACCCTGCTAGGCCGCAAACTCCTCGACCGGGTCGAGGGTTTCCGCATGTACCTGGAGCTGGCGGAAAAGGAAGATCTCGATTTGAGAAATCCGCCGGAAAAAACACCGGAACTCTTCGAGGTCTTCCTCCCGTACGCATTGGCACTGGGCGTGGAACAACCCTGGGCCGAACAGTTCGAGGAGGTTTTCCGCCGTATTCGCGACCAACAGGGGTCTGACTACCGGCCGCAATGGTTCGCTGGCCGCTGGCATGCATCCAATCCTGTGAAAATGGCCAGTGTCGTGGGCAGCTCCCTCAATGCCGCGATCTCCTCGGCGGCTACGCCGCCAGGTTCCTCATCCGGCTCCGGAGGGGGCGGCTTCTCAGGCGGCGGTGGCGGCGGTGGTGGCGGTGGTGGCTGGTAGGCCAAGCGCCATCAATAGGGCTCTTGATGTCGTTCGCCCGCAATCCTATGCGGTGCTGACTCGAGTCAATAGCGGCCGTGTTGCTTGAAAATATAATTACTGAGTTCGACGAAATCCTGGTTCATTCTGCGTACGATCTTGTGCGCTGAACGCACGATGGCACGCATAACCTTGTAAACCAGCACCGGGTTTTCATCGATAAGATTTTCAAAGTCAGACCGCAACAAGGTCAGCACCCGGCTATCGCACAGTGCCCGCAGGCCTACCGTGTGAACGGTGCCATCCACGAAACTCAGCTCGCCAGCCAGGTCACCCTCCCTGAGGATTGCGAGGCTCGCGAACTCACCGCCGCTGACGCCTTTGACGACTTCAATCTTGCCCGCCACCAAAACGTGCAGGGCATCATCGGCCACACCTTCCTCTAACAGAAACTCACCGTCGGCGAGTTCGCGCAATTTCATGACTTCTCCCAGGGTCGCGGCCTCGGCCTGGTCAAGCTCGGCGCCCAGTGCCGACCGTTCAAGCAGTTTCGCTGTGCCTCGCATGCTATTCCCCTTTTTAAAAATCCGGATACCTTGCCACCTGGTCCGGCTGCCTCAGGCTGGCTTCAGCAGCCTGGAATCCACCTCATAACCTGAACCGTCTGCTGCTTCGAGATTCACTTCCCAGATATCTTCGTCCGGAACACTGGTGCGCTCCAGGCCCGGCAGCGCCCGCTCGTCATCGACCTGCAGGCCCCATACACGGACATGGCGTATCCCGCGTACCGGTATGCGCTGGACATCAAAGCGTTTGCGCAGCTTCTCATCCACATCTTGGCTCGCCCAGGTGGCGAAACCGCACTCGACGATGGCTTCAAGCTCGGGCGGCATCTGTGCCTTGCCTTGTTGATCACCCATAGTAGTCCTCCTACAGAGGTCTCACGCATTTTCGCAGCATCACAATAGCAGCCACACCGAACTGGCTGAATACGTGATCTCCGCAGTCAATCCGGTAGTGCTCGCAGCGCCGCGCGTCATCGGGATTACCCTCCACACACTTGCCCCACCGCTACTGATATTAAGAAGTTTGGTCAATTTTTTAGAATGGGAAACAGGTCGGGTCTGCAGCTAATTGATGAGCAGCGATCAGTCACCGAACCGCAACGTGAGCTTGTCGTAAAAGTCGATCCTCCGGTCACGGAAAAACGGCCAGCCATGGCGCTGCCTGGCAATTGCAGACAGGTCGAGTTCGGTAACCATCACCGCCTCCTCATCCGGCGGCGCCCGCAAAATTACCTGGCCATCCGGCCCCGCGATGAAGCTCTGTCCCCAGAATTCAATGCCGCCATCGGAGCCAGGGTCTGGTTCGAAGCCGCAACGATTAACGGCCACCACGTAGCAGCCATTTGCGATAGCGTGGGAGCGCTGCATGGTTTCCCAGGCCATATGCTGCGCCTCTCCATGGCTGGCCTTTTCTTCCGGATGCCAGCCAATGGCGGTGGGATAGGTCAGGATCTGGGCGCCGGCCATGGCGGTGAGGCGCGCGGCCTCCGGATACCACTGGTCCCAGCAGATCAGGGTGCCGATGACCGCGGGCCCTGCATCAAAAACCCGGAACCCGAGATCGCCAGGCGTGAAATAGTATTTTTCGTAATAGCGGGGGTCATCCGGTATGTGCATTTTGCGGTACTTGCCCAGGTAACCATGCTCACCACGAATGACCGCAACCGTATTGTGATAAACACCGGCGGCCCGGGCTTCGAACAAGCTGGCAATGATTACCAGGCCGGTCTCAACAGCCAGCCCGACAAGTTGCTCCGTAGTGGGCCCGGGTACGGGTTCGGCCAGTGCGAAAAAGCGATCATCCTCGGTCTGACAGAAATAGCGCGACTGAAACAGCTCGGGCAGACATACGATTTGCGCACCCTCGGCGGCTGCTTCCTCACAAGCATTCAGAGCACGATGCAAATTGTCGGCCGGGTCGTCACTCATGCGCATTTGCACAATACCAAACCGTACGGCTGCATTACTCTGCTTCATTTCCATCTCCGTAACATCCCGGCCGCCAGTGCCGGTTCCTGAATGCACGCGCCACGGCCTGTTCCTTCAGGCTGATGAATCCCGGGAGTCGTCCGGCAATCCATTCGTATCACAATAAGTTCCGCGATCGAAAAAGGCTGTGTAACGATCCAGCATCTGCATGGCTGTCGAAGGCCGGATTGCACCCTGATCAATTTTGGCTCGGACGATGGTGTGCATGCGGCGTTGCAGGTCACTGGCAAAATATTGCACCAGCTCCAGCATCTCC
>JBFIQI010000142.1:0-6014 GCA_041609715.1 Gammaproteobacteria bacterium
CGCGGTTCAGATCGAACCAGTAATGGTTGGTGCGGCCACCCGGCCAAACCTCATTATGTTCGCGGGAGGCAGAATCAGCGATGGCTACCCGGCCCTTGTGACTGTTGACCCATTGGGCAAAGCGACTCATTCCGTCCGGATTCAGACTGGGGTCAATCAGCACTATCGTGTTGGCGAGCAAGTCGAGAACCTCGCTGCTCTCCCCGGCGGCCAGGTGATAGGCAACCAGCATGGCAGCATTGGAACCACTCGCCTCATTTCCGTGCACGCTGTAACCCAGGGCAACGACGATTGGCCCGCTCCCCGGCTGGCCGGCTTTGACCCGGGCCATGTGAGTTTGCTGCACAGCGCCCAGCTGCTCGATATTTTGCGGCGCAGATATTGCCAGCAGTAACAATTCTCTGCCCTCGTAAGTACGCCCGGTGAGCTGCAAGCTGACGCGGTTCGAGGCCCGGGCGAGCGCCTTCATGTACTGGACCAGCCGGTCATGGCTGACATGCTGCTCGCCCACCTCGTGGCCGATCACCGCCGATGGCACCGGTATGGTGGGGTCATAGGCCATCGCATCCGGCAGATAGTAGTCGAGGCTGGCCCGGCCCTCGAGGCCGGTGAAGCCGGCCAGCACCGCCATCGGCGCGGTAATCAACAGGCAAAGCATGAGCACTTTGGTGCAGCTTGCAGTGTTTTTCATTGCGTTCCTCATGACTCTCCGGACCACGGGGCCTGGCATGGTATCCAACCCGCGCGAGGATAGCAGAGACGCAGGGTCGGCCAGGAAATTATCGCCCCGGGCTTCACTGTGCGCCTAAAGAGTACTAAAATAGTACACATTATCCCCAAGGGTGGCTGACATGCTGAGAATGAGCAAATTGACGGACTACGGGACCGTGGTGCTGGGGTTCCTGGCGCAACACCCCGAAGACATGCACTCGGCTGCCGAAATTGCCGACGCCACCCGGCTGGCGACCCCCACGGTCAGCAAGGTCCTCAAGAAGCTGGCGGGAGCAGGCGTACTGGATTCATTTCGCGGCGCCCACGGCGGTTACAGCCTGGCTCGAGAAGCTTCCGAGATATCCGCGGCGGAAATTATCGATGCGCTGGAAGGCCCCATCGCCATTACCGAGTGCAGTGGCGATCACAGCCACTGCAGCCTGGAAACGGTTTGTGCTTTGGGCGGCCGCTGGCAGCAGATCAATGCCCTGATACGAAACGCGCTGGCAGAGATAAGCCTGGCCGAACTGGCCGGGCCCACTGCCCTGACAGAGATCAGCCTCAAGCCCTTTCTGAGTTCCGACCGGCAGCGGCTGGCTTCGAATCCCCAAGACAATTGAGTTAACTCATGGCTTCCACCCAAAAAGACATTGAACGCATCGTTGAGCGCAAATACGAGCATGGTTTTGTCACCGACATCGATACCGACACGGTGCCGCCTGGCCTCAACGAAGAAATTATCTGCGCGATCTCCGCTCGCAAGAACGAACCGGATTTTATGCTGGCATGGCGTCTGCGGGCGTATCGACACTGGCTCACCATGCAGGAGCCACACTGGGCTCACAGCCATTATCCGCCCATCGACTACCAGGCAATCTCCTACTATTCGGCGCCCAAATCCAGGAAGGATGCACCAAAGAGCCTGGACGAAGTTGACCCGAAACTGCTGGAGACCTACGACAAGCTTGGTATTCCTCTGCACGAACGCGAGCGGCTGGCAGGCGTTGCGGTGGATGCGGTGTTCGACAGTGTTTCCGTAGCCACCACTTTCAAAAAGAAACTTGCAGAAGCAGGCGTTATTTTCTGCCCGTTTTCAGAAGCCGTGCGCGATCACCCGGAGCTGGTCGAACGATATCTGGGCACGGTGGTGCCTTACACAGACAACTATTTTGCCGCGCTCAATTCGGCCGTCTTTACCGACGGCTCCTTCGTGTTCATTCCCAGGGGCGTACGCTGCCCGATGGAACTGTCCACGTATTTCCGGATAAACGCCGCCAACACCGGACAATTCGAGCGCACGCTGATCGTGGCCGAGGAAGGCAGTTACGTGAGCTACCTGGAAGGCTGCACGGCACCCATGCGTGACGAAAACCAATTGCACGCTGCGGTCGTCGAACTGGTCGCACTGGATGATGCCAAGATCAAGTATTCGACGGTGCAGAACTGGTACCCGGGCGACGAAGAAGGTCGCGGCGGGATTTACAACTTTGTTACCAAGCGCGGAGACTGCCGGGGCGCCCGTTCGCATATTTCCTGGACCCAGGTGGAGACCGGCTCCGCCATAACCTGGAAATACCCGAGCTGCATATTGCGAGGCGACGAATCAGTGGGCGAATTCTATTCTGTGGCAGTCACCAATAACCGCCAGCAGGCCGATACCGGCACCAAGATGATTCATATCGGCCGCAACACCCGCAGCACGATAGTTTCGAAAGGGATCTCCGCAGGTCGCGGCCAGAACGCCTATCGCGGGCTGGTAAAAGTGCTGCCGTCAGCGGATGGCGCCAGGAATTACACCCAGTGTGACTCGCTGCTGATGGGCGATACCTGCGGTGCGCATACTTTTCCATACATGGAAGTAGCCAACCCCCAGGCCCAGGTCGAGCACGAAGCCACAACTTCAAGGATCGGAGAGGACCAGCTGTACTACTGTCGACAGCGGGGATTGTCGGAGGAGGATGCTGTCAACATGATTGTCAACGGCTTCTGCAAGGATGTGTTCAAGGAGCTGCCTATGGAGTTTGCAGTCGAAGCCCAGAACTTGCTGGGTGTCACCCTTGAAGGAGCGGTTGGCTGAGCGCGCAACCGAGATTTGCCATGTCAGATTCAATTTTAGAAATCAAAAACCTGCATGCGACTGTCGCCGGCAAGAGCATTCTGAACGGCCTGGATCTCGCGATTAATGCCGGAGAAGTGCATGCCATAATGGGCCCCAACGGATCTGGTAAAAGCACTTTGACCCATGTGCTTGCAGGTCGCGATGGCTACGAAGTCACCGAAGGTAGCGTTTGCTACAAGGGCGAGGACCTGTTGCAACTGGAACCTGAGGAACGTGCCCGGGAAGGCGTTTTTCTTGCCTTCCAGTACCCCGTAGAAATTCCCGGCGTCAATAATGTTTATCTCCTGAAGGCAGCGCTCAACGCCGTGCGCAAGCATCGGGGAGAATCCGAACTCGACGCCATGGAATTCCTCGCGCTGATTCGTGAAAAAATGCAACTGATGCGTATGGATGAGAGTTTTCTGAATCGCGCAGTCAACGAGGGATTCTCCGGCGGCGAAAAGAAACGCAACGAGATCCTGCAGATGTCAGTCCTGCAGCCAACCCTGGCCTTACTGGACGAAACGGATTCGGGCCTGGATATCGACGCATTGAAGATCGTCTCCGAAGGCATCAACAGTCTCAGGCATCCTGAGCGCGCCATGCTGCTGGTAACCCATTACCAGCGCCTGCTGGACTATGTTGAGCCCGACTTTGTACACGTGCTTTCGAAAGGACGCATCGTCAAGTCCGGCGACAAGTCGCTGGCGCTGGCGCTCGAAGCCCAGGGCTATGACTGGGTCGAAAAGGAGCCGGTAAGCCCATGACTGCCTCTCCCGCCATCGACAGTCTCAAGGCCGCGGCTGAATGGCAGCGGACCGTCAGCCCCGCGCCGGAGTGGCTGCAGGAACTGAAGAGCGCTTCATTGTCGAAGTTCCTGGCGGCGGGCTTCCCCACTCAGCGCGCGGAACGCTGGAAATATACCCGGCTTGCCAGTTTCGCCCGCAAAAGCTATGCATTGCCTGGCGCGCAGGGCGGCGCCGGACTGGCTTTGCCCGCGGGCGCATTCAGGGCTCTCGAGGGCCCTCGGCTGGTATTCATCGATGGTTGCCTGCACGAGGGGCTTTCCGATACGGGGAACATTCCGGGGCTGCGTATAACGAACCTGGAGACTGCCATAGGCGAAGACAACAGGCTGGTCCGGGAGCAACTGGGTCGGATCGCTGACGGCGACCTGCATCAATTTACGCGCCTGAATCTGGGACTGCTGGGAGGTGGCGCGGTTATTGAAGTCGACCGGGGTGTCGAGATCCGACAACCCTTGTACCTGCTGTTCATGTCGCAGGCGGCGGATGCCCCCCTGGTCGCCAATCCGCGGATTCTATTCCGGCTTGGGGAGCGGTCGAGCATCAAGTTTGTTGAACACCACATTGGTGAGCCCGCGGCCGACAACCTCGTAAACCTGTGCGGTGAGGGCATCGTCGGCCAGGGTGCCACGCTCGAGTATTACGCCATCCACGAAGATACCGGGGGAAGCTGCGGCCTCAGCAGCCTGCATTTGCGTCAGGCGGGTGACAGCCTGGTAAGGCACAACAGTGTAAGTCTGGGGGGGCGCATGATCCGCAATGACGTGCACAGCAGGCTGGAGGCCAGCGGTGCCAGCATCGAACTGCACGGACTTTATCTGGCGGGCGACCGGCAGCATGTGGACAACCACACGCTGGTGGAACACTGCGCCCCGCATACCACCAGCAGTCAGGATTACAAAGGCGTTTTGCAAGGCCGAGGCCGTGCAGTATTCAACGGCAAAGTCCTGATCCACGAAGGCGCTCACGGCAGTAACGCGCAACAAAGTAACAGCAATCTTTTGCTGTCCGGCCAGGCTGAGGTGGACACCAAACCGGAGCTGGAAATTTACAACGATGATGTCAAGTGCTCCCATGGCGCCACTGTGGGACAACTGGACAAACAAGCTCTCTACTACCTGCGCAGCCGGGGCATCGGCGAAGAAACCGCGCGAGTCATGCTGACCTTCGCATTTGCCGAGGCGGTCATCCAAAAAATGGCCATCGCCCAATTGCGCGAGCGCATCGAGGAAAACGTCATCAGGCTGCTCCCGGCAAGCGAACGCATCAGGACGTTCCTATGAGCCAGATCAGCGAAAAACCGCGCCTGCCACAAGATGTTGACCTTGGCGCTTTGCGCGCAGATTTCCCGGCACTTGCTCAGCAGGTTAACGGGCACCCACTGGTCTATCTTGACAGTGCAGCCACTTCGCAAAAACCCGCCACCGTCATCGAGGCGGTTGCAGATTTTTATCGCCGCGACAATGCCAACGTTCATCGTGGCGTGCATGAACTCAGCGAACGGGCCACGCGTGCTTACGAAGGGGCCAGGGAAAAACTGCGCAGTTTTATCGGCGCTCGCAGTACCCGCGAGGTGATCTTCACCGGCGGCACTACAGAAGCTATCAACCTGGTGGCGCAGAGCTTCTTGCGACCGCGAGTTGGCGAGGGCGATGAAATCCTTATTACCGGGCTGGAGCATCATTCCAACATCGTGCCCTGGCAACTTGTTTGCCAACAGACCGGCGCGCAGCTCAGGGTGGCACGCATCGACGGAGATGGTGATGTCCGAATGGACGAATTGCACAAACTCCTGTCCACCAAAACCAGACTGCTGGCCGTCAGCCATGTCTCCAACGCATTGGGCACGGTAAACCCGGTTACCGAAATGATCGCTCTGGCTCGTGAAAATGGCGTTCCGGTCCTGATCGACGGCGCCCAGGCTGTGCCCCACATGCCCGTCGATGTGGCCGCACTTGACTGCGATTTTTACGCGCTTTCAGCCCACAAGATGTTTGGCCCCACGGGAATCGGCGCGCTGTACGCCAGAGAGTCTCTGCTCGAGGATATGCCGCCTTACCAGGGCGGTGGCGATATGATCAGCATGGTGAGCTTTGAGGAAACCCGCTTTAACGATTTACCGTTTAAATTTGAGGCCGGCACCCCGAATATTGCGGGCGCGGTCGGACTCGCCCGGAGCATAGACTACCTGGTGGCGGTGGGCATGCAGAATATCGCTGATTACGAATCACAGTTGATACAGGCGGCGGTGGACGCCCTCTCCGAGGTGCCGGGCCTGACTTTCATCGGTATGCCAAAAGAACGTGCCGGAGCCATTTCCTTTGTCCTCGACGGAATTCACCCCCACGATATCGGCACCATCGTCGATGCAGAGGGGGTTGCCATCCGAACCGGGCATC
>JBFIQI010000143.1:0-5850 GCA_041609715.1 Gammaproteobacteria bacterium
ACTGAGCTACCGGGGCTTGCGCAGATGTCCTTCGTCAGACATGCCAGCTCGGATTATGCCCGCAGCGCGACCGCGCTGCAGAGTGCTCCCCTCAGCACTATGTGCTTCGGGTTGCGCCTGTTTCCCTCACATCGGGCCCAGAACGCCCGTCGTCCTATTGAACTTAATGCCCCGCACCAATCGACAAAAGGCCCGCCGCAGCCGACGGCGTACACGGTTTCTTGACCGGAACAAATCGTGTTTTCGATATACTAAGCTTAATGCTGATCGTCAGAAATTGGTGGAGCCGAGGAGGATCGAACTCCCGACCTCTGCATTGCGAACGCAGCGCTCTCCCAGCTGAGCTACGGCCCCTGTATTTCAATGGATACCAACATCGATAGTTTATCATTCACCGACCACGCGCTTGAACCCCGAAATGCCAACTTTTGAGCCTTCAATATCACGGTAATTTATAGTTGCAGACCCCATACCCCCAGCTGACGCTTTTGCTCCTGATGACTGCGGCAAGTCTGACTGCTTGCACAAGCAAATCCGGGAGTCTCGAAACCAGATCTGATTTAGGGACACAGATGCCTTCATCCCACAAAACTCCGCCCGCGAGCTTCGTGCCCCAGCAGCTGATCATTCGATTCAAAAACCATGTGGACCCCGAGCGACAGAAAGAAATACTCGAGAAAGGTCACGCTAGGGTTATTAGCCGGTTTAATGATTCACAGCTTTACCTTGTTGAATTGTACGGCGAGTCAGGCGTTGAAGAAGCGGCTGTTTATTTCGGTCAACTCGAAGATATCGATTTCGCAGAACCAAACCACATTTTAAGCAAGGATGACCGCAAAAAATGATCAGCGCAAACTATTTCAGACTCATCCTGGTTTTGTCGGCTTGCGCTGTCGGAGCGCTCTTTGCATTACCTGCGACGGCCAAGTTACCGGAAACCCCAAGGCACAGAATCCACGAAATTCCGGCGGTTCCGGATCAGCTTCTGGTGCAGTACAAAAGCGGCTTCCGTGCAGATTTTATCGAAGCGCGCCTTAGCAACATGGGATTGACCAGGCTAGCGCAATTCGAAGCCATCAACATGGACCTGCTGCAAATTCCACGCGGGTATGATCTCGGAAATATGGCAGACCTGGTCGGTCGAGAGAGCATGGTGGCTTTGGTAGAACCCAACTTTATATATCGTGAAGAGTTGCGACCGAACGATCCCAATTTCTCCAACCAATGGCACCTGGAAAATACGGGCGGAAATTACCTGGGCAGCAGCGGGCCCGGAATTCCCGGTGCGGACCTCAACATCGTGGCAGCATGGGATATCGAGTCTGCCGGGGCGGGTTCTGTCATTGCGGTCATTGACGATGCGGTGGACGTCGACCACCAAGATCTCGCGCCGAATATCAGGCCGGGCGGCAAGTGCTTCGATTCAAATTCCGGCCATTGCGGCGGCAACCCAAATAACCCAAACCCGACCGGCGAAGACCAGGATCATGGCACTGAGGTGGCCGGAGCAGCGGCAGCTCGCGGTGACAACGCATTGCATGGGGCCAGCCCGGCCTGGAACGCCGGCATACTGCCCTACAAGACAGATCTGACCAATGCGGCAATAACCGCTGCCATCAACGATGCGGTGACCTCTGGCGCGCATATCATCAACATGAGTTTTGGCGGCCCGACCCCCTCTGCCAGTACGCGGGCCGCCCTGGCCGCCGCGCAAACGGCTGGTGTGCTGGCCATTACATCTGCGGGCAACAGCGATGCCAACAACGACCGCTCGGACGCACATTATCCATCCGGCTATGACTTGCCAAATGTCATCGCCGTTGCCGCATCGGACGGCTACGACGATATCTCCGGCTTCAGCCAGTGGGGGTCGTTTGGAGTAGAACTCGCGGCCCCGGGCTCATTGATACGCACGACCGCGGTTAACAACAGTTTCAGGGCCGTCTCGGGCACGTCCTTTGCGAGTCCCCTGGTGGCTGGCGTAGCCGCACTTGTAAAAGCACATACGGGCGCCAGCGGGCCGAACGCCTGGAAGCGCTTGCGTGCGCACCTGCTGTACGGTGGCATCAACGGCAAGGGACTGGGGAGCGGCTTGACACCCGGCAGGGACCGCAAATCGGTCCCGGGACGCGTGCAGGCCGGGCGCCTGGATGCAGAGCGAGCCCTGCAGGGTCCCCCCGGCGGCGTGTTGGTGATACGTGGCGTTAGTATTGATGACAGCGCAAGCGGCAACGGCAATGGCCTCCTGGATCCTAACGAAAATGCCGATCTGGTCATTGAAGTTGAAAATGTCTGGACTGCGGAAAGCAACGTAGCTGGCACTCTGGTACCGTTCGACTCGAGCACGTTTCCAAGCACCTTCGAAACCGGGCAGCTCGCGGTTCTGGAGCCGGGCCAGAGCTTTGGCACGATCGCCCAGGATCAGGTTGCCGTTGCCCGCTTCCCCGTTTCGTTGGGCAGCGTCACTCAAAACGAACACTATTTCCTCACGCTCGAACTGGCCTCGGACAACGGTACGTTGCCGGACCGGTATTTCATGCTCGAGGTCGGCACGCTCGCCAACAATGTGCAGGTTACGCAGACAATCCAGCGTTTGAATTTTGACGAGTTTCATGCCTGGCATATTGATGTTCCTCCGGGTGCATCCAACCTGCTGATCACTACCACGGCTGACAATCCTTCGAACGGCACCTGTACCAGCGATGGCACAAGCTATCCGGCGTCAATCGACATAGATTTGCTGGTCCGCTTTGACCGGCCCCCGCAATATTCCATTGCGCTGGATCCCCCGGAAGGCAGCGAGTCTTTTTATGTTGATCCCAACACGGAGGTTGACGGCAACTGCGGTGGTCACGAGCGCTTTTTTGAAGCAAACCCCCAATCTGGCACCTGGCATATCGTAGTCGTGAATTTTGACCAGGTGAGACACGACTATACGCTGGTCGCCAGTTTTGATGCGCCACAGGAAGGCAGCATTTTTCTGGATCGCTCTCAGTACACCGTTGACGAAGCGGCAGGGCTGGTCAGCCTGTCAGTGACTCGAACCGGCGGTTCAGGAGCGGTCAGTGTTGATTACACTACTCGTAATGGCGCTGCCGTGGCCGGCTCGGACTATTCAGCTACCTCAGGCACCCTCAATTGGGGAGATGGTGAGACCGGCAGCAAGAGCTTCCAGATCAATATCACCAACGACAGTGACTTCGAAGCGGACGAGCAGTTTTTTGCCGACCTGAGCAATGCGACTAATGGCGCAAATCTGGGCACGCCCGCCTCAGCAACCATCACCATTGTGGATGACGATAATCCCGGCGAGCTGGCATTGTCAGAAGCTGAATACCGGGTGGATGAAAACGGTCTGGTCGCATTTATAGGTGTCACTCGCAGTAACGGCAGCAAAGGCATCTTGACCGTCGATTACGCAACCGCCGATGGTACCGCGACTGCAGGTGCCGATTATCAACCGGCAGCAGGATCCCTGACATGGGCCGACGGTGAAGCCGGTGAAAAGTCATTCCAGGTCAATATCATCGAAGATCCCTTGTTTGAGCCCGACGAGTCGGTCATTTTGTCTATCACGAACGCCAATCCTGGTGTGCCCATCACTCGCGCCGATGCAGTTTTGACCATCGATGACAATGACGATCCAGGCGGAGTCAGTTTCGATTCTGGCACTTATACAATCGACGAGGCAGGAAGCAGCCTGCAGCTGTCAGTATCGCGCTCGGGCGGTGACCTCGCTGGCGCTGCATCAGTGGAGTACGGTACAACCGACCTCTCGGCAAGCGCCGGGTCAGATTACACGGCAGCCAGCGGCACCTTGAACTGGATGCCCGGCGAGGGTGGCCCGAAGACGATTAACATTGCTGTAAGTGACGATTCAGTCAACGAGGGCGATGAGACATTTTCGGTAATTCTCAGTAATCCCAGCCCCGGACTGGCCTTGAACGACCCCTCTTCGGCAACCGTCACTATCACTGACGATGACGATCCTGGCCAGCTACAGTTTGCGACGGCTTCCATCTCTGTCAATGAAGGATCGGGATCCGTCTCGCTGACCGTTCTCCGCAGCCAGGGTTCCAAAGGCGCCATCAGCGTCAACTATGCCACCGTCAGCGGTAGCGCTGTCTCCGGCAGCGATTTCCAGGCTACCAACGGTCAACTGAGCTGGCCAGATGGCGATACCAGCGACCGGACTATCTCTGTAAATATCACCAATGACTCTGCCGACGAAAGCTCGGAGACATTTACCATCTCGCTGAGCTCGCCTTCCAATGGTTCGCGACTGGGCTCGCCGTCTAATGCAACGGTGACGATTATCGATAACGACGTGGCCAGCGGTGGTGGCGGTGGCGGCGGCGGTACCCTGGGTTACTGGAGTCTGCTTGTGCTTTCAATGGGCGTATTTCGTCGGCGTCGAGACTGACATGCGGGATCAACTCAGTATTCGCGATGCCAATCCTGACGACATTGGCACCATCGTAGAGTTCAACGCGGCTATTGCCCGGGAGACGGAAGACCTCGAACTGGATCGCGAACGCCTGCTGGCCGGGGTTACCGCCATCGTCAACGACTCGGGGAAGGGCCGTTATTTCATGGCCACTGCAAATGGAAAAGTGGTCGGTCAGACCATGGTGACCTTCGAATGGAGCGACTGGCGCAACGGTGACTTCTGGTGGATCCAGAGTGTTTATGTAACACCTGAAGCGCGCTCCATGGGGGTCTTTTCCAGCCTTTATGATCATATCGTTAAAACAGCCCGCCGACACGATGTTCGTGGTCTGCGGCTTTACGTCGATAGTCATAACCTGCGGGCACTCAAGGTCTATGAAAAGCTCGGTATGCACGAAAGCCAGTACCGAATGATGGAAGTCGATTTTGTTTTGCAGCGCAAGGGGGTGCGGCATGTTGAGCAAGGGTGATCAGGCGCCGGCATTTTCATTGCCCGACGATGCCGGCAATGAAAAGACGCTAGAGGAACTGCTGCAAGACGGCCCGCTGATACTGTATTTTTACCCTGCGGATTTCACACCAGGCTGCACCAAAGAGGCCTGCGAAATTCGCGACATGCACGAAGACATCAGCGATGTAGGGATTCAGGTGGTGGGCGTCAGCCCCCAGGACGGAGAATCGCACCAATCGTTTCGCGATCGCTATGCCCTGCCCTTTCCCCTGCTCGCCGACCCCGACAAGCAGGTGGTCAGGGCCTATGGCGTCGACGGTCCGCTTGGCATGGGGGTGCGCAGAGCGACCTTTCTGATCAATCAGCAAATGCGGATCGAGGACGTGGTCGTGGCCGATTTTCGTATTTCCAGGCACAGCGATTTCATTCGCGCCGCCATCGGGAAAATGCGGCAGGCAAGCTGACTGTCAGTCACCGCCGTTACCGGACCTGCCGGTCAGCGCCGCCACACTGGATTCCCAGTTCCGGCCATCGAAAACTTCATCTGCGCCGCGATCGGCCATTGAATCGAGGCATCTCACATTGACGCTGAAACCATCGGGATGAGAGCGCGGCACATAAAAGGATTTGATACCACAGTGCCGGCAGAAGTAATGCCTGGCAGTCTTGGTATTGAATTGATAGGTCTGCAGCGCGTCCTCGCCAGCAAGCAGCCTGAAACGATCGGCCGGCACGATCAGGTGAATGAAGCCGGTCATCGCGCAGATCGAGCAATTGCAGGCAACGGTCCGGAAATTTTCCGGGGCTCTGACCTCGAAGCGCACCGCCTGGCAGTGACAGGATCCTTCGAGCTTCATCGGACGAGACCTCCGGCCCGTGGTGCGCACAAACGCCCGGTCACCAACGATACGCTTCCATTCCGGGGACGCCATGCTCATTTCCTCGCGGCG
>JBFIQI010000144.1:0-5688 GCA_041609715.1 Gammaproteobacteria bacterium
AGGCCATCAGCGGCACCAGCTGCCAAATTCTGGATACCCGCAAGACCGTGCCTGGACTGCGGCTGGCACAAAAGTATGCGGTGCGCTGCGGCGGTGCCCACAATCATCGCACAGGTTTGTTTGACGGCATCCTGATCAAGGAAAACCATGTATTGGCGGCCGGTTCGCTGGGCGCCACAATCAGCGCAGCCCGGGCATTGGGCACGGGGCTGCCCATCGAGTCGGAAGTGGAGAATCTCGACGAGCTGGAGCAGGCGCTGGCCGCCGGCGCCGACATCATCATGCTGGACAACTTCAGCCTCGCGGATACCCGCAGCGCCGTGAAGCGCACGGCTGGACGGGCCAAGCTGGAAGCCTCGGGCAACATGTCGCTGGCGCGGGTCGCAGAAGTGGCTGCTACCGGTGTTGATTTTATTTCGGTGGGCGCACTCACCAAGAACCTCCGCGCCATCGATCTCTCTATGCGCGTGGATTTTGCGCCGTCTGGCGACTGATCAGGCCACCGCCCGCAAAATATGCTCCGGCTCTGCGACGCCGAACCCCTGAGCATAATCGATGCCCATTCGGGTCAGCATATTGATGATTTCGACATTTTCCGCGAACTCGGCGATGGTGCGCTTGCCAGTCAGATGACCGATTTCGTTGATGGAGCGCACCATTTCGCGATCGATAGGGTCATGCAGAATCTCTTTGACGAAACTGCCGTCGATCTTTAAAAAGTCCACTGGAAAATGCTTGAGATAACCAAATGAAGACAGCCCGGTGCCAAAGTCATCCAGGGCAAACAGACAGCCCAGTTCCTTCAGCGCATGGATGAAACGATTTGCCTGACTGTAACTGGCGATGGCTGCCGTCTCGGTAATCTCGAAACAGATCTTGCTTGGGTCAAGGCCGGTACTCTTGAACTGCTCGATCACAAAGGGCAGGAATTTTTCGTCTCCAAGGCTCTGTCCCGAGAGGTTGATAGAGCACAGGGCCAGACGCTCCCGTTCATCTGCAGCAGAGATCAGCCAGTTAAAGGAGTTTTGAATCACCCAGCGATCGATGCTGGGAATGATGCCGTAGCGCTCCGCTGCGGAAATGAATATTCCCGGTGAGATCAGGCCGCCATTTTCATCGCGCATCCTCAGCAACAGCTCATAATGCACGCCACCATCCGATGCCTGTAGCGGCTGGATAACCTGGCGGAATAGCTCGAAACGCGATTCCTCCAGAGCGTTGTTGATACGTGCAGCCCACTGGATTTCGCGCCGCCGCCGGAGCAACTCGATATCGTTTTCCTGAAAACAGTGAATTCGATTACGCCCGGCTTCCTTGGCGGCTGCGCAGGCGCTGTCGGCAGCGCTCAGCAGCCCCGCAACGTCATCATTTTCCGCGGCGATGGGTACCACGCCGATGCTGGTCGCCAGCCTGAATGTCCGGTCATCCCAGTTGAAACGAAATTCCTGGATTGCCTCTCGCAGCGCCTCGGCGTTGCGCATGGCCTCGTCCAGCGTGCAGTTTTCCAGCAAGATGCCAAACTCGTCACCGCCGAGCCGCGCCAGCGTGTCGCGCCAGCGTATCTTGGATTTCAGCAGCGCGCCCAGCTGGCCAAGCAGCGTATCGCCGGCAGCATGCCCGCAGGTGTCATTGATAATCTTGAACTGGTCAAGATCCAGGTAACACAGCGCATAAGCGCCCTCGTCTGCCTTGGTGCTCTTGAGTGCCCGTTCCAGGCGGTTCTCGAACTCGCGCCGGTTGACGAGCCCGGTGAGAATGTCGTGGCTGGCGTGGTAACTGAGTCGGCGATTCAGTTCACGTGATTCACTGACATCATGAAATACCAGCACGCCCCCGGCCAGGTTGCCCTCACCATCGCGTATCGGGGAGGCGGTGCTTTCAATATAAATCTCGTCGCCATTGCGCCTGATCAACAGCGTAGGGCGCACCGATTTAACCGGTCGCCTGCGCCGGATCGCCACCGCCATGGGGTTCTCCAGCGGCTCACAGGTCTCCTCGTGGAAGCCGCGAAAGATTTCATCAACAGGCCGACCCGCTGCATCTTCCATGTTCCAGCCGGTGAGTTCCTCGGCCACCGGGTTCAGGTACTCCACGAGGCCGTCGGCGTCCGTTGTGATCACACCGTCCCCGATGGACTCCAGCGTGGTCTGGGCGCTTTCCTTTTCACGGAACAGTGCCTCCTCGTAGAGCTTGCGATCGGTAATATCCAGCTCGACGCCTACCACTCGGCGCAACACGTCGCCGTCATCGTGCAGGGCCTTGGCCCTGCTGAGAACCCAGCGCCACTCCCCGTCCTTGCGCTTGAGACGATGGGTACTTTCAAATAACTCCGACTCGCCGCGCAGGTGCCGGCGAAAGAGCGCCTGCACATCGGGCAGATCATCGGGATGAATCAGCTCGCGCCAGTGGGGCATGCTGTCGACGAAGTCGCCCTCGTCGTAGCCCAGCATCGACTTCCAGCGCGGCGAAAAATAGATGGTGCCGGCTTTGACGTTCCAGTCCCACATGCCGTCGTTGGCGCCGAAAGTGGCCAGCTCGACCTGTTCACGCACATGCCGCAGGGTGTCCCTGGTATGCAGTCGCTCCAGTCCCGTAGCGAGGCTGGTTGCCATGAGTTTCAGCAGCAGGCCCAGGCTTGCGTCGTGACCTTGACGCGGCTCGTCCCATAGTAAGGACAAAAAGCCCGTGGGCACGCCGGCCACCCGGAATCCCACCAGTAACAGCGATCCCACGCGGAGCTGAGCCAGCCATTTCTGCTCCCGGGACAGTTCAGGCTCCAGAAATCGAGAGTCCAGAATCTCCACCAGTTTGCGCGACTGCAAGCGATCCCGCAGCCACGGCAGCTCACTGATATCGGAACCGGAGATACCCACCGCCCAGGCGTTGGCAGCGGGTTGACTGGCTTCAATCACCCGCTCCACCCGGCTGGTTTCCGCGGCGAACAGGGCCACACAAACCGAATCGGCGCCCGTTGCATCCCGGAGGTTTTCCAGTGCCCCGGCCATAGCCTCGTCGCGACTGTCTGCGTCCAGGGTTTGCAGGTCGATAGCCACCTTGGCCAGCAAGGGGTCGATACCCATGCTGAGACGTTCCTGCGGATCGAGGGCAGGATGCCTGCCGGTGGTGCGGCTTACATCAGATATCCTGGTACCGCTCATTGGTGGTGCAGTCCTTGCGCGGCAGCCGGCAGTTTTTGCGGAGGGATGGGGGCTTTCGCAGCCTTTGAGTCTACGTCTGGGTTGTCTAACGCTGCTACATCAACGGGCAACATAGGAAGGGTGCTGTCCCCCAGATTCAAGAGAAAGTGACATGGGCCCCAACTCCATGTTTTCGCGGTGAAACATACCACACCGCGACAACTTTATCAGCACAATTGACATAAGTGCACCAGGGTGTGACGGCTCGCCTGACGACCAGATATCTTTTCTCCCGCGGTCAACCATTTTATCGCTTCGGCGTTAGCAAGCCTGTGAACCAAAAATCCAGGGAGATCCCACTATGAACGTAAGAATCTGGACATGGGCAGACACCCCAAGGCCGCGCCTAGTCTGGCTGGCACTTTGCGCCAGCCTGCTGTTCGCCGGCTGCGGCAGCGGTGCAACGCCACCCACCATAGGTTCCGGCGGCAACAGTACGACCAGTTGCGACCCGGACAACAGCACGCCCGACACTGGCGATGACTGCGGCGAGGTCATGATCGGCCTGACCGACGCGGACGGCGACTTCGTAACATATTCTGTGGACGTCACTTCATTGACGTTGGTGCGTGCTGACGGCGTAGTGGTCAATGCCTTGCCCAACAGGGCTCGTATCGACTTCGCCCAGTACACCGAGCTGACGGAGTTTCTTTCCATCGCAAGCGTTCCACCCGGCACTTACACCGCGGGCAAGATAGCTCTCGACTACTCGGACGCAGAAGTGTTCGTCGAGAGCGGTGAAGAGATGGTCGAAGCGCTTGTCGTCGATGCCAACGGCCAGGCACTGGGTTCGGCAGAGTTTGAAATTGTACTTGATAACCGTCGCCAGCTGGTCGTGAGGCGCGGCCTGCCTTCAATACTCACCATTGACTTTGACCTCGGCGCTTCGCACCAGGTCGACCTGGGCAGCACACCCGTAACCGCGACCGCGGAACCCTATCTGCTGGCTGAAGTGGATCCGGTCGAGATCAAGGAAATGCGCCTGCGGGGACCACTGTTGAGTGTGGATCTGGATGCCGGCTCGTACACCATTGGCATTCGCCCATTCCACCTGCGCGACGGACAATTCGGCCGGGCCCGCGTCAATGTGGACAGCAACACGGTTTTTGAGATCGATGGCGAGTCATACGAGGGCGACGCCGGACTGCAAGTCATGGCGCAACTCGAATCCCGCACGCCCACGGTAGCTTTTGGCGAGCTCAACGTCATGACGCGCATGTTCGTGGCGCAAAACGTATACGCCGGCAGCAGTGTGCCGGGCCATGGCCTGGATGTGGTTCGAGGCAATGTTATTGAGCGCGATGGCAATACCCTGACAGTGCGCGGGGCCATCATCATACCGCGTCAGGGGCGAGCGCGTTTTCATCGTACTGCCACTGTGCTGATGAGTGAAAATACGCGGATTCTAAAAGCCGGTGCACATGATGCGGACCTTGACGTGATGTCCATTTCCGTAGGCCAGCGTATCAATGCCTTTGGTGACGCCAGTGCCAGTCCGGACTCCGGAATCGAGCTGGATGCCACCAACGGCCGCATCCGGATGCTCGTCACCCGACTTAACGGCAGGGTAAAGACCACAACCATCGGACAAATGGATATCCGGCTGCAGAGCATTGATGGCCGTCCGGCAGGAATCTTCGACTTCAGCGGCACGGGAATGAGCCCCCTGGTCGATGCCGACCCGGAAAACTACGAAATTGCCACTGGCCAGCTGGACTTGTCTGAAACTGGCGAGGGTGCGCCTGTCAAGGTCTTTGGTTTCGTCAACAGGTTTGCGGAAGCACCGCCGGACTTCGAGGCCCGCAGCGTTTCGGACTACTCTGACTCCCGCGCATTGCTGGCGATCGGCTGGGGTGCAGAAGGCACTGCCACGCCCTTCGTCACGCTTGGTTCCGAAGGCTTGGTTCTGGACCTCGGCAATCCCGACATCGGCATGCGTCATTACATTCGTCAGGGCGGAGTATTTACCAACCTGCTGAGCCTGGAGACCTCGCCGCTGGTGGCCCCACATCCGGAGCGCCCGGGTGTGTTCGCCATCAAGCAGGACAACCGAATCTGGATTCATTCGGACTTTGCCCTGTTTGCCGCCGACCTGGGTAATCGCCTGGATGGCAGCACACGGGTTCGTGGCATGTACGCGAAAGGTGGCTATCGAAGCGACGCAAATCAGTTCGTGGCGGGCCGCATAGGCGTGCTGCTGGACTGAACCCCCGGTCCGTCTTGAGGACCGCTTTGGCCCGCACCACCCGGTGCGGGCTTTTTTTTACCTGGTTTATGTCAAGTTCGAACCCGCAATATTTTCCCTGTGATAAAAAAATCTTACGGTTGCGCCCTGACTGACAGGTCTGGTTGGAAGAAAGAAGTCGATGTGCGCACCGCTTAGCACGGCCGGCCACACGCCCCGGATATCGGAAGCCACCGCCCGGCGGGCAGTAGCCTCTCCTGATTCAAGGGACGCCGGCCGGCAGCCATGGAAAGCCGATCAGCGCAA
>JBFIQI010000145.1:0-5633 GCA_041609715.1 Gammaproteobacteria bacterium
CATTCCGATGGTGAATTCGGGCTCGGGCACGGCCATGGCGCTTACTCCATTCGCAGGAACTGGTACAGGTCGCGGTCGGCCAGGATAGGCTCGAGGGCATCCCCGATATACCCGGCCCACTCCCGCGCGCTGACATCACTGTCTATCAGATTCTGGCGGATTTCAATGGAGAGATGGGGCAGGCCGCGGCTCTCCGCATGGTTATCTACAGTGAAATCATGGGGATCGCGCCCGGAATACGGTTCGTTGTCGCCCACGCAGTTCTCACCCAGGCGCTCCCGCATGGCCTGGATGAAGGGCACCGGGATTCGCGGGTCGGTATCCCACAGCGCACCCACCTGCCAGTGGCGGGCGCGACCCGCGAACATGGGCGTGAAGCTGTGAATCGAAATCACCGCGGGCACAACATCGGCCGCGATGGCCGCATCGATGCGCGCAGCGATGGTCTCGTGATAGGGCTCGTAAAAGCTGATGACCCTGGCGATCTTGTCGGCCTCGGAGAGACCCTGGTTGCCCGGAATGACGATACCGTCGCTGATCTCGGGAAACGCCGTTGGATCGTCCAGTTTGCGGTTGTAGTCCACGATCAGGCGTGAATAACCTGCCATCACCGCCGGCGCCCCGAAGCGCTGCGCCAGTGCCTCGGTTACCATCTTGGCACCGATATCCCAGGCGATATGGCGATCCAGCGCCACATCATCCAGACCCAGCTTGTTCATGGCCGCTGGAAAATGCCGGTTCGCGTGGTCACAGACCAGCAATATTCGAATATCACCATCCGGATTACGCAGCTCGAACGGCGGCGGGTCATCGGGTCCGATCAGCGGGTAGTTCTTATTGGCATCGAAGCGCTTGGAGCTGAGCATGAGCAGGCAAAAATTGAAAGGGTCCGGCTGTTTACGACCGCTTATCTTACACCACGCAGCAGCGCCAGCGGCGCCAAAATCAGAGCTGTACGACTTTAAGATCCGGGCCTTTGCCGATGAATGAGCGTCGACCGTTTACCGGTGCCGGGCGAGCGAAGAAATACCCCTGCCCGTAGTCCACGCCCATGGCCTTCAGCTTGTCCCGGGCGCGGGCGTCTTCAACGCCCTCGGCCACCGTTTTGACCTGCAAAGTGTGTCCAATCTGATTGAATGCATCCACGAAACTACGGTCGATGTCATCGGTGGTCATGTTCATGGTGAACTGGCGATCAATCTTCAGGTAGTCCACCGGCAGGCTCTTCAGATAGGCGAAGGAAGACAGGCCGCTTCCGAAGTCATCCAGCGAAAACAGGCAACCTACGCGCTTGAGTTCGTTCATGAAATGCATGACCTGCTGAAGATTGGCGATGGCCGCCGTTTCGGTCAGTTCGAAACACACGGCGCCCGGGCTCAATTCGTGGGACTGGATCTCGCTGCGCACGAAATCCAGGAAACTCTCATCGCTCAGCGACGTACCCGACAGGTTGATAGCCAGAGTGTACGGCTGGATTTCCGTCATATCGCGGTGATGCGCCAGTTCCGAAAGCGTGTGGGACACCACCCAGCGATCAATCTGGGGCATCAGGTTATAGCGCTCGGCTGCCGGTATGAATGCATCCGGGGGAATCATCTTGCCGTCCGGGTCAAGCATACGCAGCAGTAATTCGAAATGGCGCGGCGATGACTTGTCATCGCTCAGATCAATGATGGGTTGAAAATAGGTGACCAGGCGACTCTCTTCGAAGGCCTTGGTGATGCGGGATACCCACTGCATTTCCATGTGTCGCGCCGGTGCCTCGCCTTCACGGTAAACGTGCACACGATTGCGCCCCATATCCTTGGCCGAGTAACAGGCGACGTCCGCGGCGCTCATTACCGAATTGGCACAATCACTCTCGTGAGAAATGCTGACGACACCGATGCTTACCGTGGTATCGAAAGTGCGGTCATTCCACACAAAGCGCTTCTCATTGACGGCCTGGCGCAGATCTTCCGCAATTTCATAGGCTCGCTCCGGTGGACAACTTTCCAGCAGCACGCTGAATTCGTCACCACCCAGGCGCGCCAGCGTGTCGGAGGTGCGAATCTTGTTCTTCAACACCCGGGTGATCTGCTTGAGTAACTGATCGCCAGCCGTATGCCCGCAGGTATCGTTGACCACCTTGAACTGGTCGAGATCCAGGTACAGCAGATTATGCACAGCTCCCGGGTTCTTGGCGGCCGTATCCAGGGCATCGTTCAGGCGATTTTCGAATTCGCGGCGATTGATCAGCCCGGTCAGCGCGTCATGGCTGGCCTGGTGCGACAACTGTTGCTGCAGGCGCCGCGCCTTGCTCACGTCATGGAACACCATGACCGCACCGATAACCTTGCCGCCGCGGTCACGGATGGGTGCCGAAGACTCCTGAATGGCAATCTGGTCGCCGTTGCGGCTATTGAGTATGGTGGGGTCGCTCATGCTGACGACGCGCCCCTCGCGCAGCGACCGGCTGAGGGGGTTCTCCACCGGCTGCCCGGTCTCCTCGTGCACGATCTGGAACACCTTGGAAATGGGCAGGCCCATGGCCGCACGCTCGTCCCAGCCGGTGAGCTGTTCTGCCACCGGGTTCATGTAATCCACGGTGCCGTGAGCATCCGTGGTGATTACGGCGTCGCCGATGGACTCCAGTGTGACCTGGGCGCGTTCCTTTTCCTGCTCCAGTACGCGCACCAGGTCCTGCTGCGTCTCGATGGAGCGGCTGCGGTCCAGGGCAATACCCGACAGGTAGGCCGCTGTTTGCAGGATCCCCAGCTGCTCATTGCCCGGCTGGCAAGGCTCCTGGAATGACAGCGCGAAGGTGCCCAACACCGAGCCATCCAGCCCGGTGATGGGGTAAGACCAGCAGGCGCGGATATTGAATTCGTCGATCACGTCCTGCAAGCCGCTCCAGCGGCTGTCCGCACTGGTATCTGATACATACACGGGTTCGCCGGACCGCGCGGCCACTCCGCAGGAACCCATATCGTCATCGGCACTCAAGCCGTCGAAACGCCCACGCAGCATTTCCGGAACGCTGGGACCGGCCAAAAACCGTACCTGCCCCATCTCCAGCACCTTAACGCTGGCTACCGAATCCGGCACCAGCGATTCGATCTCCGTGCACAGGGTATCCAGCAGGTTATCGATAGGTACGCTCTTGGCCACTGCCTCCAGCGTGCGCCGTTGGGTCGCCAGCAAGTCGTTCATGCGCTTGGTTTCGGTGATGTCACGGGCCACGCCGTCCACGCCGGTCACCTGGCCTTGTTCATTGCGAATCGGTGACAGGCTCGCCTCGATCCAGCGTACTTCGTCGCTGGCTGAGCGGATCTGGAAACTCAAAACTTCCGAGCGCCCATGCTCGCGCAGTTTGCGATGGGCAGCGCTGAATCGCTTGCGGTCGCGCGGCACCACGGTGGCCTTCATGAGATCTGAGTCAGCGTACAATTCTTCCTCGGTATAGCCCCAGATGCTGCGCCAGGCCGGGCTTACATAACGGATTTGTGGCTCTTCCTCTTCGCGAAATTCCGCGCTCCAGAAACACTGCGGGCTGCTCGATGCAATGCGTTCGAATTCCTGCAGCGCCCGGGTGCGCTCGAATTCGGCGCGCTTGCGTTCGGTGATGTCGGTGAGTGTGCCCTCGAAGGCCACGGTTTCACCGTTGGCGTTGCGCACCGCGCGGGCGTTCTCCAGCACCACCACATGCTGGCCGTCGCGACGCTTCAAGGTCAGCTCTGCGTTACGAACCTGGCCTTCCTCCTCCTGGGTGCGAATGACCAGGTCGCGCTCCTCCTGGTCCACATAAAATTCACGGGCATTGACGGTACGCAGCTCGGCCTCGCTGTCGTAACCCAGCATTTTGACCAGCGCCGGATTCGCGGCCAGCACCTGGCCATCGGGTGTCGTGCGATAAACTCCATCCAGGACCGTGTCGAACAACTCCCTGAAGCGCAGCTCGCTCTTGCTCAGCGACTCGGCGGCCCGAAATCGTGAAATGGCGAGCCCGGCCAGGTGGGAAACACGACTGACCACTTCGAAATCTTCTTCGCTGGGCTGACGGGACTCTTCGAAATAGACCCCGACGGTACCCATAACTTCCTGGTTGCCGGTGAGTATCGGGCTCGACCAGGACGCCGAGAAGCCCTGCTCCAGGACCAGTCCGTGCAGCCGACTCCAGCAAGGGTCCGTTGCCACGTCGGCACAAATGGACTGGGCGCGGCGCAAAGCCGAACGGGCGCAGGAACCCATGCCCTCTTCCAGGCTTACGTGCCGCAGTACGCTGATCAGCGCCTCGGCCATGCCAGGTGCCGCCGACAGCTCCAGGAACTCATCGCTGGAATCCAGCAGCATGATGGCGCAGCGCGACCGGCTGACAGCCGATGAAACCATCCGCGCAAGTACGCTGAGAACTTTTTCCAGTGGTGCATTCGCGGCCATGAGTTCCAGCGCGCGTTTTTCCCCGTTGGCCAGGGATTCACTGCGTTTTCGGCGGCTGATGTTGGTGATGCTGCCGCGGATCAGACGCTTGCCCGCCGCTGGCAACCGCACCATGCGTACTTCACAGGGAAATTCCCGCCCGTTGACATCGCAATGCACCCATTCAAATACTGGCGCCTCGCCTTCCAGCGCCGCAGCAACGAACTTGCGGGCACCGCCATCGGAAGCGCGTCCGTCCGGCTGGTGCTTGGGGCTGACCTCGGCGGGGCCGATTTTCAGCATTTCCTCGCGATCGATGCCGAACATTTCTGCAGCCACATGGTTGACGTCGACGAAACGCCTGGCGTCGACGTCGAAAACCACAATGGCTTCCGGAGCGTTATCCACCAGGGTTCTGAAGCGGGCCTCGCTTTCCCTGAGCGCGGCTTCCTGGCGACGACGCTCGGTGACGTTACGCAGACTCAGAATGTAAATGCTCTTTTCGTCGATCACCGTGCTGGCGCCGGCAATGGCAATGGCAAAGATGTGGCCATCCTTGTGCCGGGCCTCGCCATCCCGCGACCGGGGGTCCGTGAATTTCGACTCGCGATCACGGATCAGGCCTTCGACGTAATTGATGGCCCCATCCTCGGCGGCGGCGGGGATCAGTAACGAGAGGTTTTTGCCGATCACTTCGTTGGACTGATAGCCAAAGTTGGTCTCGGCCATGGCGTTGAAGGTTCGGATCGAGCCCGATTCGTCAAGGGTGATGATGCAGTCCGTGACATTCTGCATGATGGTGCGAAAGCGCGATTCTGTCTGCTCCAGGTTGCGCCGGTGCATCTCGTTGAGTTCTTCCGACATCAGCTGGATCGAGCGATCCGTCATGCGTCGCTCGCGGTCGACTTCCTCGTAATAGGCGCCAACCAGCTCCAGAATTCTTTCAATGCACAGCTGCCCGTCCGGAGACTTCTCCGTGGCTTTGCGAATCTGCCTGGCAAGCAGTCGATGCATCAGGAGGCTTCGGCCAGCACCGTAATGGTCATCGTCTGGTTATGCAGCTCGGAGAATCCCGACTGCACATGGGGACAGATTTCCCCATAGCTGTAATAACCGACCTGCACCGAGTTCTTGCCGAGCTCTTCAGCCACCGCCTCGACTTCCTCGGCGGTGCGCTGGCCCAGCACCATTTTGCGGCCGACACAGCTCACCAGCACCGCCAGCTTGCGACCCTC
>JBFIQI010000146.1:0-5620 GCA_041609715.1 Gammaproteobacteria bacterium
TCGACGATCTCCATGCGAGCGTCGCCAAGTAACCTGCCGCAGCTCATCAACCGGGCCACCGCAGGACTGTCACTGTGTTCTGCCGGCTCAACCACGCCAAGATCCAGTGCATCACGATTCAGGGAAATCGATCGACGGCCATAGTTACTGACTGCCAGCGTGAACTCTGCCAGCCCGTACGCCACGACCATGCTCTCCGGCTTCAAGCCGCAGGCCCTGAATTTCTCAAGGAAGGCAAAAAAATTATCCGGAATGACGGGCTCGGCAGCTACCATCAGCATGCGCAGAGAACTCAGATCAAACTGTTTCAGCGAAGATCGTGGAACGCGCCGGTCGTCAAGACACAGATCCAGAGCAAAGTTAGGGATCGAGGTCGCCGTCGCGGCATATCTGGTCAGTGTTTCAAACCATAGTGCCGGGCGTTTGATAAATGAGTTCGGCGAAAACCCATAGGTAGTGCCACCACTGAGCACTATGTTGATGTAATAGCCGATCAACCCCATGTCGTGTTGTTGCGGCAACCAGCTGACCGTTACCGGACACGCGTGATCAATGACCGCTTTCGCATTGGCGATCAGATTGTTGTGACTGACCATCACGCCCTTGGGCTCGGTCGTGGAGCCAGAGGTGTACTGCAGGAAAAACGTATCGCATGGCTCACACGAATGTGAACTGATCTCAGCATTCCCCGCCTCGTTCGTAATTAGCGGGTCAAGTGCTAGCAGCCGATCGCGAATCGTTCTGCCTTCCGCAGTGCCAGGCTGGCAGGCATCAAATATTTTCCACGTCGTGCTGCACATGGCGATGCCGTCGGCCTGGCTGTCTTCGAGTATGTGATCGATACTGTAAAGCCACGCATGCAGTTGATGTACGGCCAGCGGTAACGTCGGCACGCCGATAAAGCCCGCTTTATTGCAGGCAAACAGCGCGCAGATAAGCTCCAGTCCGGGCTGGTAACACAGCAGAATTCTCGCCCCGCGATCTGCATTCACGGTCTTCAGAAAATGACCTGACAGTCTGTCGACTGAATCGGCGAATTGCTGGTACGTCAGACGCTCCAGAACGGCGCCGCCACTGTCCAGGAAACAGAAAAGCAAGGCATCCGGCTGGGTTGTTACCCAGTGGTCGACTATCCGGAACAGATTGTTATCGGAATGGCCTGGAATGATTGGAGGGGACATCACGTACAGATCAATTGAGCGCCCTCAATATGCGGCGGAATAAATGCCACATTCGGTAAACTGGCGAATCGGCGGGTAATACGAAACTCCGGGTATAATAAAGGCAAACCGGCACACAGGGTCAAAGACCGGCGAATTTCCGACGGGGCGTTCCGGCGTAAATTCGATTACCAGAAGACAGGCGACGGCCGCCGCAGCTTGATCTGGACTGGGCACAGTCCGCCGTTACCGTCCGAGCTGTTCCCCAGAACCCAGCGGATACGAGAATGTTCAACCGGATAATCACCAATGCGCCGCACGTGCCCCAGCGGCGTGCTTTGCTCGATGCCAGAGCGATGGTCCGGAATCCCGTCGAGATATTTGAAAAGTACCGCGCAAGCCTGGGCGATACCTTCACTTTCCATTTTGGCGGGACGAGACCCACTATCGTTTCGAGCGATCCGGAGTTTATCCAGCACGTGCTACGGGGCAACCGGGACAATTATCAGAAATCGGATATTCAGGTGAAGCGCATGGTGGAGTTCCAGGGCAAGGGACTGGTCAACAGCCATGGCGATGACTGGCTGCGCCGGCGGCGCCTGCTGGCTCGCGGATTCCTGCCCGCTCGACTCTCGGACCAGCTCCCCATCCAGCAGGACGTGCTTCAGGGTTTGATGGAAAGCTTCGACCTTGCAGCACGACAGGGCCCGGTGGACATTCACCAGCAGATGGTGCGTTTCACGCTACGACTGGTTGGCAAATCGCTCTTCGGAAGGAGCATGAGCGATGAGGAGCTTGAACTCATTGCCGATACTATTTCGAAAATACAGGGCTTCATTCTTCGACAGGTCATACAGCCCTACATGATTCCCTGGTACCGGATCAGCGGTATATCCAGAACATATCAGCGCATGAGAATCGAAGCCGACAAGATTGTTTTGCGCCATATTGAGGACAGGCGCAAGGAAGGCACGACAGTATCGGATTTCATTCGGATCATGCTGGATACACCCTTTCACGATACCGGCAAAACGATGAGCGATGACCAGGTCAAGATCGAAAGCCTGCAACTCATGGTTGCAGGCAACGAAACCTCATCGAATGCCCTGACCTGGACTTTATACCTGCTGGGCCGGCACCCGCAGTACATCCCGCTGATCCGGGAAGAAATTGCCAGTGTGATCGGCGATGCTCCCATCGGATTCGACAACCTGCATGAGCTCCATCTGACGCTCAGGGTCGTTGATGAAGCTTTGCGGCTCTACCCGCCGTTCTGGATGATTGATCGTACTGCCCTGGAGAACGACGAGATCTGCGGTATCAGGATTCCGGCGGGCATACTGGTCGTACCCTACATTTATGGCACGCATCACGATCCGACACACTGGCCGAATCCGGAGACATTTGATCCGGAGCGGTTCTCAGCCGAGCGGAGTAGTGATCGTCACCGCTTCGCCTATCTGCCATTCGGCGGTGGACCCAGGTTATGCATCGGCAACAACATGGCTATCGTGCAAATCCTGCTGATCATCGTCACCATCGTGCGAAAGTACGATTTCACCCTGGCGAACGACAAGCCGGTCAGGATCCGCCCCATGATGTTATTGCGCCCCGATGGCCCCGTTCACATGCAGTTTCGCGCGCTCAAAGGGAATGCCGTAACGCCCAAACTGGCCAGCGCGAATATCGTTGAAGAAACCGGTACCTGACTGGCCGTCGTCAGCCGGCGGGGCGCGCCGGGTTCTGCGCCTCTCCAAAATGATAGCCCCGCGTAGCGTTAAACAGGATCCAGCAGCTTCGCGACCAGGGCGTTTTGGGGAGCGGCAGGGCAGCATCACCCCGTTGATCCAGATAGTAGCTGTTCGCTGATTGGCAGAAGCCGCTCTTAAAGATTGTGCCATCTGCCCGTTTCCACATGCGGCGCATATAGCGCTCGTGCGCCTCGCGTTTGACTTCGATACGAGTGACGCCTGCAGCGCGTGCGCGCTCGAGGCAACGCATGATGTGCTTCAGGTGCGCCCTGAGCATGGTGAACCAGTTGAAGCCTCCTGAATACGGACCTGCCGTCAGGAAGAAATTCGGGAATCCCGCGACGGCAACGCCGGCATAAGCCTGCAGGCGATGCTCCTGCCAGAACTGCCCGAGCTCGGCCCCGTCGCGCCCGAAAACCTCGAAGCTGGGCGCATTGCCCTGCTCGGTGGTCAGGAATCCCGTGGCCAGAATCAGCGTGTCGATCTCGTACAGTGTGCCGTCCCTTGTGATCACTCCCTCCGGGCAGATGCGCTCAATGCCTTCAGTGACCAGTGCCACGTTCTCGCGGCCAAATGCCTTGAGATAGCTGTTGGATGTCGCGGGCCTCTTGCAGCCCAAGTCGTAGTCGGGAATCAGCTTTGCCTTGAGTGCCGGGTCCTTGATTTCCCTGCACATGAACGCGCGAACACTGGCTTGTATGCCTTTGACCATGAATGGCAGGCGCCGGTAATTGACGATTGCGAAAGTCAATGCCTGGATGCCGGCCTCCGACAAGGCGCGGAACAGGTAACGCAGTACGGCGAAGTGATGCAGGCAGAATTTCAGATGCCGGCTAAGCAGGCGGTCCGGCCTTGGACTGACCCAGATCGGTGTGCGCTGAAACACATACAGACTGGATACCGTGCCGGCAATCTCAGGAACAATTTGCACCGCCGTCGCTCCGGTACCGATCACAGCGACGCGTTTGTCGCGAAGATCGTGGCTGTGGTCCCAACGGGCGCTATGCATCGTCTTGCCGGCAAAATCATCGAGACCGGGAATGGCAACAGGCTTCGGTTGGCAGAGCAGCCCCGTCGCGGAAATCAGGTAACGGGATTTCAGAACGGCGCCGCCGGAAAGCTGTGTCAGCCAGGTATCGCTTTCCGAGTCGAACCGGGCGCTCAATACTTTGGAATTGTATCGAATGTGTTGCGTGATACCGTATTTCTCAGCGCAATGTCTGACATAACCCTGAATCTCGGTTCCCGTCGGAAAAATCCGCGACCATGGGTAGTCTGTCTCACAGGCATAGCAGTAGGAGCTGAACGGAATATCCACCGCCACGCCGGGATAGGTGTTGTCGCGCCAGGTGCCGCCCAACTCCCGTTCCGTCTCCAGCAGAATGAATGAAGTAAAGCCGCAACGCAGCAATTCGATGCCTGCGCCGATGCCGCTGATCCCTGCCCCCACGATGAGCACCTCGGCATCGAGTGAGGATTCCGATGCCCGTGAGTCGGAGTCGTGAACGCTGTCATTCGGCATGTTGCCAGAGCACCTAATCCCGGGGATCGCCATCGACCATCGTCTGCTGCCATTGCAGACGGCGCTTCTCGCGCATGTCTTCAAGGTCCAGGGTTCGAATTGCGAGATCGCCGATCATCCTGTTGCCAAGCACGGGCATCAGTCGCTTTAGGCAATCGGCAAACACAGCCTCCGGATTGATGAGAAGCCTCATTTTGCCTTTTTGGACGGCCGCGATGATTTGCGTGGCCGCTTTCTCCGGCGGGATTGCGTTTCTCTCGTACCAGTCGGCAACGCGCTTCAACAGAAAAGGATCGTCTCCCTCGGCAGTCTTCATGATATTGGTTGCGACACTGCCCGGATGTACGACGGTCAGTCCCACAGTGGTTCCCCGGAGTTCTTCCCAGAGACACTCGGATAATCCGCGAATGGCGAATTTGGTGGTGCAATAAGCAGTCTGTCCGGCCATGCCAATGATTCCGAGCAGACTGGACATGTTTACGATGTGCGCCTGTTCTGCTTTCGCAAGATACGGCATGAAAAAGTGGCAACCGTAAATCGTGCCCATGAGGTTTACTGCGATCACATGTTCCCAGGCTTCGAGACCGGTTTGAGGAAAGGCGGCCTCGTAAGCTATGCCGGCATTGTTGATCAGCAGATGGACAGTCTGATGGGCCTGGATGACCTCGCTCGAGACTTCCTTCATGCTCGCTTTCTCGCCGACATCGGCGATATGCAGACTTATCACGCGGTCTTTGTGTGTCTGGGTCAGTTCCGCCTGCAGCCGGCGAAGCCCATCCTCATCGAGGTCGACCAGGGCCAGCGCACATCCTTTATGCCAAAGCGCCGTCGCCAGCGCGCGGCCGATGCCGCTGGCGGCCCCGGTAATCACCGCGACCATGCCATCAAGCTGAGAAAGGCCTTTAGTCATCGTTATCTCCGGTACCGCGCACTGATGGGATGAATGACACCCATTTGCGTTTTTTTGGCGAGGGCTTAAACCCGAGCGTGAAGCAGCGAGATAGTCTTCCGACAATTCTACCGCGACAGAACACAGCGTAATCGCGTTCGAGGTGGCAGATTACCGATGACACTCAGTCTTCGCTGACTTAAAGCAGGCCATATTGCCACCGGCGCCGGACTAATACCGCGTCTGGATCACCGCCTCTTTCTTCCTGAGTCTCTCATCCCGGCGTCTTTCACCTTCA
>JBFIQI010000147.1:0-5596 GCA_041609715.1 Gammaproteobacteria bacterium
AGGCCAACGTCAACCTTCTATATCTCAATGAGAACGGCGCAACGCTGGCAGATCCGGTGGCTTCGTACCGCCAGATCCGTTATGTGCGAGTGCGACTGGAAAATTACAGCCACCAGTTGTTGATCCCGTTTTTCGACCTGACGCTCAATTCACCGGCGTTCGAGTCGACTCTACCCAGGGAAAGCCTGGGCGTTCCCCGGGTTGGCGCGGGGCCCGAGTGCTTCGGCAGCGCTGCGTAATTTGAAAACCGAATTGCTAAAGGAAAGTGTGAACATGACAAGCAGCAACAAAAGCCCGGAACAGGAGCTTGCCACGAAAGCAGAGAAACGCGTATTCGCGCGGCCTCTGTCGCTCATGGTTGCCGGGCGGGCCGAAAACACAGTGCGGGAGATCGTCGCACGCCTGTCGCGCGACAAACAGCTTGCCGTCAGCTCCCGCATTATCAGCAATGGTCATGCCGATCCCTTGCACGGCACCGATGAACACCCTGATGCGCTGGTATTTGTTCTGAGCGCAGCCTGGCAAGATGAATTGCAGTCGTTGGCCGACCGGCCTGCGGCTTCACGGCCGCCGTCACTGATCATCGGGCTCGAGGTCCACCCGCAGGCGATGCGGCTGGCGATGCGCGCCGGCGCCCGCGAGTTCCTCAAGTGGCCGGAGCAGGTTACAGAGTTGCGCTCGGCGCTGATGCTGATCGCCGGCGAACGAATCGAAGAACAAAAGATCGAGCATGCAAGAATCACAACCGTGATCAATGCCAAGGGCGGTAGCGGCGGCACCTTTGTTGCTTCGTCACTGGCACATATTTATGCCGCCCGTGAGCATAAGAAAACGGCCTTGCTCGATCTCGAGATGCAATTCGCCAGCCTGGGCAGTTACTTCGACTTGCATCTGCGGCATGGCTTGGCCGAGGTGCTGGAAGCGATACCGGACATGGACCAGGTGGCGCTTGGCGGTTACATGACTCACCATGAGAGCGGCGTGGATTTGCTGGGCAGCCATGGCGGCACACTGGGCACCAGCGACGAGCTCGACGGCGAGCGATTCATGATCCTGCTGCAGCTCCTGTCATTAGGGTACGAGCGGCTGGTGATCGATGTGCCGCGACACCTGGATCATCTGACCATCGGGGCGCTCGAAAACTCCGACAAAATAATAGTTGTGCTGCAGCAGAACCTGGCCAGCCTCAAAGACGCGATACGATTGCTGGCCGTAATGCGCAATGAGCTTTCGATTGCCAAGAGTGAAATCATGATCGTAGTAAATCGTTACGATAAGAATTCTGAAATCAGCCTTAATGACATCAGGAGTGCACTGTCGATCAAGGATGTGCATACGGTACCTAATGACTTTGCCCTGGTAAACGAAAGCCTGAATTCCGGGCAACCGATTTTTGCTGCCGCCAGAAAGGCACGAATCACCCGGACCTTGGTCGAACTGGCAGTCATCCTGGACGGCAAGACTAATGCTACGCAGCCCGGCCTGGTCAAGTCGGCATTGGCCGGAATCAAGACTTTTTACGACTCACACAAGAGCGAATGAACGACCCGCGACGGAACTGATATATGGACATGCCACAGAAAAACCCGGGCGCGCGAACGGCAGAAGATGCATCGGAGCGTTTGTCTGCGCAGGAAAAACAGTGGAAGGAGAAAATTTACAAGCGCCTGCTCAAGGTCATGGACCTGTCGCTGATCAGCAGCCATACAGAAGACGACGCCCGCAAGCAAATAAGAGAAATTTCCCAGATGCTGCTGACCGAGGAATCGGCACCTCTGTCACTGGCGGCACGTCATCGGGTCATTCGGCAGATTGAAGACGAGGTGATGGGCCTGGGCCCACTCGAACCCTTATTGCATGACAAAACCGTGTCCGACATTCTGGTTAATGGTTGCAATCAGGTCTACGTGGAGCGTCGGGGCAAGCTGGAGCTGACAGACGTGCAGTTCAGCAATGATGTCCATTTGCTGAATATCATCGATCGGATTGTCTCCAGCGTGGGCCGTCGCATAGACGAATCGTCCCCCATGGTCGACGCACGTCTCAAGGACGGATCGCGTGTGAATGCCATCATCCCACCATTGGCCATCGACGGGCCGTCGGTGTCGATCCGCCGTTTTGCGGTCGAGTTACTGACGATGGACAACCTGATCGAGCTGAAAACGCTGTCGGCCAAGATTGCCCAGGTATTACGCGCCATCGTAAAGTGCCGGCTCAATATCCTGATATCGGGCGGCACCGGCTCGGGCAAGACCACCACGCTGAATATCATGTCGGGCTACATCCCGCACAGCGAACGCATCGTGACCATCGAAGACTCGGCTGAACTGCAATTACAGCAGCCGCATACGGTGCGACTGGAAACCCGACCGCCGAATATCGAAGGCAAGGGTGAGGTTACCCAGCGTGACCTGGTCAGGAATGCATTGCGCATGCGGCCGGATCGCATCGTCATCGGCGAGGTCCGTGGCGGCGAGGCGCTGGACATGCTCTCTGCCATGAACACCGGTCACGATGGTTCCCTGACTACGATTCATGCCAATACGCCCAGGGACGCACTGAGCCGGGTAGAAAACATGGTGTCGATGACCGGCATCAACTTTCCGGCCAAGGCGCTGCGGACCCAGATCGCCTCGGCCATAGACGTGGTGATCCAGGTGGAACGGCAGGAGGATGGCAAGCGGCGCATGGTGAGCGTGCAGGAAATCAATGGCATGGAAGGCGAAATCATCACCATGTCGGAGTTGTTCAGATTCGAGCGATCAGGCATAGACGAAGAGGGCAACGTCATCGGTTGTTTCCGGGCCACCGGCATTGTACCCGGCTTCAAGACCAGGCTGGAACAGCGCGGCGTGGAGTTGCCACAGGATATCTATAGCCCCGGCGCGATTCACGAGTAGTTATGTTCAGTTTCTCCGAAGTCTCGATTTTCCTTTTGATGGTATTTATCTCCATCTTTGCGCTCACGTTCGGGACTTCGGTTCCCGTGTTTGGCGATGCCCGCAAGACGCGAAAGTTACTGCGCAAGCGTCTCGCCGAGATTGAGGCCACCAGCGGCAGGGAACAGATTTCTTCTCTGTTGCGGGCACAATACCTGACCGATTTGTCGCCGCTGGAGCGCGGCCTGGAAAGCCTTCCGGGCATGGAGAAGCTCGCCGAATTGATCGAACAGTCGGGTCGCACCTGGCCGGCATACCGGGTCGTGGGTGCGGGCATCCTGCTGGGCGCAGTCGGGGCACTGGTGGCCTGGTCGTTTACCCACACCCTGGCGCTGGCGCTCCTGTTGGGAATGGTCGCTTTCAGTCTGCCTTTTCTGAAGATCATCTCCGAGCGTAACCAGCGTATGGCGAAGTTCGAGGAGCAGTTACCGGAAGCTCTTGACGTCATCAAGCGCGCATTGCGCGCCGGCCATCCATTTAACCAGAGCATCAAGCTTGTATCCGAAGAAATGGACGATCCGATTGCCAAGGAATTTGGTATCACATTTGCCGACATTAATTATGGCAATGACGTCAAGGCCGCGATGCTGGGTCTTCTGGAGCGTATTCCCAGCGTGACCGTGATGGCGGTAGTCACCTCGGTACTGGTGCAAAAGGAGACGGGCGGTAATCTTGCCGAGATCCTGGAAAAAATCTCTGAAGTCATCCGCGGCCGCTTCCGACTGCAGCGCAAGGTAAAGACCTTGTCAGCTGAGGGCAGGTTGTCTGCATGGATCCTGGTATCGGTGCCGTTCGTGCTGTTCATCATGATTACAATTACGACTCCGGACTATCTACCCATCCTGCTCGAGGAACCCCAGGGGCGTAAGCTGATCGCCTGGGGCTTTGGCATCATGTTGCTGGGGATCCTTTGGATCCGCAGAATTATCCGCATCGACGTTTGAGTACCTGAATGCAATATTTACTCGAATTCTTACGCTCGATTTCCGATAACGAGACTATCGTGCGGCTGATGTTCGTCGGCCTCAGCGCAGCCGCCATCACCGTATTCGTTCTGGCGCTTTCCCTGTTGGGCAGTTCGTTATCGAGTCCGTTACGCAGACGCTTGAAGGAAGTCTCCGGCACACCGGTCCGGGATCATGGCAGTTCGATTGATGTGGGTCAGCTGGTCGAGCCGCTTGAGGGTCTGGTGGTACCTAAAAAAGACGAAGAACGAATCACGACCCAGGTTCGGCTGATGCACGCCGGCTATCGATCGGAGAATGCGCTGACTGTATATTTTGCGCTGCGCATGCTCCTGGTGATCTTATTGCCCACGCTGGTTTTAGTGGCGACCCAGTTCATGCCGTCGTTGCCCCTCAAACGGGTGCTCACGATGGCAGCGATTGCAGTAGGCGTGGGCATTTTCGGTCCGCAGATTTTCCTGAGCAGCCGCGTCGACCACCGGCAATTACAATTACGGCGTTCGTTTCCCGATGCCCTGGATCTGCTGGTGGTGTGCGTCGAATCCGGGCTGGGGCTGTCCGCAGCCATCCAGCGGGTGGGCAAGGAACTGGCAGTCAGCCACCCGACCCTCGCCAGTGAGTTCGCAATTGTCAACGCGGAGATGCGTGCGGGCGTGGACCGCATGGAGGCGCTTAAGAACCTGGCCGATCGTACGGGTCTCGAGGACATCCGGGGCCTGGTGACCTTGCTGGCCCAGAGTATGCGCTTTGGCACCAGCATCGCGGAAACCCTGCGTGTATATGCGGAAGAATTTCGCGACAAGCGCATGCAGGCGGCCGAGGAGATGGCTGCCAAGGTGGGCACCAAGCTTATTTTTCCCCTGACTTTTTGCCTGTTTCCAGCATTTTTTCTGGTCGCCATCGGGCCCGCCATATTGAAAATCATGGCCGCACTGGCAAACTTCTGACTCTTGTACCCGAGAGCCTGAAGATTACATTGCCCGAATTACCTCGCTCATCCCGGTCCCTTGTTGTGCTCGCAACAGCTGTATGCGTGCTGCTGTCAGCTGGCGGATGCAACAACCTGCGCGTCTCGGCGCCACCCGCCGCGACGCTGGCCGAGCCGGTCACAGAAACGTCCGGCCCGATGGAACAGCTGGTATCGAGCGTACGTGAACTCGCGGGCCAGGGGCAGCTCAGCCAGGCCCTGATGCTGTTATCCCAAGGCATGCAGCAATTTGGCCCAGCACCCGAACTTTATGTGGAAAAAGGCGCCATACTCGAGCGTCTGGGTGACCGCCAGGAAGCGCGGCTCGCCTACGAAGCGGCGCTGTTGAGGGCACCGTCAAACGTGGCCGCTTTGGAAGCACTTGGCGTGTTGCATCTGCAGGGCGGTCGGATCGAGCCCGCAAGGAAACTCCTGTCACATGCGATTGAATTGGACAAGAGCAGAGTCCGAAATTCCAATGCAACCGTTGATATCGACCCGGATTCGCCGGTGCTGGCTTACAACGGTATGGGCATCATATCGGACAGCGACGGGGAACATGAGCGCGCCGCGGACTACTTTTTGAGCGCGCTGCAAGTCGCGAAGTCGGCACAACTTTATAATAACCTCGGGTATTCCCGTTTTCTGGGCCAGAATCTGGGTGGTGCAGAGTGGGCCTATCGTCAATCCCTGGTCCTGGACCCCGCCTACAAGCCCGCGCTGCA
>JBFIQI010000148.1:0-5595 GCA_041609715.1 Gammaproteobacteria bacterium
AGGTGAACAAACGCGGTGGTCATAGGTGCAAGGCACGAGCTTTTTTGACGGGCGCAAAACTCTGGCGATGTTGCGGGCTCGGTCCGTGGCGCCGCAGGCAATCCAGATGCAGCGCAGTCGGATAACCCTTGTGCCGGTCGAACCCGTACTGCGGATAGCGCGCATGCAGTGTCAGCATCTGGCTGTCCCGGCTTACCTTGGCCAGGATGGATGCCGCCGAGATGGCCGCAACCATGCGGTCACCGCCAATGACCGCGCGGGCCGGCTGCGGCAAGCGTGGGCAGCGATTGCCATCCACCAGTACGCTTTCCGGCACCAGCCGCAGGCCCTGCACGGCGCGAGTCATCGCCAGCATTGTCGCCATGAGAATATTCAGCACATCGATTTCTTGCGGGTCGCTCCAGGCCACCGCCCAGGCCAGGGCCCGGTGGCGCACCGCCGTGGCCAGCTGCTCGCGGCGCGCGGCGGACAGGGCCTTGGAATCCGCCAGCCCGTCGATGGGCCTTGTGGGATCGAGAATAACCGCCGCGGCTACCACCGGGCCCGCCAGCGGACCGCGTCCGGCTTCGTCCACACCGGCAACCCAGCGTTCACAGGACGGTGCTGCGAACATATCGACGGTCTGAGCCATCATGCGTGCCCCGCCAGCTCGATGATGGCATCAGCAGCCCGTTCGCTGGCTTGCCGACGCAGTGAGCGGTGCAGCTCCCGAAAGCGGTCGGTCAGCCGGGCGGCGAGTCCGGTATCGTACAGCTGCGCCTCGACAGCCGTTGCAAGAGCCCGGGGCGTCGCTGCTTCCTGCAGAAATTCCGGCACCAATTCCGTGCCGGCCAGCAGGTTGGTCAGCGCATAAAACTCCGTGTGCATCAGCCTGAAAAGGCGCACGAGTTGCGCCGTACTCGGCGCGATCTTGTAGGCCACCACGTGGGGACGCCCGATTAAAAGCGCCTCGAGAACCGCCGTTCCGGACGCCAGTAACACGGCGTTGGCGGCGGTCATGGCCAGCTGCGCATTGCCCTCGGACATCTGAACAGCGACACCCGGTGCATGCTCCCTGAGCTGTGCGGCGAACATTTCGCGGGTTGCAGGATTGGCGAATGGAGCAATGAATTCGAGGCGCGGATGCCGGCCCGCCAGTTGCGCTATGGTCGCTGCAAATACGGGACCAATTCGCTGTACCTCGCCACGCCGACTGCCGGGCAGCACGGCCAGTACCGGCGCGTTCAAAGGCAGGGCCAGGGCCTGACGGGCAGGCCCCTGTGGGCAATCCATCGGCACCTGGTCAGCCAAGGGATGCCCCACAAATACCGCCGGGTGGTTCTCGGCGGCGTAAAACGCCTGCTCGAATGGCAGCAAACACAATACGCAGTCAGTGGCTGCGCGAATTTTTTGCATTCGGCCGCGGCGCCAGGCCCACACGGAGGGACTGACATAGTGCACGGTTTTGATGCCGCCCTGGCGCAGGCGCTGTTCCAGGCCCAGGTTGAAGTCGGGCGCGTCGACGCCTACGAACACGTCCGGCCGGGCTTTAAGAAAGCGTGCTGTCAGTTCGCGACGCAACTTGAGCAAGCGCGGTAAATGTCCCAGCACCTCGGCAATGCCCATGACCGCCAGCTCATCAGCATCGGCCCAGCTGGAGCAGCCAGCCGCCCGCATGCGCGGCCCCGCGACCCCGAATACCTCGAGCTCGGGTCGGCGCTTTCGCAGTGCTTCGATCAGGGACCCGGCCAGGTTATCCCCCGAAGCTTCACCGGCAACGATCCCGACACGCATCAGGGACAAACCTCCACGGTTTTTCAGCGAAGCAGGCTGCGCTTGGTGTTGTGCAGAAACTCCACGAAGGGCTGCAGTTCCGGCCTGGCATCCAGGTTTTCACTCAGCCGGGCGATGGCTTCCTCCAGCCTCAGGTCGGAACGATAGACGATGCGATAGGCATCGCGGATATTACGCACCTGTTCCCCGGTGAATCCCCTGCGCTTGAGCCCTTCCGAATTGATACCCCTCGGTGCCGCGGGCGGCCCGCCAATCATGACATAGGGAGGCACGTCGCGCGTGATACCGCAATTATTGCCAATGAAGGCATGCGCACCGATTTGACAAAACTGGTGAATACCGGCGAAACCCCCAAGGATAGCGTAGTCGCCAACATGCACATGACCTGCCAGGGTCGCAGCATTAGCCAGGATGACCTCGTCGCCAAGCACACAATCGTGAGCCACATGAGTATATGCCATGAGCCAGTTGCGATTGCCGATACGGGTCACCCCCTCATCCTGGACGGTGCCGCGATTGAGCGTGCAGAATTCGCGGAAGGTATTGTCGTCGCCAATTTCCAGGCGAGTCGCCTCGCCTGCGTATTTCTTATCCTGGGGATCCTCGCCGATGGAGGAAAACTGGAAGAAGCGGTTGTTGCGACCGATGCGGGTGCCGGAGCGAATGACAACATGCGGACCGATCCGGGTGCCAGCGCCAATTTCGACGTCGGCCTCGATGATGGAAAAAGCCCCCACCGTTACCCCATCTCCCAGTCGCGCCGCGGGATCGATGATCGCCCGCTCGTCCAGCATCAGGGCGATACTCCGGGCGCGCACATGATCTCGGCCTGGGCCACGACTTTACCGTTGACCTCCGCAGTGGTGGCAAACTTCCAGATGCCGCGAATAGTTCGCACCAGATCTGCTTTGAGGATCAGCTGATCTCCGGGCTTCACGGGGTGCTTGAAACGAGCCTTGTCGATACCCACAAAATAATACAGCTCATCGTCCTCGGGTGTACGACCGGCACTGGCAAACGCCAGCAAGCCCGTGGCCTGCGCCAGAGCCTCGATAATAATGACGCCCGGCATCACCGGTCGTTCCGGAAAGTGGCCGGGAAAATAGTTCTCGTTAAAGGTGACATTTTTTACCGCCACGATGGATTTGCCCGGGATGCATTCAAGTACCTTGTCCACCAGCAGGAATGGATAGCGGTGCGGTAACTGCTTCAGCACCTCGTAGATGTCCATGGTAATCGGCTCAGCCATCGTCGTCTCCATCCCGGGTCAGTTTGGCGACCTGTTTTTCCAGTTGCAAAACCTTGCGCGCCAGATCATCGAGTTTGCGAAAGCGTGCGCTGTTCTTGCGCCAGCGCGCCGCATCGTCCACAGCCAGCGCACCGGAATAGGTGCCGGCTCGCTGCAGCGACCGACTCACCATGCTGCGACCAGTCACCACGACGTCGTCAGCGACTTCCAGGTGGCCTACGAATCCCACCATGCCGGCAATCACGCAACGTTTGCCAATCACAGTACTGCCGGAAATTCCGGAACAGGCTGCAATCACGGTGTGTTCACCGATACGCACGTTATGCGCTACCTGAATCTGGTTATCAAGCTTGACGCCGTCTTCGATAACAGTGTCTTCTATTGCACCCCTGTCCACCGTGGTGCACGCACCGATCTCCACGTCATTGCCGATGCGCACCCCTCCCAGTTGTGGCACTTTGAACCAGCCGTCCGCCTCTCGGGCCAGGCCGAAGCCGTCGGCTCCGATTACGGCGCCCGGGTGCACGATGGTCCGTTCACCCAGCTGCACCTTATCCCCCAGGGTCACATTGGCATGCAGCAGACAATCGGCACCCACGCAGCAATGCTCGCCAAGCACGGTGCCTGGTCCCAGCCTGGCGTTCTCCGCCACGATACTGGCGGCACCGATCACCACGCCGGGGCCGATTTCAGCGGCAGGAGAAATTTCAGCGCTGGCGTCGACAACCGCCGACGGGTGGATGCCCGGTCGCACCTCGCGGCTGGGATGCAACAATGTGGCAGCCCGCGCGTACATGGCATAGGGGTTACTGCAGACCAGGGCAGTTACCGGGCAGTCGCCCACGTCGGCTTCGGACAGGAGCACTGCCCCGGCGCCGGTCCCGCGCAATGCATCGCGGTAACGCGGGTTGGCGAAAAAACTCAGGTCCGATGCAGTGGCTGCCGACAGGGTGCCGACCCCGCTGATGCGCGTAGCAGGATCGCCCTGCACCTCACAGCCAAAACGGGTGGCCAGGTCGGCCACAGTCAGGGTCATGGCTGCTTTTAGTCGCCGCTGCCTGCGTTGAATGCGGCCTCCATGCGGGCCAGCACCTGGTCGGTGATATCCACCTCACCACGCGCGAAAAGTACGCCGTCGCCGATGATCAGATCAAAGCCATTGGCCCTTGCAAAGGCATCGACTTCTTCCAGCAACAGCCGTTGCAGGCGGCCCAGCTCCTCGTTTCGACGCATGTTGGCATCCTCGCGAAACTGACCGGATTTACGCGCCAGGTCGCGCTGCTTTTCACGCAAAGACTGCTCGCTGTTGCGACGCTCTTCGTCGCTCATGATGGCGGCATCCCGCTGCAGGGACTCTTGCTGCTCGATCAGTTCCTGTTGCTGGGCAACCAGCTCGCGCTCGCGAGGCGAAAACTCTTCCTGCAGGGCCTGCAGTGCAGATTTGGTCTGGGGCGCCGAATCCAGCAGCCGCGCAACGTTGACCACGCCGATCTTCAGATCCGCCGCCTGGGCCGAAGAGATGGCGGCCAGTCCCAGCACAGTTATGGCTGCCGCTAACAAATATCGCTTGTTCGAAATCATAGACTCGTCACCTTGCTCAAAATGGAGAATTAATAGTGAATTGGAAGCGCTCGACCTCATCGTCGGGACGCAATGGATTACCAGAAACGGCATTGAGGGGTACGCCATAGCTGAACGACAGCGCGCCGATGGGCGCCAGCCAGGTTGCGGTCAGCCCTACCGAATAGCGAATTTCATCTGTGCTGAAGTCCCAGAATTCCGGGTTGAACACCGGCGCCTGGCCGGTGGGCACGCCGTTATCGTCGCGCACCTGGAACAAGCCCCGGTCGCCGGTATAAAAGGCATTGCCGAAATCCGCAAACAGGCCGAAACGCGCGCTTCCCCGCAGGCGCTCAGGCGTCGGAAACAGCAACTCAATCTGGCCGGTCAGCAACGCGTTGCCGCCATAAGGATTACCAAAAGAATCCAGCGGGCTCAGGCGATTGTTCCGGAAGCCTCGTACCGACTGCGAACCACCTGCAAACATATTCTTGTTGGGCGGCAAGTAACGGGTATCGCCAAGGCCATCGCCATAAGCAAGATTTCCGCGCACCGAGAGCGTGAAATCTCCGAACATGGGGAACAACATTCCGCCACCGTAGCGCACCACGAAATATTCCACGTCGCTGCCGGGCAGAGCATATTCGAGCGACAGGGAGTGCCGCGAGCCGCGGTCGGCAAAGATGGTGCGGTTACGGGTATCCCGGGCGAAGCCCAGCAACAACTCATAGGTATTGAATCGGCTGCCGGGCAGCAACCGGGGATTGCCCTGCTGATCCTCAAACGGCGACTGGCGGAAAAAGGTCTCGCCGTTGTCCCGTACCCAATTGTTGTATTCCTCCGGACTGAAATTGGAAGCCAGCAACTCGGTCTCGCGAATACCCACGCCCAGGCTGAGCGCACTGTACTCGGTCAACGGCAGGCCAAATTGCAAAACGCCGCCCAGTTCGTTGGACGTGAACTGTGACGCGTTGGATACCAGCTGGTCAGTCTCGCGAACGTTAACCGCCACT
>JBFIQI010000149.1:0-5511 GCA_041609715.1 Gammaproteobacteria bacterium
AGTTTAGCTGAAATCCGCTGGGCTTACGGGGCTTGTCCGGGCCGGAATCTGATGCGCTGACTTGTACTAAAACTGGCTCAGCGGGTGGCTATTATGCCGAAGCGCAGCTTGCGGCCCCAGGGGCGGTGCCCCTGCGAATTTCCAGCTGGCCCTGGTCGGCGAGTTCAGCTGGCGCCTCGCGCACGGCCTTGAATACGTTGTCCACTTCTGAGCTGCTCGGCGTACTCATGTAGCCGGTCCACGCGTTGCGGCTGGCCTTGGCATCGTACATGGCGCTATCCGCCAGCCCGAGAATTTGCTGCCACGACAGCAGGTCCGGCTGCGAGCGGATAAATGGATAGCAGGCATAGCCGATGGAGCAGGTGGTGCGGGCCACCTGCCCGTCACCCAGCGCAAAAACGGTTTGCGCGATCTGGGAACGAATCCGCTCCGCCATGGCCTCGATCTCATCCCGGTTGGCATGGCGGCCGACTATCAAAAATTCGTCGCCACCCCAGCGAATAATGAAGTCGGAATTTCGGCATACTTTGGTCAGGGCATCGCGAACCTGAACCAGGATTCGATCGCCTGCAACATGTCCGCAGCGATCATTGATTGGCTTGAAGTGGTCGAGATCCAGCATCATGAATGCCATGTCCTGGCCAGGACTGCGCTTGCCAGCCCGATCCTCAACACGGCGCCCCGACGATGGCGGGTCATCATCCAGATAGTCGCGACGCATTAATTCAACGTCCTTGGAAACTTCTTCAAACAGGAAGCGTCGATTGCGCAGTCCGGTCAGGGGATCGGTAAGACTGGCCTCCTCCAGCTTCTTGTTGACCCGCTCGAGATCTTCGTTGCGCTCGGCCAGCTGCTGGGTGCGCTCATGAACTTCTACTTCGAGACGCAGCATGTAATCCTTTTCCATCTCTCGCTTGCGCTGATAATCGCGCCAGAAATAGTAGGCGACAGAGAACGCAACCAGCAGGTAAGCCAGGTAAGCCCAACCCGTTGCCCAGGGGGCGGCACGCTTCACAAGCGACAAAGCGATACCGGATTCATTCCAGACTCCGTCGCTGTTCGCCGCCTTTACCCGCAGCGTGTAGTTGCCGGCATCCAGGTTCGTATAAGTAATACGATTTACATTCCCCAGGCTGACCCAGCCTTCGTCGAATCCTTCCAGTTTGTAGGCATATCGATTCTGCTCGGGCGCCGTGTAGTCCAGCGCCGCGACCTCAAAGCCGATAACCGAGTCCCTGTGATCCAGGGCCAGCGCACTCATGAATTCATAAGGCTCTGAAGTATCAAGGGGAGCATTAAATTTGGAAATTGATACCAGGGCCAAGGGCGGTGGCACCTGGTTGGTTCTTAGCTCTTCAGGTTTGAATGCATTAAAGCCATTGGCGCCACCAAAGAATAATTCTCCGTCCCGGCCCCGGTAATGAGCACCAAAATTGAATTCCTCGCCCTGGAGTCCGTGACCCCGGTGAAAGTTCCGGATTGCCAGGGTCGCCGGATCGATCCTGCTCAAGCCGTAATTGGTGCTGATCCAGAGCCGTCCCTCGTTGTCAGGCTGGATACCATAAATGACGTCATTGGCGAGCCCGTCGGCCTGGGAAATGTGCGTTATCTGGGGGCTCCCCGACGCCAGTGTCGACACCCGCAAATGGTCGAGGCCAGCCCGCGTACCGATCCAAAGATCGCCGGCGCGGTCCGTGAACAAGGAATAAACCGTATTCGCACTGATGCTGCTGGCGCTGTTCTGATCGTGCTGAAAACGCAGCACCTTGCCGGTTTCGGGATCCAGCAGATTCAGGCCGCCACCATCGGTACCAACCCAGACTTTACCGCCGGGACCCTGGGCAAAACTGGTCGCCCTGGGGCTGCTGAGGCTGTCTGGCAGGCGTGGATCATGTCCAAAGCGGACAAATGCATTTTCCGTCCGGTCGTACAGGCTCACGCCCCCGCCAAAAGTGCCTACCCATATGTTTCCGCCTGCATCCTTGAACAGCGACATGATGCCGTTGGCGCCCAGGCTGGCGACATCATCCGGGTCATGCCTGTAAATACTGACCTCACCGGTTTCGGTGTTCAGTCGGGTGAGGCCAGCAGTCATGGTTCCCACCCAGAGCGATCCCGAGTCGTACAACAAGGCCATCACACGGTCCCCGCCGATGGTCTGCAAATTATCCCGCTGGTGCTTGAAGGTCGTTACACTGCCGTCGCTTCGGTCAAGCAGGTTTAATCCGCCGCCAAAAGTGCCTATCCAGAGCCGCCCCGAGTCATCTTGGGCAAATGACGAGATGTTCGAACTGCTCAGGCGTTGGGCGCCATTGATAATTGCGTTGAAATGCCCGAATGACCAGGAGCGTGGATTCCATTTGCTGACGCCGCCGGCACCGGTACCGACCCACAGAACACCGCTGCGATCCTCAAATATGGCCAGCACGTTGTCATCCGCAAGGCTGCCCGGAACCGAGGTGTCAGCGACATAACGGGTAAATGATTCGGTGTCGGAATCATAGAGATTCAGACCCGCTGCAGTACCAACCCACAGGCGCCCGGCACTATCCTCAAACACTGCTCGCACACGATTGTGACTGAGACTGGCATCGTCGGCCTTGTCATTCAAAAAGCGTACGAACTGCCCGGTTCGCATGTTGAGCCGGTTGAGACCGCCGCGCGTTCCCACCCAAAGCTCGCCCGAATCGTCCTGGGTGATGGTGCGAACCCGATTGTCACTCAAACTATGGGCATCATCCGGCTTATGTTCAAAACGCCGGAAGCTAGTGCCCTGGTCGCTCATGAGATTGAGGCCGGCGTCCGTTCCTACCCAAATGCGTCCCGTTTCATCCTGGTAAATTGCCTTGACGGCGCCGCTGGTCAGGCTCATCTCATTCAAGGGCTCGTGTGAGTAACGAGTAATCATCCCGTTAGCAGGATTGAGGCGTGCAAGCCCGGCGCGCAAGGTTCCAATCCAGATCGTGCCGTCCTGAGCATGCAGCAGGGCGCTGACATGATTGCCCGGTAACGAGTTGTCCTTGCCGGGCTCATTTCTGAAATCGGTAAAAGATTGGCTGCGAGAATCCCAGCGAACCAGGCCGCCACCGTCGGTACCAACCCAGACCGATCCCTTATTATCGACCGCCAGGCTGGTCACAAAGTCGTTATTGAACGCCGCACCGTTTGATCGATCGCGTCGAAAGACTTTGAAACTGACGCCATCGTAGCGGTTCAGCCCGTTCTCGGTGGCGAACCACATAAACCCGGTTTGGTCCTGGGCGATCGAGATCACCGAATTCTGGCTCAGCCCGTCATCGGCGTTGAGGTGATCGAAGCGCATTGGCCGAAAGGTGTCGGCGGCCAATGCATCCAGCGTAAGGCACATGCAGGCCCCAAGCAGCATAAAACCTGCCAGGGCAGGTTTCAGCTTTGAAGTCAGCAGGAGGGGAACCGGTCCCTTGCCGCTATGCCGCATATTCCCTCCTATTTGAGGATACGCCGTAACTAGCTGATCTTAATCAACATTTCTTTAATCTGGTCTGATGATACCGCCGGACTAAAGTAAAATCCTTGACTCGCGTCACAGCCCCAGCATTTTACTTTTTGCAGTTGTTCCTCGGTTTCGACGCCCTCGGCGATTACCACTAATCCCAATTTCTGTCCCAGGGTTGCCATGACCATGCCCATAACCTGGTCACGCTCATTGTCCGCGCAACCGCTCACGTAGGACCGATCGATTTTCAGCGTATCGATTGGCAGGTGCTTCAAATAGGCGATGGAGGCTTCACCTGAACCGAAATCATCAATGGATATCCGCACACCCAGCGCACGTAGCTGGTGCAATTTGCGCATGATCTCCTCGTCTCGCTTGACCACACCGCGCTCACTTAATTCCAGTTCCAGCAGTGACGGGTCTACACCGTTGCTCATCAAAGCTTCGCGGACACTGCCGACAATATTGCCGCGGACGAGTTGCGCAATCGAAACGTTCACTGCCATGCGCAAATTGACAAGACCAGCCTCGCGCCATTCACCCAATTGCCGGCATGCTTCGTGAATCACGAAATTACCAATTTCCACCATCAAGCCCGCCTCTTCCGCCACCGGTACAAATTCGGCGGGCGAAATTTGTCCTTCCTCAGGGCATGTCCAGCGCAGCAAAGCTTCCACGCCGAACAGTTCGTGACTGGCATTGTCGATCAAGGGCTGATAATGCAATTTCAGTGACTGGTTTTTAATCGCTAACCTCAGTTTGTGTTCCAGCTCACGCCGGCGGGCTGCGATGCGATCATTCTGCTCGGTGTAGATGTTGATGCCACCGCCGGCGCTCTTCGCTGTCAGGAGCGCGCTCTCGGCGTTCAGAATCAGTTGCTCAGCCGTATTTCCGTCGCGCATCGCCACGGCGATGCCGATGCTGCAGCTGAGATGTATTGCCTGCCCATCGTATTGCACGGCCCTCTCGATCTCTTTTTGGACGCACTCCGCCGCGCGCTGCAGATCGCGATCATTGCCGCCGTGGCTAAACATCAGGCCAAACCGGACCCCGCCCAGTTTTGCAGCGGCTGCGGTCATTAATTGATTTCCCGAGCGGCCAAAAAGATCCTCGCGACTCATGCAATCCCGGAGTCGCGTGCCCAATTCGGCCAGAATTTCGTTACCTCCCTCGTGACCAAGGCTGTCATTGACCGAACGGAATCTGTCGATGCCGATAATCATCACGGCAAGGCAATTTTGCTGTCCATCAACTGCACCAAGCACACGGTCGATGGTTTCAGAGAACTTGTTGCGATTGGGCAGTTCGGTCAGAAGATCCACTTCCTCGACCTTTTGCAGCAGCTGCCGGGCGTCATTGGCATAGCTTAGCGCCCGACCCAGCGCCTCCTGTGCTTTGTCCAGCTCCATCAGGGAGCTGAACGAGTGCACCATGCGTGATGCTCTGCGGCTGATAAGTTGCCAGTTCAACGGCTTGCGGACTACGTCCGCCGCGCCGCTTGCCAACGCCAGTTCTATATCCCGCTCCGATGCGCATAGGACCAGGCGCGGTACGTTTTTAAGGGAGCTCTGGGCCAGCCATTGGTACAGGGGCTGTCCTTCGCGTGCTTTCAACCCTGACTCCACCAGCAGCAAGGCCGGTTGCACGCTGCCCTCCGCCAGCTGCAGATCCGCCTGGGTGGTAGCGATCACCGACGTGAAGCCCGCCTGCTCCAGCCATTTGGGGCCCCACTTTCTGGTAGCCGCATCTTTGCAGACCAGGATGGCCAGCTTTTTGGCGCTTTGTCGTGCGTTAGTCCCGGGATGAGCCGCTGCGCTGATTTCCTCAAAAAGATGGTTGGAGATCAGCCGAAAACGTCCGGATTCGGACAACTTTTGCAGGGCCATGGTTTACTCCTGCCCAACCCAGATATAGACGGACATGGTCTCGGTCAGTCCGTCCGTCCAAAGGTAGGCATCGGTCCACAGGTAACTGTCGGTCCAGAGATAGCCGTCGGTCCAGAGATAGGCATCGGTCCACAGGTAACCGTCGGTCCA
>JBFIQI010000150.1:0-5441 GCA_041609715.1 Gammaproteobacteria bacterium
CAAGGTTCTTGCCGAGCACGTAAAGCTGACGCGCCCTCAGAGTCAGGATGTCGGCTATGTCCGGATTGCCGACTGAAATCTTTTTCACGGGAGCCTGCAACTGAATGACTCTCGACTTGTTGAGCGGTACATGCAGATTGCTGGCGCGACTGCCGTCGACATCAACACTGAAAACGGGTGGTTGTCCAAATGCACCGCCCGGCATCAGAACGCCCGTGATCATGACAAACCACGCCGCTGCGGCGGCGAGGAAGATATTTGCAGCTATATTTGGATGGGCACGCATGGTCCGCTCCTCGTTGTTGTTATTGCTCATTTTTATCTCAATTCTTGGGTTTCTCGGTGTGCACCCTTGTGCCCTTGATGATGGTCACGCGTGAAACGGGCGCGGCACGCCGCACCGGCCGCTTCGCCATTACCACGGGTTCGGGTTCGGGTTCGGGCACCTCGACGACAAGTTCCTCGTTGGGATTTCTCAGCGTGAGCTGGATTGGTCCTTCCTGCTGTGCGGTCACCAGGGTTTCGGTTTGCTCGGGTGTCATCTCCAGTGTGACCGCACGCACGATGACCGGCTCGTTCTTGTCGGTCGAGGCGGTCTGGTCTACCGCCAGCACCTTGATATTCTTCAGCACCGTTTCGGTTTGCGCTTTCTTGCGGCCGACTTGTTTGGTGGCCAGGATATCCACGTGATTACCCGGCAACAGGAAACCGGCAACGCCAATCACGTCGTTGACCCGCAAAGTGATGGCCCGCATTTTCGGCTGAATGACTGCCGCCAGCGTGCTTCCGCCTTCATGGTCTGCAAGTTTTTCCGGAATCAGCAATTCGCCCGAGAATATCGCCTGTTTGGCGATCATGCCGACGACTTCCTCAGTACTGGTGAAGGCTCCGGCAGGTATCGCAGTCTTGGGGATCTCGACCAGCTTGATGTGATTGACCTCGATCTTGGTCCCGAAGGGAATTGCCAGGCTGGCCACCACTATGTTTGCCATATTCGCATCTGCGGTTGCCTCGGGTACCAATTGCGATCCGACCCAGTTGTTCGCAACCCAGGCCGCCCCGACGCCCATGAACAGCGAGACCAGCAATAACATAATTGTTCGTTTCTTGATCATCGTCTTTACCTCAGTTCTCCATCCACGGGATCATCGAGTTGCACAAAATAGTTATCCCAGGCCCATCGCATGTTGTCTGGGGTCAGGGGGAAGCCCTGGCCCAGGTACATGGCCTGATCCCTGGCGATGATGAGCAGGTCCCGTGGATGACACGGCAACAGCGGGGTATCCGATTTGTGGTGTAATTCACTGAGCGTGAAATCCAGCAGTTCCTGCTGAAATGGTATCTCGAGCTTGTTGCAGTATTCCTGCCAGATTCGCGAATACGTCGGGGTGTCGAGATAGTCGAATTTGATCTTGTAACCAATGCGCCTGAGGAATGCCTCATCCGCCAGGTCCAGTGGATTGATATTGGTCGAGAACACCAGGATGACATCAAATGGCGCCGAGAAATGCCTGCCCGTCCCCAGGCTGTGATAGTCGCGGGCCTCCTCCATCGGCACGATCCACCGATTGAGAATGATCTCCGGAGCCACCCGCTGTCGCCCCATGTCATCGATTATGAATATGCCGTTATTGGCCTTGAGCTGCAGCGGCGCACGGTATTCGCGGGTATCGGGATCGTAATGAATCTCGAGCATGTCTGCGGACAGCTCGCCACCGGTAACGACCACTGGCCGCCGGCAGCACAGAAATCTCGGGTCAAATCCCTGACCAAGCATGACCTGCTCGGGGCCCTGCTCGAGATCGGAGATATCGTGAATCACCGGATCGAAGACCTGGACCACGGCGTCATTGACCGCCAGTGCATGTGGGATCAGGACAGCATCGCCCAACATGCGTGAGAGCCGTTGCGTGAGGTAGGTCTTGCCGGTCCCGGCTGGACCATAGACGAATATCGCCTTGCCCGAGTTGAGCGCAGTACCGAGCTGATCCAGCAGGCTTTCTTTGATGGTGACATCCTTGAACGCATCCAGCATCGCTTGCTTGGTGATGCCACTCGCGTGCACCGATTGTGAGTTGCTGACCTGGCAATACAGCTCCAGCGGTACCGGCGCCGGCCCGAGATAGCCGCTTTTTGCGAAGCCATCCAGCGCCATCTTGCGCCCCAGATCTGTTAACGCATATCTCAGCCCTTTGGAATCGGCAGCCTGAGCGCGCACCTCGATCCTGGCTTCGCGTCTGAGAAATGCCAGCAACTCCTCCAGCACCGGCCCCGCAAGTGCGGTGCGCCGGACCATGTCGCGGATGGTCAGCACGCCGCCGTCATAAAGATGCTTGCTTACGAGCTCGGTCAGCAGCTGTTCACTGAGCCCGGTCTCCGCCACCGAACGTGGTCGCGGCGCGAGTTCAGCGAAATGATCGCTCGCCGATGTGGCCCTGGCAGACTTGGTTGCCAGCATGTCCATATCAGCCCCTCACCCAGGAATTCAGCAAGTACACGAGCGGTTCGAGTTGCAACAGCCACCACAGCGCAACTGTAGTACCGGCCGCAATCGCCGCTGCATAAGGAAAGCGCTGCGCCGCCACGGCTTCGGTGCCCGGCGGCACGTAAATGGGTTTCCAGGTTCTGCCCAGCGTGCGCAGCATCAGCCAATAGCGGCTGAGCCATTCACGCATGCCTTTTCGCCAGGCGAGAATGGCAATGCCGGCGACGGTGCCGCACAACAGGGTGAAGCCGATAGCGATGGCCGTATCCCAGGGCCCGAGGAAAGTTCCGATGCCCATCATCAGCTTGACGTCCCCGGCGCCCATACCCCTGGCCATGTAAAAGGGAATCATGAGCGCAAACGCAAGCGCGAGCCCCAACAAGCCACTGCCGAGCCCATCCAGGCCAAGGAAGCCGAACTGAAGACTGAGTCCGGCGAGGATGGTTCCGGCGCTCAGCCAGTTGGGAATCCGGTGCGCACGCAGATCGGTGCCTACTGCGACAGCCAGAACAAGCAGCAATACGACAGTAGACACACTGTTGGAAACAGTCGCGAGCATCGGTCAGGGCCCCTTTTGCCAGGTCGTCCCGCAACCTTCTAATCCAGTCTAAGAGTACTTGCTAGCGGCCAACAGACTCCGGTATTGCGGGCAAATTCTGAAAACGCTGGCGCCAAGTTGTTTTCCGACCTTGGCGCCAGCTGTAACTAGAGGATCAGCACTGCGCGGTACTTGGATCGGTGATATTGGTGTTAGACGCAACAGCTCCAGCTATATAGTCGATAACCTGGCAAACGACATCACCCAAATCTGTGAATGCAGCGATCACGGCGGCACCCACCAAACTACCCGCGATGGCGTATTCGACGGTGGTCAGTCCATCATCCTCGCGAATGAACGTCATGATAGATTGCTTAATTTTCATTTTTTTCGCTCCTACACTGTTAACAGAGTTTCCGCCTCTACATTACGGAACCGCCTGGTGGTCGGTTCGCATCATGGAATGTCAGCACACCTCTTGCACCCAGTTGTAGACAACCGCAGGTGCACCTGCATTCCGGAAGGCTAAGAACCGGCCTCCGACAAACTGTTTATAGCGTCATCCCAAGGCAAGGGCCGGTACAATTTTGTAAAAGCATGGCAGTCTCTTGCGGTAACCTCAGAAAAGCCACATCTAGGTAGTGGCCTGCAATATTGTTAAATTACTCGGTTAATCGCTTTAAATTTGGTCGGCAATGTAGTTGATTACAGCCACCACAGCTTTTCCCAAGTCTGAAAATGCGAGCACTATGGCCATGCTGACCAGCGCTCCAGCGATGGCGTACTCCGTCGTTGTCAATCCGGCTTGCTTGCCTTTTGCCACCTCGGGCTGGCGTGATCCCGGCTTAAGCGGGCTCATTGTCATCCTTTTATCCTCGGACTTAATCTGAATTTGCTTCGGTGGCGGCAGGCCTTGGCGGTGTGCCGCTGCCTGTTGATTTTGCAGCCAAACCTGGCAACAGTCTGAATCGGGCTCCTAATAACGCGCAAAACAACGACAGGGCCAAAATACTCCCCGTATAGTACATGCCCCAATCAGCACGTTGTGCCCTGCTTGCCAGCGAGCGAGCATCAGGCGTACTCCCGTCGACCAGCATGTAACTGAGCACTCCACCACAAAAACCAAAAACCGCACAAAACAAAAAAAACCACGCGCTGGTGATGATAATTTTTCTAAGCATAAGTGTAGCTGGCCTGGTGCCTGCCAGCGACCTGATTAGCATTAAAGTCCAATGACAACTTTAAGTTATAACTTGCTGACTGATGCGCACTATTTTGCCGGCAGGTAGCATTTAGATTGCCCTCCATTTTATTCGAATTCCGAAACTAATAGATGAGTTCGCGTTTGGCTGGAGGCATACCGCGCCAACGGAATACGTTATGTATTTCAGAGACTTGGTCGTCTTTTGTTGAAGCGGGATTTGCTCGTTGGTGAATTAAAGGCACTGAAAACAAGTTATGGGTGCCAAACGGATACTCTGACGCGCCTCGTTTAACATATTTTGGCGGCCGAGACGGTTATTATGTCGATAAATTTTACGAACTGGCACCTTGCAGAAGCTGTGCGCGACGTCTATCAGTTAGTTAGCCACGTCGGCATATTTCTTGCTTCTAATCGGGCAAGGCTGAAGTTTTAGCTGCCAACCTTGCACTGGAACTTTAATGGGGGTTATTGCACCAACCCTCGGGTCAGCCGGTAGGGCGAAGTGGTGCACGGAAGACACTGAGATCCTAGGGGAAAACGGCATGCATAAGCCGAGAATCCTGTGGATTGATTTGCGCATGAGGCGCACGGAAATCCAGATACCAACACCGTTTATAGAGCGGTGCGAGATTAAACCGGCGGGCAGCAAGACGGGCGGCGATCCAATTAAGGATTTTGTGCCCGAGGCTTTGTGCTTCGATTTCGATTACCCCGACCTTCCCGGCCTGCAACTGCTGCAGGAAACCAAGCAAACGCGGCCATCTTTGCCGCTGATCATGCTCACAGAGCAACATTCTGAATCGCTCGCGGTGTGGTCATTCCGTAACCGGGTATGGGACTACCTGGTCAGACCGGTTATTGATGCGGAAGCCGAGCGGACCGTCGAATCTCTGGTGCAAATGCTGGCGCAAGGCTCGGAACGCCGTACCCGGCATCTGAACCCGGCGCCGCCTATTCCAGATGAAGCACGTTTCCGCGGTGTACAACCACCCGGTGACAATATCGAGCGTGCCAAGACCTATGTACAGAAGAACCTGGGTACGAAGATCCAGGAACAAGTCGTGGCGCAGCACTGCGAAATGAGCCCGTTTCGATTCAGTCGTGCGTTCAAGAAGGTAACCGGCATCACCTTCCAGGAATACGTGATTCAGCAACGGGTCAAGGAAGCCTGCCGCCTGATGAACAACCCCAACGCATCCATTACTGACATTGCC